>PLJR01000341.1:14421-22719 GCA_003140295.1 Acidobacteriota bacterium
AAGGAGAGCCTATATAAGGGAAATAGGTTAAAGCCGGATCCTACTCCGGGGGGACCTGCACCTGTGCACGATGTCAGTGGATCTTGGGCGGGGAACCTGACACCTGAACGTCTGGAGATACCTCCGCTTACCCCGTTGGGGCAGAAGCTTTTCAGTCTTCATAAGCCGGAAACAGAGGTAGGGACCGGCCACTCCAATGACCCTATGAATACGTGTGACCCACTAGGAGTTCCGCGGAATCTGGTTTTCGAGACCAGGGGCCTGGCGTTCGCTACCATGCCTGACAGAGTTGCGGTGCTTCACCAGTACCAAAGGATATGGCGGTACGTGTGGATGGACGGGAAGCACGAATTGCCGAAGAGTTTCGACACCAAGGAAGGCGTGCCGTCACGCTGGTACGGATATTCGGTGGGACACTGGGACGGGGATTACACGCTGGTGATTGATACGGTGGGCGTCAATGACGAGAGTTGGCTCGACAAGGCTGGACACCCGCATAGCGTCAACGCGCACATAACGGAACGCTATACGCGCGTGGACCATAATCACATGCAGATGGTCGCGTCGGTTGACGATCCCACGGTTTATACGAAGCCATTTGTGCTGTCGAAGAATGAATACCGCTGGATCCCGGATCAGGAAGCGGAAGAACAGGTCTGCGTGCCCTCGGAGATGATTCGGTATATGGAAACCATCGGCAAACCTGCATTCACTGCCCCTCAAGACGCGAAAGCCAAGTAGGGCATTCAATTCACAGGTGGCAGGCGGACCTCCAAACCTGACTCGAACCATGCCCATGCGCAGTGTGCGGGACGAGGAGAAGAGCCGAAAATGAAGGTAGGATCGAAGCGAGTGATGCTATACGCGCTGGGGATGGCGATCGCTTACTTTACGGGCAACTCGTTATTACATGGCCAGGCGGCTCGCCCCGGAACGCAGCAGAAACCCTTGATGGCCGAGGACGTTTTCAAAAACGTTCAACTGCTCAAAGGAATTTCGGTGAAGGAATTCATGGACACGATGGGATTCTTTTCCGCCGCCACGGGCATGAACTGCGTTGATTGCCATTCCGCGGAAGGCGACAGCTTGGCCGAATATGCCGTCGATATGCCACTGAAGCAAACGGCGCGCAAGATGATTCTCATGGTGAACATGCTTAATCGGGGCACTTTCGGCGGACAGCGCAAGGTGACCTGCTATACCTGCCATCGCGCCACAGAGCACCCGGAAGTGATTCCCAGCTTGTTGGATCAGTACAGCATTGCGCCCGATGATCCTGATAAGGTTGAAATCCCCGCGGGACGGGCTGCCGGCCAAATTTCCGCCGATCAAATTCTGGACAAGTACATCCAGGCGATTGGCGGTGCGCCGCAGATTGCCAAGCTCACCAGCTTTGTGGCCAAGGGGACCTACGAGGGATTTGACAGCTTTTCGGAGAAGGTGCCCATCGAAGTTTTCGCGAATGCACCCAATCAGCTCACCACCATCGTCCATACGCAACACGGGGACAATGTCAGCACTTACGATGGCAGCCATGGTTGGGTTGCCGCGGCAGACAAGCTGATGCGCGTGCTTCCGCTGTCCGGAGGAGATTTGGAGGGCGCCAAAATCGACGGGTATCTCGCTTTCCCCTCAGGGATCAAGCAACAGTTCAAGTGGCGGACGGGCTTCCCGGCGGTGGCCATTGACGATCGCTCGGTGCAAGTTATCCAGGAAGTTGGCGCGGGCGACCCTGGCGCCAAGTTATATTTTGATAACCAGTCAGGCCTTCTGGTGCGCCAGGTACGCTACAGCGACACGGCGGTTGGCGTCATTCCCACACAGATCGATTACTCGGATTATCGCGATGTCGCCGGAGTTAAGATGCCTTTCCACTGGGTGATGACCTGGACGGATGGTAAGTCAACGATCGAGCTGAGTGAGGTCCAACCAAACGTGCATATTGATGCGGCGAAGTTCGCTACACCAGCTGCGCCAAAAGCTAAAGCTGCGACTCCGTAGTCTGTGGTTAACCGGCGGGCAATGCAGTGAGAAAGGGGTCACAACTCCTAGGTCATATCCGATAGGTGAGGCGGAAGCTGTCACTGGCTGGCTTCCACCGGAAGCAACGAAGTCCAACTCGCCGCCTGCTCTTAGTACTGAGACCCTTCACCCTTACCTTTGTAGTCGGAGGCATCCCCGCCGCCAGAGCTATCCTTCAATTCCGTGCCATCGGCAAACGCGATATGAGCAATGCGGCCGACCGGGCTGCCCACTTTGCTTTTATGTATGTAAATGGTGATTACGTCGCCGGGATGCACGGAAGCCTTGGTCCAACCGAGATTCGTCAGCGCCGAGGGACTCCCTAGTTCGCCAGCCCAGTGAACGGGGTTGCCCTTATCATCCTTCACGTCGAACGTAATGATCGTGTGGGGATTGGCCCATGCGAAGGTCGTCACCGTAGCGCCCTTTAGAACTACTTCCTTCATGTCATACGCCGCGTTTCCGTGATGCGCGTAAGTCGGGGAACAAATCGCCAGAACGCCTGCTAGCGAGAAAAATGCTATCAGCTTAAGTTTCATCGCGAAACTCCTTGGTGAACTTCACGCGCCTAATCTGCCAGAATTTTAGCTCTGCAACCTTTGCAGGCTTCCCCGATAGCTGCGAGGCTCATGCACTAGCAATCAGCCTCTCACTTGGCCTTCTCGTATTCATCCTTCACTTTTTTGTCCATGTTCTTCCACGTATCCGCGTCTTCATTCCCGGTGCAGATGTATTCTGTCCAGACGTCGTTGGGATCTTGCGCCAGCGACCAGGTAAGCGGCGCCGAAGTGAAAGGCTTCACCAGCACTATGGGATCCTCAACGTGGACTTGGTAGGTGACATAGTTCTTCGAAGGACGGCTGAAGCGTTCGATGACATGCTCCTGATCACTATGGAGCCAGGCGGCAGCATCTCCCGGGATTCCCACCGAAATATTCCTCATCCTGGTATCGATGGCGATGGTATCGACGACCAGAGTATCTCCGTCCCAATGGGCCCGCGAATCGCCGTTGAAAGTGGGGTCCGGATCCTTGGGATGCGGACTGCCGTCCACGGGTATCCGGCGAATAGTCTGGGGGAATTCAGAGAGAACCCATAGCACGCCCGGCTTTTGAACCAATTCCATGGGGCCATGTTCAGTGGCCTGCGTAGTTATCGAGGTGGGAGTACCACCCGGAGGGCAACTCCCATAGGGCGTCGGTTCCTTGAACTTTGCCGCCGCCTCGGGTTTGAAGACAGGGTTTTCCTGCGGCGTCACGGCGGGGTCGTATTGCCTGGTGATACTGCGGTCGATAGGGTAAGCGCCCTCAATCATTCTTCCGGCATGGTTCGGATAGTAGCGCCCAGTCAGGTCCGGATGCCCGTCCGAACTGCGAGGCGCCGGGCCACCTGGAGGCAATATTGCGACCTTATCAAAACCTCCGGCGATGCGTTGGGTTGGCGGTTTTTCGCCTTGCGCGGCCGAATTCTGAGCCAACACCGGCATCGCAACCAGGCACAAAGCCGCCACGACGACTCCAGCACTCCCAGCGCAGCATAACCGTCGCTTCATTCCGCTCATTTCGAATTTCTCCTCTTGTCAGGTTCTCCGACAAATACTTACGCAATAATTCAGAGGGAGCGCAGCATGCCCGGTGAGGCACGCGTTGGTTACTAGGTTCCCGCAACAACTATTGCGCGGGCTCCAAGTAGAGCCCGTACCCGTATTGCGCGGGCTCCAAGTAGAGCCCGTACCCGTATGCGCGGGCTCCAAAGTAGAGCCCGCAGTCGTGTTTAGAAGCTAAGCTTATCGGGGGTCATATTCCGTTCTGGAAGCTGCCCAACGATGCGCAATATGCCGTCGGATAGCTTGATGTATTCCGCCGCGCCCCTGTTTTCACCACCACCAGCCTTGGCTGGACAGGCCCTGGCGTTGGCAGTCTTACCCATATTGTCGACGAAATCCTGCCTCGTGGTGCCATTCCTCTTCAGAGCGTTGGGAGTGATCATTTCCAGGTGCCACGGTATGGTCTTGCCATCGGCGTCCTTCACATCGATTTGAAGATAGGCGTGCGGGTTTTGCCAGTCGATGCCGGCGAGGGTACCCTTGAGATCCATGCACTTAGTTCCGTCGAACTCCACGCTGAATCCGTGGTGCGCAAAAAGAGGGGCCGCGGCCCCCACGAGAGCAAAGACGGCCAGCAAAACACCGGGAACCTTAACTCTCATCGATATACCCCTCCGATAACGAACTTAGACTCAAAGCTCACTCATGATATGCCGACTGGCTCAAATACGCCAGCCGTCCTTCAGTGCAAATCCCTCTGCCATTTTGCGAGCGGAACGCTCCTCTTGATCGTCGTGACCGCTGAACTTGCGCAAGTTAGAAGGTCAACTTCAAGCCGAATTGAATGTGCCGCGGTCCACCCGAACCGAGCACCGGGTTGCTGGAATCCGGGGTGCTTGTAGCGTAGCCGAATCCGGCGGCAGTAGGGTCTACGCCGGGTGCCGCAAAGTCCGCACGATTGAAGATATTGAAAAACTCCGCTCGGAACTGGGCGCTATATCGCTCTTTCAGATGCCATATTTTTGAAACCGAAAAATCGACGTTATTATAAGAAGGGCCTCTGAAGAGATTGCGACTTGCGTTGCCGTTTGTTCCGTAAGCCGGGGGCGTAAGAATTCCCCCGCCCTGTGCGTAGCAGCCTAGATTTGCGAGCGAGGCGAGCGCCAATTGAGTGAGTTGAGCGTTTCCAGTGTACGGAGCAGTCGCGGCCGTTGCGCATGTCGCGGTGGCAGCCGCTCCCGTGAACTGCGGGATCGGGGTTGAATTCGAGGTAAAGGCAGAACGAGGACCGCTGTAATTCCAGGCTTGAACGATCCCGGCATTCGACGAAATGTAATTTTCCTTGTTCTCGCCGGTTCCCAGCAAATCATCCGTCGTGAAATCAGCGGGGGACCATGGCAAGCCACCTTGAACAACAAGTATGGCGCTGAGCGTCCAGCCTTCGAGCATCTGCCCAGGTGATTTCTTCCCTGGGATCGCATAGCTCGGCGAGAATGTGAAGCGATGCCGGATATCGTTATCTCCGTTTCCGTAATCCAGGCGCAAGTTAGTTGGATCCGTCGGCAGAACCGAACCAAGTGAATTCTTGCTCCAGAGATCGAGGGCGTGGGAATAGGTATAACCGGCAAGAAACGACAGACCGTGAGAGAGCCGCTGATCTACCGTTACTTGCAGTCCGTCATAGTTCGAATAGTAATCGCTGCGCGATTGAATGATGTAGTTGAGATAGGGAATTGTGTTGGTGTAGGGGCCGGCTTCAGCCGCCTTATCGGGCGTGCACTTGTTGTAGTTGGTCGCCGCGCTTGCGATGCAGGTGTTAACTGCGCTGGCGTCCCAACCAGCGCCAACCCCAGCCGTGGGAAAATTGAGATCAACGGAATGTTGTTCCCTAAAGCCATGGTTGCCAACATAGGCTACGTCCATGGTCAAGCCTTTGGCGAGAACGCGCTGGATATCAAGGTTCCACTGAGCGGAACGAGGCTGCTTGAAATTCACATTCGGCGCACCGGTCGAGCAGGGCACAGCGGGAGTGCACGAAGGGCCAGCAGTGCCGATCGGGAAAACTGTTGGCCCCCCGCTGTTCACCGTTGGGCTCCAATTAATACCCACGGCAGGGGAAGGACCAAAACTCAAGTTGAGTGGCGTATGGAGGTTGGCATTCGTGCCAGTGGTAATGACCGGAGGAGTGAGCGAGGGGAAATTCGCTCCCCACGGAACAATCGGAGCAAGGGCCGACAGGGGCACGATGCTAGTCATAAGGCCGCCACCGACGCGCAGGACCGTCTTCCCGTTGCCGCGAATGTCCCATGCAAACCCTCCGCGAGGCGAAAAGTCCGTCTTTTCGGGGATGTACAACGAGGAGCCAGCGCCGACTTGCTGCACAGCGGGAGTCGTAGCCAGGTTCACATTGGGGTTAAATGTGCCAAATAGATTGTTGCGCTCCGTCGGAGCCGCGTAGTACTCGTAGCGCAGGCCCAGGTTCAACGTGATTCTCGGAGTGAGACGCCAATCATCCTGGACGAAGCCTGCGAACCAGTGCTGGCGGCGGTTCACCGAGGGATCACCCGCCAGAATCGAGGCGCTATTGAAAGAACCTGTCAGGTAAGCTTGCAAGGTCTTAAATTTGATAACGCCCTGGGCTTGAGAATACGGGTCTTCGTCGAGGACGGCGTCCGCGAATTCGAAGCCGAATTTGAAACTGTGCTTGCCGCGCAAATACGAGACGCTATCCCTAAATTCGGCCTCGCCGTCCGGCCCGCGAATACCGCTTCTTCCGCCAACCCCCAAACCGGGCCCGTTGAAGCTGCTGATAACGATATTCGGCAAGCCGCCATAGAGGGGCTTGGTCACGCCCGTGTTCAGACCGTACCCGCTTGGCCAAGGATTCGCGGGATTTATGGCCTGATCTCCGTAAGCACTCTGGTTGGAACCGTACGAATAACCCATCCTCAAATCATTTACCCAGGTGGAATTCGGAGTCCAAGTCCAGTCTCCATCGTACATCTGAGTATCGTTGAGAATTACGCTGCTCCATTGCGGAAGCAGGTTGCCGCTCGTGGAAATCGACGTGGATTTCGACACATAATACATGCCGTTCAAGTGGTGGTGCTCGCTGAGGGCCCAATCCCCTTTAACCAGCCCATTATTAAGCGGCGCAGTGTTGGGAAGGCCAGGTACGTAGTTATTGGACGTCGTCGAAGTGATGTAAGGAAACAAATTCTCGCCGGTGGCGGTATTGTTCGCCGGCGTTACGACGCAAGTCGCGGGGTTCAGACCTGCCAACTGCGCGCTCAGCCCGTTGATGCGATTCCCAGGAGCGCCGAGCGCCGCGTGCGTGGGATTCAGGGCATTACACGCGTTTACCATACTCAGTTGATTAGTAGGATCCACGGCGGCCGGTTCAGCAATGGAGTAGGGGACCGTGTCGACCGACACGTCCGATACTTTCAGCCGAAGGCCCTCGTAGCCCACAAACCAGAAGATCTTATTCTTGACGATAGGTCCGCCCGCCGTGGCGCCGAATTGCTCGAGTGTTGCTGCCGTAACGGTGTGAGTGAAGGGATTGGCCGCATCCGTCGCGCTCCCATCGCGGCCGAATGCATAGGCCGTGCCGTGCAGACTGTTAGTTCCCGACTTGACCCCCACGACTACGACCGATCCGTCCCGCCAGCCATACTCCGCTTTCGGGTTTTGTTGGGTACTGAATTCCTGAATGGCGTCAATGGGAAGAAGGTTGTTTGTATCTCCGCCGCCTTTATAACTTCCATTCAGTGTGCTGCCGGCGGTGGTCAGCTCTATTTGCGGAATTCCCTCCACGAACAGAACGTCAGCCCCTGTTCGCCGGCCATTAGTGCTTGAGACCCCCGAGGTGGCTCCCGGACTGGTAACGACTCCCGGGCGCAATTGAAGCAAACGATCGAAGTTACGGCCATTCAGAGGCAGGGAATTGATGTCGCTGTTGCTGACCGTTCCTCCGAGGGTGGCGTCGGTAGTGTTGATCGACGGGATTTCTGCCGTGACAGTGACCGTCTGCGACTGTTCGCCGGGCTCCAAGACCAGATCGACGCGAATGTTTTGGCCTACCTCAACGAGGACGCCGCTGTGCTCGACCGCCTTGAAGCCATTGGCTGTCGCGCGCACCGTGTAGGTGCCGGGGTTCAAGCTGCTCGCTACGAATTCCCCGGCCGAGTCGGCCAAGAGGTTTCGCGAAACGCCGCGGGCCACGTCGGTGACCGTTACCGCCGAGCCTGCGACGGCGCCGCCCGACTGATCAAATACGCTGCCTTGAATGGTGCCCTGACCGCCTTGCGAAAAGAGAGGAACAGAAAATACCAGTAGGCCTAGGATGACTGACAGCAGCTGTGCGGCCGTCTTGACAACACTTCGCGAATTTCGTGTGAAACGGAAACCATTCATAGGAAAAAACCGCCTTCTTTTTCGATTTGCGGGGGACACCCCTGACTGGGTGCCGTTAGTAGCATGTCACGCCTGAAAGAGTCAAGGAAAAACCCGGCATTCCCGTGCTGGTGATGGGGCGTAAATTGATAGGAAGGCGAATAGTTCCGGCGGTCGATCAAGGTAGAAGGTGCGGATACTCCGTCGCAATTTTGAACTACTTATTTGGCAACACGTCGCTGCTGCGTTGGCCTAAACAGACTCCGGCAAGTAGACTTCGCGCATGTGTTGCATCCAACCCGGCAGATGGCTGTGACGAGTGGAAGCCGATTGCA
>PLJR01000407.1 GCA_003140295.1 Acidobacteriota bacterium
GAGTCCAGCGCAGTCGGGTTTCGCACGGTACACACTTCTATTTTACAGGATGGTGCAAGGACATTTTCGACAATTGCGGTTTTTGCCCGCATTCCGCAGGAAGGGTAACGCGGGATCAGGACAGGTCGGCTGCGCAGGAGATTTTGCGAGCGAGCGATTTGATTACCAAGTGATCAAGGCCCCCTGAAAATCTGTCCGCGCCCTGTTGAATTTCGCCTTTGGTTCGCCTATACTGCTGCCGGCAAAGGGAGGCGCGATGACTCTTACCAAGCGGCAGAAGGAAGTGCTCGATTTTCTGGTGGGTTTTGCCAATAAACATGGGTATTCGCCCAGTTTTGATGAGATCGCGCGCTCCTTGCGCCTGACCTCGCTCGCCACCGTACACAAGCACATTTCGACATTGGAACGGAAAGGCTTTGTGCGGCGCGGCTACAACCGCAGCCGGTCGATCGAAGTGCTGCAACTCCCGAAGCCCATACGCGAGCAGGTGCTCGAGCGGCACACTGTTGAGTTGCCGCTCGCTGGACGTATCGCCGCCGGCCGCCCGCTCGAAGCCTTCGAACAACAAGAGACATTTTCACTGGGCGAGTTCGCGCGGGCCAGCGGCAGTTTCGTTTTGCAGGTG
Source organism: Acidobacteriota bacterium (assembly GCA_003140295.1). Lineage (GTDB taxonomy): Bacteria > Acidobacteriota > Terriglobia > Acidiferrales > UBA7541 > Palsa-189. The sequence continues at coordinate 626 of PLJR01000407.1, forward strand.
ACGGGCAGCTCCATGATTGAGGATCACATCCTCGACGGCGACTACGTGGTAATCGAGCCTACCCAGGTGGCGAATCCGGGCGAGGTCGTGGTAGCCCTGGTGCGCGGCGGTGAAGCCACTCTGAAGCGTTTCTACCGCGAGCCGGGCGGCAAAGTGCGGCTCCAACCGGCCAATTCCGAGTTGCTTCCGATCATCCTGCCCGCGTCTGAAGTGCAGATGCAGGGCCGCGTCGTAGGAGTCCTGCGCAAATATAGTTAGCTGGGAATTCTCGTTGTTGCCGTTTTCCTCGCAAATCGCGGTTTGTTCTCATCCCGGAATCATGTTCTCCAACCGTTTTTTGCCGCCGGATTTTTCATTCGAATTTAACATTGTGCTGCGACATATTCCGGCATATTGCCCGGTTGGCGTGCGGCCCCGGAAGGAACGCGCAGCGAATTGGGGCGATGGCGATGGCGATATCGGCGATATCCGGGGGTTCTTTGGCTGTTTTCCCGTGTAAGATACTTCCCTTGTTAGCTAAGGAATAACGTGAAACGCATTTTGATTATCGAAGACGATCGCGACATCGTGGAGTTGGTGCGGTACAACCTGGCCTCCGAAGGGTTTGACGTCAGCTCCTCTTCGGACGGCAGCGCGGGTCTGGCACAGGTGCGCAAGTCCCCGCCCGACCTTTTGCTGCTCGACTTGATGCTCCCCAAGATGCCGGGCCTTGAGGTTTGCAAGGAGATTCGGCGTGACGCCGCGCTCAATCGCCTGCCGATCCTGATGCTNNTCGCAGGTGCCGATCCTGATGCTGACCGCGCGCGGGGAAGAGGCGGACCGCATCGTGGGACTCGAAATGGGCGCCGACGATTACGTCACCAAGCCCTTCAGCCCGCGGGAATTGGTGGCGCGCGTGAAGGCCTTGCTGCGGCGTGCGGAGCCTGCTGGCGAAGTAAACCGCCCCATCGAGGTGGGGAAACTGCACATCGATCCATCCTCTTATCGCGTGAGCCGGGCAGGGAAGCCCGTCACGCTGAGCACGCTCGAATTTCGCCTCATTTATTTCCTCGCAGCGCGCCCCGACCGGGTTTTTACGCGCGACCAATTGCTCGACGCCGTCTGGGGCACGGAACGCTTCGTCACGCCGCGCAGCGTGGATGTCTACGTACGGCGCTTGCGTGAGAAGATCGAGGCCGACCCTGAAAATCCTGTTCATCTGAAGACTGTGCGAGGCGCGGGATATTTGTTCGAATCGGCCGCGGTTGGGCCCAGCTAGCCGCCTGAAGTTGCCGAGCGTCTCGCGTGACCGGGGTCCGGCGCGTCAATCCACAGCGGGGCCACAGCGGGGCACAGGGGGCATTGGTGCGTGTAAGTCCGTTCTGGCGATCCGGCCTCACATTTTCCATCCTGCTGCTCGCGATCCTGCCCGCCTTTGACTTTTACATCTCCCGGCAAATGCATTCGGAAGTAATCGCCGGGACTTACCAGGAATTGGAAGCGCTGGCGCAGGTGGCGCGCGCCCGATGGCTGGATGTGCCTGATATGAACGATGTGCGCGCCCGCGCAGCGTGGCTTTCGCAAATGGCGGCCAGCGGCGCGGAGGCGTCGATCCTCGCTAGCGACGGCCGCGTGATCGCCCAGGCAGCCTCGCCGGCGCAGAGTGAAACCCACGAAGGAAACCACGATGAGCCGGGCCTCGATCCTGAATTGAGGCAAGCCCTATCCTCCGGTGAAGGCCGCGCCATGCGCCACAGCGCGATCTTAAATCGAGACGTGGTCTACCTGGCGACTCGGCTGCCAATTTCAGCAGCAGCCAACAACGCGGCCGGCGCCTCCCCCGCCGGTCAATCAACATCCGCTGGATCAATAGAACGCCCTGTTTTCCTCCGGCTCGCAATTCCGGTGCCCGACATCGGCCTGCGCGTTTCGGAATTTCGCCGCCGGTTGTGGATCGGCTCTCTCATCTTTGTGCTTTTTGTCGCTGGCGGATCGCTGCTCATCTCTCGCACGATCTCCCGGCGTATTAGCGAACTCAAGCAGTTTTCAGGTCGAGTGGCCGGAGGCGATTTTCGCCCCCTGGAAGTTCCCCCGGGAGGAGACGAACTCGATGATCTTGCACGTGCCCTCAATCACACCGCCGCCCAGCTCGACGGGACCATCCGCGTCCTAATCGATGAGCGCAACCGTTCCGCGGCCATTTTGCGCAGCATGATCGAGGGAGTCGCGGTGATCAGCGCGCAGGAGCGGGTGCTGTTCTCCAATCGCGCCTTCTCACAAATCCTGGGTCTGGAATCGATTGTCGTGGAAGGGCGGCCGCTCGTCGAGGTGGTCCGCCAGTCCGATTTGCTGGCCGTGATCAAGAGGGCGCTTGCAAACCACGAGGAGATTTCGAGCGAGATCGTCGTCGGAACGGTGCGCCCACGCAGTTTCGCGGTGACGGCTTCGCCCGTGCGTGCCGAAGGACCCACCGGGGCGGTCCTGGTGTTACATGAAATCAGCGAACTGCGCCGCCTCGAGCGCGTGCGCCAGGACTTCGTGGCGAACATTTCGCACGAGTTTCGCACCCCACTGACGGCCATCCAGGGTTTCGCAGAAACCCTTCTCGGCGGCGCGCTTGATGACACGGCCAACCGGCGCCGGTTCGTCGAAATTATCCGCAACCATGCGACACGCCTGGCGCGCCTTACTGAAGATTTGCTGGAGCTCTCGCGCATCGAAGCCGGCCAGATGGAACTCGAATTCCGGCCGGTCAGCGTCGACCATCTCGTCGAGTCCTGCCTGGAAACGGCACGCCTGAAAGCAGCCCAGCGCGATTTGATTGTCGAGGTGAGCATTCCCGATGGCTTGCCGTCGATTCGCGGCGACGCCAACCGCCTGCAAGAAGTGCTGCAGAACTTGCTTGACAATGCCGTGCAGTATACGCCGGCGAACGGCCGCATCGAAGTGCAGGCCTCCCAGGTGGGGGACGCGGTGGTGCTTACCGTTGCCGATACCGGTATCGGCATTCCGCAAGCCGAGCAGGGCCGCATTTTTGAGCGCTTCTATCGCGTAGACGCCGCCCGCTCGCGGGAAGCCGGAGGCACCGGGTTGGGGCTTTCCATCGCGCGCCATATCGTCGACGCTCACGGCGGAAAATTGTGGGTGGAAAGCGCCGTAGGAGAGGGTTCGCGCTTTCACTTCAGCATCCCGACCTGTTGACCTCAAGTAATTAAAAGACCGTACGAAAACCGAACAGTATTCATCTGCGCTTCATGCCCGCGTAACGTCGGTTCGGTATCGTCGACCTGCAAACTATTTCGTAAAGTGAGGTAGGCGATGGAGTCAGCGGCACAGAGTACGCAAGGAATCTATCAAGACATCCTGGTGAATTATTTGATTTCCATGGCGCGGACCGTTGAATCGAGCGTCGATCGTGCCCTCAGCGCGATTTTACGAAGCGACACTGATGACGCCGAGCAAGCCCCTGGCGAGATTTTCCTGCTGGAACCGCGGATTAACGAAATGGAAATGGTGATCGACGAACACGCCGTGCGCATGCTGCGAGACGGCAATTTGACGGCGGAAGATATCCGCCAGGTCGTCGCTACGCTGAAAATCACCAATGACCTGGAGCGCATCGGAGATTTGGCCGTCAATCTAGCCGAACGAGTGGTTTCTCTCGCCCAAATGGGACCGGTAGCGCGGCCTCCTGAGCTTGAGCCCATGGTCGAAGCGGTAGGTGCGATGGTTAAAAAAAGCCTCGGGGCGCTAATTTTCCGCAGCGTGGTATTGGCGGGCGAGGTGCTCGAGAGCGACGATCTGGTCGATCGGTATAGGGACCAGATCTTCGAACGCCTGATGGCCAGCATGACCGAGCGGCCGGCGGAGATTGGGCCCAACATGCAATTCGTGCTGGCCAGCCGTTATCTCGAACGCGTGGCGGACCACGCCACAAATATCGCCGAAGACATTATTTTTTGGGTGCGCGGCCTGGATGTGCGCCACGGCCGGGGACTAGAGGCTGCGGAAAGATCGGCTCCTGTCATTGAGAATTCATAGGGGCTTGATCTCCTTGTGACAGCCTGCAGGTTAGGCTCGTGGTCAGCGAAAACCATCCTGCGTCAGTCCCGCGGGGTGGAGTCTTCAGTTAATGCCCCAGGGCCGGCGCCCCCCTGTCGTCGGCCCATTCTTCCCCATCGATCTGTAATGCAGAATTCATTAGGGGTTGATATGCAATTGAAGGCGCCCGCATACCCTCCTGTCGCGTGCAGGTCCAATTCGGCGTCCCGCTCTTTATCTGAATTTAATGCTCTGTAACACGGTTGTAACCAAACTGTAACAAAGAATTAGGGAGACTGATCGAGGACCGATTAGAGGAGAGCCATGACGATACGCAAACTGTTCGGAGTGATATTTCTAGCGCTGGTGGCAGTAGCCGGCACACCGGCCAAGGCGCAGAATATTAACGCAGCGGGGGCTACCTTTCCCTATCCCATTTATTCTAAATGGTTTGACGAGTACCACAAGATGCACCCCACCATTCAGATCAATTACCAGTCGATTGGTTCGGGAGGCGGTATTACCCAGCTTTTGGCTCACACGGTGGACTTTGGGGCTTCTGACGGGCCCATGTCCGATGAGCAACTCGGCCAAGCCGGGTTTAAGATTCTCCATTTCCCGACTGTCCTGGGGGGGGCGGTACCGAGCTACAATATGCCCGGAGTCGCAACAGACCTGAAATTCACTCCCGAAGCGCTTGCCGGAATCTACTTGGGAAAGATCACCAAGTGGAACGATCCGGCGCTGGCCAAGCTCAACCCCGGCACCGAACTTCCGGACATGTCGATCGTGGTCGTCCATCGTTCCGACGCTTCGGGGACGACGTATATCTTCACCGACTTCTTAAGCCACGTTTCGCGAGATTGGAAGGCGGTCGCCGGAACCGCAAAGAGCGTCGCCTGGCCGGCGGCGAGCGCGGTCGGCGGCAAGGGTAACGAAGGCGTCGCGGGTCAGGTCCGGCAAACGCCGGGTGCGATCGGCTACGTCGAGTTGGCCTACGTTCACGAAAACCACATGACGCAAGCGCAACTGCAAAATGCGAGCGGCCATTTCGCCTTCTGCACCGGGCGCGGCGTCGCGGCGGCTGCGGGCAGCAAGCCGAACCTGAGCGCCACCGACTTCTCGATCGTCGACGCGAAGAGCGATAACGCGTGGCCGATCGCCGGTTACACCTGGGCCTTCATGTACCGCGAACCGGCCGACAAAGCGCGCGGCAAGATCGTGCACGACGTCTTGCTGTGGGCGGCGACCTCGGGTCAGGCAACCGCCGCGACACTCGACTATGTCGCCCTGCCCGATGGCGTCCAAGAAGTCGCCCGCAAAGCGCTGGCGGAAGTCAAGGTGTAAACCCTGAGCGATACCGAGAGCCTCGAGCAGCGCCATCTCCGTCGGTCCCGCAGGGCGGATCGCTGGTTTGTGATGGCGGTCTACTCGGCGACGGCGCTGTTCGCGGCAACCGTCGCCGGGCTGTTTGTCGAGTTGTCGGTGGGCTCGTGGCCCGCGATCCGGACCTTCGGCCCTCGTTTTCTGGTGAGCAGCCAATGGAATCCGGTGACCGAGCAATTCGGGGCGTTGCCGATGATCTACGGGACCGTGGTTTCGTCGGGCATCGCGATCGTCTTGGCGGCAACCGTTGGAATCTTCGGTGCGGCGTACTTGGTCGAGTTCGCGCCGCGGGTCGTCGCGCGCCCGCTCGCGTTTCTGATCGAACTGCTGGCTGCGGTGCCGAGCGTCGTGTTCGGTCTGTGGGGCGTGTTCATTTTGGCGCCTTTGCTACGTAACGTCGTCGATCCGTTCTTACAGGCCAAGTTCGGCTTCTTGCCCATCTTCGCGGGTCCGATTTTCGGCAGCTCGCTGTTTACCGCGGGGATCATCCTCGCGATCATGATCGTTCCGACGGTCTCGGCGATTTCGCGCGACGTGATCGCGACGGTTGCGCGCGAACACCGCGAAGCCTCGATGGCGCTCGGCGCAACGCGCTGGGAGACGATGGCGCGCGTCATCCTGCCTGGGGCCAAGACCGGCATTTTCGGCGCATGCGTCTTGGCGCTCGGGCGCGCGCTCGGTGAGACGATCGCGACGACGATGGTCATCGGCAACAAACCGGCGATCGCCGCCTCGCTCTTCGCGCCCGCGTACACGCTCGCGAGCGTGATCGCCAACGAGTTNNTGCTGCTGTTTCTGGTCAGCGTCGTGGTGAACGGGCTGGCGCGCGTGCTCACGTGGACGGTTCTTCGTCCGGCAAAGAGCCGCTGATGCGTGGTCCGCTGACGATGAACCTGCGCTGGCGCTACGGTTGGAGCGCCGTCGGCGTCATCGGCTCGGGGCTATGCGCCGGCTTAGCGGCGTCGCTGTTGCTCGTCATCTTAGGCTACGTCACGATCCAGGGCGTCAGCGCGATCAACATTCCGTTCCTGACGCAGGCCCCTCGCCCGATCGGCGTTCCCGGCGGCGGCGTCGCGAACGGCAT
>PLJR01000118.1 GCA_003140295.1 Acidobacteriota bacterium
GACTGCGGCGCCGACGCGATTTCAATTGGAGCACTAACCCATTCGGTGCGAGCGCTCGATCTTTCGCTGGCTCTCGCGTGATATGGAAGCATTTCCCATGACTACCTCTCAAACCATTTCCAGCATTCCTTTCGACCTGAGGTACACCCTTCCGCCTGTCGAAGACATTGGCGACACCACGGAAGAGATTCGCGACAAACAGGAGAAAATCCGGCAACTCTGCCGGGAGCGCAGCGCCATCGTGCTGGCGCACCATTACCAGCGGCCCGAGGTGCAGGAGATCGCCGACTTCACCGGAGATTCGCTGGGGCTTTGCCAAAAAGCGGCTGCGACCAGCAGCGAGCTGATCGTTTTTTGCGGAGTGCACTTCATGGCCGAAACGGCGGCGATTTTGTGTCCCGACAAGACCGTACTACTTCCGGACCGGCGAGCGGGCTGCTCGCTGGCCGCATCCATTACCGCCGATGAATTGCGCGCCTGGAAAGCGCGATTTCCCGATGCGGTGGTGATCGCGTACATTAATACTTCCGCGGCAGTCAAAGCGGAGAGCGATTACTGCTGTACCTCCGCCAACGCAGCAAAGGTGGTGCGAGCGGTACCGGCGGACCGCACCATACTTTTCCTTCCCGACAAATTTTTGGCGCAAGTGGTGGCGCGGCAGACCGGGCGCAGCAACATCATCGCCTACCCCGGTTATTGCCACGTCCATCGCATGATTCGAGCGCAAGATGTCGCAGATATGATGGAAGAGCACCCCGACATTGAGCTCTTATTGCACCCCGAATGCGGCTGCGTCAGTTCCTGTATGGCCAAGGCCCTCGACGGGAGCCTGCCTGCCAATCGCACCCTTTTTCTCTCGACCGAAGGCATGCTCCGCCACATCAACGAGTCCCCCGCAAAGGAATTCGCCGTGGGCACCGAACTCGGCATTCTCCATGGTCTCCGTAAGCAGCATCCTGACAGGGCGTTTTATCCGGTAAATCCGGACGCGGTTTGCGCTTTCATGAAGACGATCACGCTCGACCGAATCATTGGTTCCCTGCAAGACCTGGCCCCGCAAGTGCACGTGCCCGCCGAAATTGCCGCGCGCGCCAGGATGGCGATCGATCGCATGCTGCAACTTGCTTAGGGCGGCGGGGTCGGCGCGGCGGATTATTTCTTGCTGTTCGCGCGGTCGTCGTTCAGACGGTCGCTAACCGAGGTGACGTAAGTCGGATTCGAGAAAATCCACAGCGTCCACCGCCTTCCGCCCAGGATTCCCGGCTGGCGCAGGAAAACCTCGGTGCGATAACGCCCGGGCCCCGGGAGCGGCGCGTCCACGGTCCAGCCCTCACTCTCGATAAGTTTTTGCCCGTCGCGAAAAACTTGGATGAGCGGCCGGCTCGACCCGGATGGAACAGCTATGTGCATACTGCCTTGATTGGTCCAGGTCACAAAATCTCCGGGTCCGCCGGAGGACTCCCCGCTGGAAAATCGCGCGATGAACCCGCTCGCGGGATAAAGGGCGTCGAGCGAACAGAAAGAATGTCCATGTTCCAGGGCCGCAAGTATTTCCGCGGCGCCGGCTTTACTCGCGTCCCCTGCGCCGGCCCCGGGCGCCAGGAGCGCGTGTTCGCGCGCGACTAGAAAGACCGGCAAGTAGCCCGGAAAGCGCAGGAACATACCGTGACCCAATCGCAAGTTGGCGTGTGCGTCGGTACCGCACATTCCGACGATTGGCCGCGTCGCCAGCAACTCGTCCCATTTGGCAAAATTGGGCTCGGGAGTGCGCGCCAATCGCACCATGGCTAACTGATCGTTCACGCTATACACCAGCAGGCCTGCCAGCAGAGCGAATACGTTGTCCCGGCGCCAGTTCTCGTCCTCATTCCAAATTTCGATGCCGTCGTAGTCCGACGTTTTCCAGTCCTGCCAGGGTATTTTGCTGCTGAATGGATGAGCCAGGACGTTGAATCCGCCTGCGGCATGCGCGGCTGCGAGCAAAGTTTCCGCGTCGCCGGTTTTGGGTTTCTGCCAACCTGGAGGAATTCCCAGCGCCAGGAAATGGCCGCTGCTGGTGGTGAATTCTTCTCCCGCAATAATCGGGAAATCAGGAGGATCGGCGGCCAGCGCGTCTTTATCCATGGACACGTTATGATCGGTGATGGCCATGAAGGAAAGGTTCGCCTCGCGGGCCGTGGTCATGATTTCGGGGATAGTTCCGCTGCCGTCGGAAGCCACGGTGTGAATATGTACCGCGCCGAGCCGCTCATTCGCCGCAGGGGTGCCGAGGGTGTTGCCGGGCAAACGCACGAGCAAGGCCTCCAGGAGTATTCCGAAGACCGAAATCGCCACGATCAGGAGAAGATATTGCCATGCACGACGATGTCTCGAACGAGGAGGGGAAGCAGGCCCGGGCTTGTCAGGCACCGGCGGAAGGGTGGCGATTTCCGATTGCGAATTAAATTGTTCCAAGCGTTCGGCTAAGGTCTTACTTTGAGAATGGTGGCCTGTCAAGAAACATGTCAGGGCATGTTGTCTGACCATCCCATCCATAGATGGGCGTTGCTGGCTTCGCGTTGCCAGCGCCGAATGCTCTTATAGCTCGCTCCTGCGGCGCTGTCATATAATGCCAAGGCTGCGAAATCGAGGTTAGCTGCATCTAACCCCGGCGGAACCTGCGGGAATCTCTGTGGAAACGATCGTGGGGTTGTCGCATCCGCCCACCACCTGCACTCGGCCTCATAGGTTCCGATTTTTTAGCGGATCATTGAGTTGCTTGCGGGAGTTGCTTTTCGGAGTTGCTTNNTTTTCGGAGTTGCTTTTCGGAGTCGCTTTTCGCGGATTGCCCTTCTCGAAGCGAAGGAATTTAATCCCAGTTCTCATTACTGGGCACCTATCATAGACTGTCTGCTTGTCGCCCCCGTAGGGGCTAAGGGAGTTCTCTTGAAACCCATATTCGTACTGCTTTCGAGCGTCCTGCTCACGTTTTCCGCCGCTAGCGCCAAAGATAAAATGCCCTCCACCAAGCCTGCGGCTGCGCAGGCGGGTGCCCCCGCGCAAGCTACGCCCTCGCCGCTGCTGGCGGTGGTGCAGCAGGAGATGGCGCGCGAAATGGGCATTCTCGGCAAGACCGACCCGCCCGCTTATTTCATGAGTTATACGATTACAGACTCGAACCGCGCCGAAGTGATGGGGTCGAATGGCGCCCTGTTGTCGAGCCAGGAAAATCACAGCCGCTGGCTGGAAGCGCAGGTGCGTGTCGGCAGCTACGATCTGGATAATACGCACCACGTCGGCAACGGCCAGGGAGACGGCCCGGGCAGTTATGGCGAGCCCATTCCCATTGAGGATGACGCGGGAGTGCTGCGCCGCGCGATCTGGCGTGAGACCGATTCGCAGTATCGTGCAGCCGCCGATTCGCTCATCAAAATTAAGACGGGCAAGGATGTGCAGGTGCAAACCGCGGAGGAGCACGCCCCCGACTTTAGCCGCGAAGCTCCGCATGTTTTTTATGGCCCGCACGCCTCTTTCACGCTGGACCGCCGGCCGTGGGAAGAGAAGGCCCGCCTGTACACGAAATATTTCCACCAGTCGCCGGCAATTTTGAACTCGATCGCCACCTTTACCGCGCAGGCGCAAAACGAGTATCAGGTTTCAAGCGAAGGTTCTCGCCTGCAGTTCGGGCAGGTGCGCTACCGCCTCGAGCTGTTCATCCAGGGCAAAGCTCCCGACGGCATGGACATCAATCGCTACTACAACTTCGATTGGACCGATCCGGCGCTCGCGCCCGACGATAAGACGGTCCTCGCCCAGTGCGCCGTGCTGCAAAAAGAACTCGAGGGCTTAATCAAGGCGCCCCTAGTCGAGCCTTTCGCGGGCCCCGCCATGCTCACGGGCCGGGCTGCCGCGGTATTTTTCCACGAGGTGTTCGGACATCGCGATGAAGGGTTTCGCCAAAAAGACATCAACGAGGGCCAGACATTTGCGCGCAAGGTCGGGGAACAGATCCTGCCCAGTTTTCTTTCCATCGTCGACGACCCCACCGACGCGAAGCTCGGTTCCAACGTGCTGCTGGGCTACTATCCCTTCGATGATGAAGGCACGGTAGCGCAGCGCGTAACGCTGGTGGACAAAGGCGTGCTCCGCAATTTTGAGATGTCCCGCCAGCCGCTCATCGGCTTTCTGAATTCCAACGGTCACGGGCGGCGGCAAGTCGGCCTGCCGCCGGTTTCACGGCAGGGGAATCTGATCGTCGAAAGCACTCACCAGGTAACGAACGATGAATTGCGCAAAATGCTTATCGACGAGGTTCGCCGCCAGGGCAAGCCTTTCGGCTTGCTGATCGACGACATCGCCGGAGGTTTTACTTTTACCGGCCGCGGCCAGCCGCAGGCATTCCAGGTGCAGCCTCTGGTGGTCTATAAGGTGTACACCGATAACCGCCCCGACGAGCTCGTGCGCGGCGTGGATATTGTGGGCACTCCCCTGGTTTCGCTGACCAAGATCATCGCGACCGGCGACAAGACGGAAGTATTCAATGGATATTGCGGCGCGGAATCGGGTTCTGTGCCGGTAGCGGCCGCCGCGCCCGCCATGCTTATTTCCGAGATGGAAGTGCAGAAGAAGCAGACCTCGACCGACCGTCCGCCCATCCTTCCGCCTCCCGCGCACGACCCCGAAGCGCAAGGAGGCCAGCGATGAGCTCCGTGAAATATGCCCTGAAAACAAAAATGCCCCTGAACGCAAAAATGCAGAGAGCAAAGAGCGTGCGCGGGTTTGGCCTGGCGTTGTTGGCAGCCGGCCTTCTCTGCATTCTTCCAACCGTCGGCCAAGCAGCGGATGCAAAACCTTCCACGCCCGCGATCCCTGCAGCGGCGATTCCCGCGCCCCCGCGTCAGGTAGCCCAACTGCCCGCCGGCGACACGGACAAAACGCTGGCCGCATTGCATGACGAATTAGAACGCTCCCGCGCTCGCCTGGTATTGCCCGGCCAGGACAAGCCCTATTACATCGAGTATCGCCTGCTCGACCTCGATGAACGCACCATTAGCGCGCAATTCGGAACCATCCTCGGCAGTACCACCACGCGCAACCGGTTCATGAGCGTGGACGTGCGCATTGGCAATTCCAAGCTGGATAGCTCGAACTTTATTTCCGATCAGGGTTTCCGCGGTTTCCTCGGGTCTACCGGCACGGTGGGCATCGATCACGATTATGATTCGCTGCGCCAGGATTTATGGTTGGCGACCGATCAGGCCTACAAGCAAGCCCTCGATTCGCTGTCTCACAAGCGCGCGTTCCTGCGCAGCCTGGCCAATGCTCCGACCATCGATGACTTTTCCCAGGAAGCCCCGCTCGTTCAAGTGGAGCCCTTGACGCAGCCCGACTGGACTTCGCGGAACTGGGAAGCCGAAGCCAAAACGGTTTCCGCGGTGGTGCGCACCTATCCCGAGCTTTATAATTCGCGCGTTACCTATCACCTGATTTATGCCACGACGTATCTGATGTCCACTGAAGGCTCCGAAATTCGCGTGACGCACAGCTTGGCCGCGATTGAAGCCAGCCTCGGCTCCCGCGCCGACGACGGCACTCCCATGCACGACTATCTCGCCCTTTATGGCCAGCGTCCTGCCGATCTGCCGTCTGCGGAAGTCGTGAAGCCCCAGCTCGATCGCGTCGGGCGTGAACTGGTCGCCCTTCGCGGCGCGCCCACGGTACAGGATTACGACGGTCCGATGCTATTTGAACCGCAGGCTTCCGGCTCGCTGCTCGCGCAGGTGCTGGGACCCTCAATCGGCGGAGCGCGTGCTCCCCTGTCCATGAATTCGCGGTTCGATCAGATGATGCAATCGCTCGGCGGCCGCAGCGAATGGTCCGGCCGCGTCGGGCAGCGAGTGTTGCCGGCGGATGTGAATGTGGTGGACGACCCCACGGCTCAGGAGTTTAAGGGCCAACCGCTTATCGGCGCCTACACCAACGATCAAGAAGGTGTTCGCGCGCAGAAGGTAACTCTCGTCGAGAATGGCATGCTGCGCCAGCTGCTCATGTCCCGCCGTCCCGGGCCTGATTTCGAACGCTCCAACGGGCACGGCCGCTCGACGTTTCTCGCCGAACCTCGGCCGATGCCCAGCAATCTTTTTTTCACGGCCGGTGATGCGCAGTCGCCAGCGGATTTGCGAAAGAAGTTTCTCGACGCGTGCAAGCAGAATGGCCAGACCTGGGGCTTGATCATTCGCGAAATGGATAACCCGGTCATCGGCACCAGTTACAGCCAGGAGGAGCTTTCCGACGCCCTCGCGGTACTTGCTACCGGAGCGCCCAAGGGCGATCGCATGCCATTGCTGGTCTACCGCGTGAACGTCAACGACGGCCATGAAGAGCTGGTCCGCGGCGCGATTTTGTCGGGAATCAATGCGCGGAGCATGCGCGCTCTGCTTGGTGTGGGCAATGACAATGCGGTGTTCTCTTACGCGCAAAGCCAGGACGCGGAAATCGCCGGCACTGCGCTCGGTGCGTTCGGCTCCGCGGAGGGCGGCGTGCCCAGCACCGTGGTGGCCCCTTCGCTGTTGTTTGAAGAGGTGGAGGTGCGTGGCCCGCACGGCGAGCCGCGCAGCATGCCGCTCGTGCCGCCCCCGCCCCTGCAATAAGTTCGCAGAAAGGCATCGCGAGGCCGCCAGGCAGCTGTTTTACGTGGGAACGTATCAGCGGCGGCCAGCAGGCCCCGCTGAATTTAATCGACGACACGAATTCACTAAGGCCAATCGGAAGGAACAGTCGGAGT
>PLJR01000270.1 GCA_003140295.1 Acidobacteriota bacterium
GACGTACCGTCATTTACCGGCAGCGTTGCGTATTCGGTTCGAATGTCCATCGTCTCCTCTTTTTCGTGTGATCGCCAACATGCCGCGAATCATAACATGGCGCCCCGCGAACTCTTTTTTCTTCATACCTTTGTATCGGCAATAATATACTTGGCTAACCAGGGCCTAGCCTGCTATTATCGCGGGCCGTGGAGAGAATTGAGCGCGTCCGCCATAAAGTCAAAAGGGCCGAAAAACATATCCATGACTTGGAAGCCGCTGTTAGGCGCTTCATCAAAACCGAGCCATATAAAGTTGGCACCCAGCGTCATCCGCAATTTCCGCAATTCTGGCAATACATCGTCATCGACGTCGCCGACATTTGCACAGATATTCCGCTGATCTGTGGTGACGTTCTGCAAACGCTCCGGGCCGCTCTCGATCACTTGGCCTATCAGCTCGTTCTCGCCTCCGGTAAAAGTCCCGATGGCAGTAGAGAGTTCCGCGCGATTGCTTTCCCGATTTCCCGCACCTCCGAGGAATACGAAGCCAGTAAGCATCGAAAAGTACAGTTGATGAGCGAAAATGCGATAAAAGCGATCGATGCGGTCAAACCGTACAAGGGTGGGAATGACACGATTTGGCGGCTCAGCGAACTGAATAACATCGACAAGCACCGCACACTTACTGCTGTCGGCGCAGCGGTGGTTGCGATTGACGCTTTGCGGGATTGGGGGAGAAGCGTTCCGCTGTTCGCTCGCCTCGCTCACGCAGGATATCAATTCATTCCCGCCGAGAAGAAGATTTGTCCTCTGAAAAGAGGCGACGTACTCTTTGAAGACCTTGAACTGCACGAGAATCTGAAGTTCACTTTTGAGATAGCGTTCGGAGAGCCGGAGGTCGCGGAGGCTGAGCCTATTCTCGAATCGCTCAAGGGTACGTTTGATCTTGTCAGCAACATTATTTCCGACTTCGAACCGCTTCTCAGACGAGGTTAAGGTTAGGGTTTCTTGACTTTTGGCACACACAGACACACACTCTTTTCTGTGTGTGCTCGCCCTAGCCATCCCGCCAAGAATGAGTCGGGCGAGTACGCGACTTTCGAAGCTGCTTTGAAAAAAGTCTTGTCTGTCCCGCACTCCCGCATTAAATCTAAGCTCAATGCTGAAAAGCGGAGGCGAATTAAGAAGGCTTCCGCTTCCCGCGCTTTGGCCGCAAAGGATTAATTGGTCGCGGCGGAACCCACCTTGCCAGTCACCTCAGCAAAAGTGAGCCGCTTACCAGCTATCTGCGATAAGGCTAATTGAAACCGATCACCGTCATTCATGGGATTGTCTTCGGTCGCGCGATTATTGTAGCGCCATGTTTGTTCGTCCAGATACCGGAATAGGTGGAACGGTTCGACGCTAATATAGGTTCCTTTCAAACCGCGCTTGAGTAAGCTCCAAAAGTTTTCGAGCCCGTTGGTGTGAACCTTGCCGTGAACGTATCGCTTTGCGTGATCTACGACGCTGTGAGCGAAATGCTCTGGCAGTCCAACGTAGGACATAAAATCATCGGTGTAGATTGCGCTCCCCGGCTCAACGTGCTTGTTAATTTCACCGTGAAGTACGGGCCGTTTGCGATTCGGAATCACGGTCGCCCGGACTTCACCTTTGCGGTCGAGCATGCCAAGAACTTCGGTCTTGCCACCAATTCCGCGAGGGTCGAGCTTCCGACGCCGCGCACTGCCGATGTGCATGTTGCGGGCCTTGCCACCGATGAAGGTTTCATCGACTTCGACTTCGCTACCCGGTCCGCCAAGTTTAACTAGCGAACCTACCTGTAAAGCGTACCGGAGGCGATGCAGCACGAACCATGCTGACTTTTGCGTAAGGCCGAGATCGCGGCCTACTTCGTAGGAGCTAATCCCATTTTTGCAGTTCACAAGCATCCAAAGCGCCGCAAGCCACTTGTCCAACGGAATCGGGGAATCTTCAAAAATCGTCCCCACCTTGACGGAGAATTGCTTCGCACACTTCTTGCACTTCCAACGCTTTTGCGTGGCAAGATAATATTGCTCGTTGTGACCGCACTTCGGGCAGACTGGCCCATCCGGCCAGCGCAATGCGGCAACCGTGTCGATGCAGATTTGCTCATCCGAAAAGTGGCGAATGGCTTGCTGGAGCGTCTTTGGTTTGTCTCTCATAATGAGAGAATGGTACGTCAATACTCGTGGTTAGTCAAGTATATTATTGCCTTTGTATCTTCGGCCCAGCGGCTACACTCCTTCCCTGGCCTTAATCCGCGCTTGACGGGCGGCCATTCCACCTGTAAAGTTTGTTGTTGAGATGAACTATATCCACTCCGCCGGTTCTGTATTGTCCTCCGGGCAGGCCCTCCTCTCCTGTTGTTGTTGAACCCGTCTGCGTAGTCCGCTGATCCGCCGGCAGAACTCGCTTCTGCCTAACCCAAAACCAGCACCACCCCGGTAACGGGAGCTCGAAAAAATCGCTCAATTCACGCCGGCGTTTTATTTGAAATTCAGTTCGGGAGCAGGGGATGAACTTTCACGCTAGTCAGGTCCAGGTGGCCAGCCAACATCGCAGAGCGCGCCCGCACGAACATTCACTGCAATTCGCCGCCCGCTTTCTCTGGCGCGCCGGCGCCGCATCCTTGCTGTCAGCACTCTTCTTCCTCTGCGCCGTCGTGTCTGCGCACGCCCAGGGAGCCGCCTCCATCGGCGGCGCCATCGTAGACGCATCCGGCAGCGCCATCCCCGAAGCCTCCGTAAAGGTCACCAACGTCGAAACCGGCGCAGCCCGCACCCTGGTCACCGATGAAGCGGGGCGGTACGAAGCTTCCCTCCTCGAGGTGGGAAATTACGAAGTCTCCGCCGAAAAAACCGGCTTTGAGCCCTCGCAAGCACGCCTCGCACTGGTGCTTGGCCAGCGCGCGGCCGTGGACCTGACACTTTCGGTCGCCGCCCTGACCCAGAACGTGCAGGTCCAGGAAACCGCCATCGCGGTAAACGCCACCACTGAAGACATCTCCGGCCTGGTGAGCGAACGCCAGGTAAAAGAACTTCCGCTCAACGGCCGCAGCTACGACCAATTGCTCACCCTCAATCCCGGCGTCGTCAATTATTCCTCGCAAAGAGCGGGCGGCATCGGCACATCGAACTCGGTGGTCGGCAACATGTTTTCGGTTTCGGGACGCCGGCCGCAGGAAAATCTTTACGTCCTGAATGGCGTGGAATACACCAGCGCATCCGAAATCAATAACACTCCCGGAGGCGTGAGCGGCCAATTACTGGGCGTCGATGCCGTCCGCGAGTTTGCGGTGGTCAAGGATTCCTACGGCGCCGAGTACGGAAAGCGGCCCGGTGCGCAAATCAACATCGTTACCGCCTCCGGCGCCAACCAAGTGCACGGCAGCGCCTACGAATTCCTGCGCAATAGCGCGCTCGACGCCCGCAATTTCTTCGACGGGTCGCGCATTCCGAACTTCGAGCGGAATCAGTTCGGCGGCGCGCTGGGCGGGCCCCTCAAAAAAGACAAAACGTTCCTCTTCGCGAACTACGAAGGCTTTCGCCAGACTTTGGGACTGAGCGACGTTACCCTGGTTCCCGACGCCGCGTCGCGGGCCGCCGCAGTCGCGAGCATCAAGCCGCTGGTCGCCCTGTGGCCGGTCGCCAATGGGCCGGAACTCCTGACCTCTACGGGCGCCCCCAGCGGTATTGCCGAAGCGTTCAGCAACCCCGTGCAAAGGATTCGCGAAGACTTCGGCACCGCGCGCCTGGACCAAACCTTCTCGCAAACGGACTCGCTTGCCGTCGTATACACCGTGGACGATAGCGAAGGCCACTCGCCGACCACCAATCCCTTCACCATCATCAATATTCGCACCAGCGAACACGTCGTCAGCTTGAACCAAACCCACATCTTTTCGCCGAATTTGATTAACCGCGCCACTCTCGGCTTTTCCCGCGGGGGCTTCTTTTTCGACAGCGGAGTCACGGTAAATTCGCTCCAGAGCGGTGCCGGCTGGATTCACCCAGACCAGCCCGTCGGCGCACTGGTAGTTGGAGGCGGCACCACGCTCAACGGCGCCTCACAAATCACCAACGGCGGCACCAATGCCGGCAGCAATTTACAAGCGGCTCGCAATATTTTTACCGCCACCGATCAGGTCACGCTCACTCACGGGAAACATCTTTTGAGCGCCGGCATATGGTTCGAGATTCTGCAATCCAACGACTCCCTCGCGCAGGACCAATACGGCCAGCTTTCCTTCACGAATTTGGCCTCTTTCCTCTCCGGAACCGTAAGCACCTACACGTACGCCCCCACACACACGCCGCTCGGATGGAGGTCGCTCGAAGGCGCCTTTTTTGCCCAGGACACCATCAAGCTCAAGCCCAGCCTCGAACTGCGTCTCGGATTCCGCGGCGAATTCACCAATGGCTGGAACGAGGCCCACGGCCGCGCCTCCAACTACACCTTCGACTCCGCCGGCGTCATTCTAACCACACCAGCCACCGGCGATTCCGCCTTCAGCGTGAATGATGCGAAATTCCTCCCGGCGCCGCGCGTAGGGACCGCCTGGTCTCCCTCAGCCTCCAAGAAAACGGCCATTCGCGCCAGCGCCGGCCTGTATTACGCGCTCATCGATAATCTCAGCTATCGCCTCGACCAGAATCCTCCTTACAACGCGATCTTCGCCGTCAAGGGTGTCACCGCGTCCGGTCCCGGCCACAATTTAAATTTTTCCAGTATCGCTCCCACCGCCAACTATTCGGCCTTGGGATTCAACAATTCCGTCATCCCGAGCGGCGTCCAGCCCAATCTCCAAATACCCACGGTGGCTTCCTACACGCTCAAGATCGAACAGGAACTTTTTGCGGGCACCTCGCTCAGCGTCGGCTATATCGGTTCGCACGCCTACCACGAACTGCTCTCGGTCGATGCGAACCTGCCCAGCGCCGCGTATCCCTACCCCGCGCAAGTGATCACGCCCACAAGCACAGGTCTCGCCAACCCCGCAGTCTGGAACACCACTCATTGGTTTTCCGAAGGCATCAGCTCCTATAACGGCCTGGAAGTGGACGCCAACCGCCGTTTTGCGCACGGCCTGCAAGTTCGCGCGGTGTATACCTTCTCCAAGACGCTCGACGATGGCGACAGCATGAACACCAGCGTGGCCACCAACTCTCCTGCGTTTGCGATGGACCCTCGCCATCCGCTGCTCGACTACGGCCGCGCCTCGTTCGATATTCGGCACTCCGCCGTCATCAATGCCAGCTACGACCTCCCCTTCGGACGCCAAGTCGGCGCCGGCTCGAATCCCTGGTTGCACAAAGTCATCGGCGACTGGCAGATCAGCGGAATCGAGACCCTGCAGTCGGGTTTACCCTTCACTCCGCAATTGTCCTACAACGGCTCCAACGACGGCGACACGCGAAATCCCGTGCGCCCCTCGTGGAATCCGGCCTTCACAGGAAATGTGATTCTTGGTGGTCCTAACGAATATTTCAATCCGAG
This sequence comes from Acidobacteriota bacterium, assembly GCA_003140295.1. Classification (GTDB taxonomy): domain Bacteria; phylum Acidobacteriota; class Terriglobia; order Acidiferrales; family UBA7541; genus Palsa-189. The sequence continues at coordinate 5,502 of PLJR01000270.1, forward strand.
TGCCTTCCTGCAGCCCACGCCTGGCACGTATGGCAACGTCGGGCGCAATACCTTGCAGGGCCCGGGACTCGCGAGCCTCGATATCTCGCTGGCCAAAAAGTTTTCCTTTTCCGAGCGCTTTGCCGCGCAATTTCGCGCCGAGTTCTTCAACATACTCAACCGCTCCAACCTGAACACGCCCAATCCCGTGGTCTTCGCCGCCCCGACCGGAGGCCCCTCGCCCACCGCAGGCATTATCACCTCTACCGCCACCACCTCCCGCCAAATCCAGTTTGGACTAAAGCTTCTCTGGTAGTTATAGCCCTCACCCGGCCCACTCTCCTTTGTACCCCCGTAAATGGGGCTGGGGACCGCCCGCAAGAAATTCCTCGCCAAACGTCACGAACTATTAACATCGCTTTCACCGCACGTTCAATCGCGCCACGTACAGTTTGGTGACTGCAATTTCAGTGGATCAATTTCTGTCGACCGGCGGACACCTAAGCAGGCGTTATGATCATCCTGTCGCCGGAGTACTGAGGACAATTTCGTATTGCGTTCATATTGCGTGGAACCACAACTATACAAGTTGGTCTATCTTTGACCTTACCGTGTTCAGGAACGCAACGTAGCTGGCGTTTCAGAAGTGCTGGTTTATTTTGGAGCCGCCGTCCAGTCCCCGCGGCCGCCTTTCATACATTCTTCACCCGTGTGACTAACTTCGCAGCCAATCTCAAGGAGGAAACGTAATGCGAGCATTACTGGGGTGGATTTTGGCCCTTGGCCTCATAGCATCGCCCGCAATNNCGCATCGAGTTTGGAGAGCGAGCTTGCGGAAATGCGCGACCTTCTCGAGTCGCAATCCAAACAGCTCGAGATTCAGGGCGAGCAGTTGAAGCAGCAGCAGCAAAAGATGGCCGCCCTCGAGGAGCGGCTCAAGGCCGCCAACCCGGCGGCCGACTCCTCGTCCGCCTCGCCGGCACCGAACGCCGGAGTCGCCGCCTACGCCCCTGCCGCGCCGAAAGCCGCACTCGCCGCGAACGCCCGGTCCACAGCCAGCCCCGCAGCGAACGCCGCCGCGGCCCCGCAGCCAACCCTGGCGGCTGCGGTAAACGCCCAGCCGATCGGCGCGTACCCGCAGGCCGGCGCCGCAGTGCCCGACTCACCTCTCCAACTCCGGATTGGCAACGCCTTCATCACGCCCATCGGTTTCATGGATTTCACCGGAGTATTCCGCAATCACAACGCGGGAGGCGGCATCGGATCGAACTTCGCCGCCATTCCCTACGAGTTCCCCACTTCCGCCAGCGCCGTCAACCTCTTGAATCACGTGAACGAAACTCGCCTCAGCATTCAGAACTCCCGCATTGGCTTCCGCATAGACGCGTTGGTCAAGGGCGCCCACGTAATCGGCTACATGGAGGCGGACTTCCTCGGAAACAATCCGACCAACGTAGCCGTGAGCAGCAACAGCAACACCTTGCGTTCGCGTCTCTACTGGGTCGATGTGGCCAAGGACAAGTGGGAAGTCTTGGGCGGCCAGACGTGGAGCTTGATTACCCCGGGCCGCACCGGTATTTCCCCCATTCCGGGCAATCTCTTCTTTTCGCAGGATATTGACGTCAACTACCAAATCGGTTTGACTTGGGGACGCATTCCTGAATTACGGTTTGTTTACCATCCCTCGCCCAAAGCAGCCGTCGCCATCGCCTTGGACAACCAGGAACAATACTGGGGCGGCTCGGCAGGCGGCCCCACGCCCCAGCTCCCCACCGGAGCCACCGTGTTGGGCGGTGTTGCAGGATTGCCGGGCACGCAGCTCAATAACCAGGGCACCACCGTGAACGCCCCTCAGCTGTTTCCCGATGTAATCGCCAAAGTCGCTTTCGATCCGTCGCCTAAATTTCACTTCGAGTTCGGCGGCGTCGAACGCCAGTTCCGGGTCGCGGTCAATGCCACCACTTCCAGCGCGTCTCCCGTCGTTAATCACGGGCTATCCGGCGGCGGTGCGTTCGTGAACCTGAATGCTCAGTTGTTCAACGGCCTCCGCATCCTCACCAATAATTACTGGAGTCAAGGCGGTGGCCGCTACATTTTCGGTCAAGTGCCGGACTTGATCGTCAATCCGGACGGCGGCCTTTCCGCTATCAGGAATTCTTCGACCGTCTCCGGCCTCGAATACACGCACAAAAACACGTTCCTCTATTTCTATTATGGCGGCGTCTATGTTTTCCGCGACGTTGGTATCGCGGGCGGCCTGCAGTATGGCTACGGCGTCAACGCGACGGGCCCCGGCTCCAACTACGCGGCCGCGATCTCGCAAAACCGCACTATCCAGGAGGCTACCGGCGGCTTCAACCAAACCCTCTGGCGCGATACCAAGTACGGCGCGCTGAACTTCATGGGCCAATATTCCTATCTCACGCGCAACCCCTGGTCGGTCGCGCTCGGCAACCCCACTCAGGCCAAACTGAGCATCGCGTTCCTCAATTTGCGGTACACATTGCCCGGCACCGCACCGGCCGCCACTGCTCTCAAGTAGCCTGATATTCTCAACCAGTATCAGAGGGCGCCGGAACCCGGCGCCCTTTCTATTTGGCTCGGGAAGGCGCCACTGTTTCTCGGGTCCGCGTGCCGGCAAGCACGCGCTCCCATAAGACCCCGGCAGCACCGATCTCTCAGGAATCAGACGCCTCGGCACAGGTCTCTCGTGAACCAGGATGCGAGCACCTGTCTCTCTCAGGAAATTTGCTTGACGGGAAACTCTTTACGGAAAGCCTTGACGGGAAGCATAGATCCGGTTATTTCTGACGATACGGTGAAGAACGGCAAGCTATTCTCGCCCCGCGAAGCCGCCCAGGTCCTGGGCGTCAGCTATCCCACGCTGAAACAGTGGATCTACAAAGGCAAGATCCGCACCATCAAAACCGCCGGCGGGCATCACCGCATTCCCGAAGATCAAATCGATAAATTTCTGTTTCGAGCCTCTGAAAGGGGCGAGGTCAGCGGCCGCCGCAGCAACTTCCGCCGCGTCAGCGGCCGCAACCAACTAGTCGGCCGCGTTACCGACATTAAAATGATGGGCCTGATGGCCCAGGTGAGCCTCTCCATCGGCGGCCAGCGCATCACCTCCATCATCACCGCCGACGCCGTGCGCGAAATGCGCCTGCGCAAGGGCCAAACCGTCGCCGCACTCGTAAAATCCACCGAAGTAATGATCCTCCGCGTCTAGTCCGCGCGCGTCGCCACCAGCAGCACAG
>PLJR01000379.1 GCA_003140295.1 Acidobacteriota bacterium
TCGCCCCCGCCTCGGCCAGCGCCTCGGACATTTGACGGCCCAATCCGCGCGAGCCGCCCGTAACAATCGCCACTCGGCCGCTGAGGTCGAACAGTTCTCGCACATGAGCCATGTCTCTCCTGCGCCGGGATTTTAAGGTGCGGCCAATTCGTTTTCACCCGAGGCCGTCTTCAGCCGCCTGGCGTTTGCTATACTCGCGCGGATGTCACCCGCGGCCAAGAAACTTTTCCTGGTAGACGCCATGGGCTTCGTATTTCGTGCGTTTTTTGCGCCCATGGGTCGGCTGAACAATGCGGCCGGCCTCCCTACCAAGGTTCCTTACCTTTTCTCAAACATGCTGCGAAAGATTTTCAAGGAGTGGCAGCCCGATTACATCGCGGTAGTCTTCGACCCCTCGGGTCCCACTTTCCGCGACGAGCTTTTCGCCGAGTACAAGGCTCATCGCCCCCCCATGCCTGACGATCTTTCCGTGCAATTGCCTTACGTTCGGCGGCTTTGCGAAGCGATGCGCCTGCCGATGATCGAAATCCCCGGCTACGAAGCCGACGATGTGATCGGAGCGCTCGCCAATCAAGCCACGAGCCGCGACCTCGATGTTTACATCGTGACCAGCGATAAAGACATGATGCAGTTGGTCGGCGGCCGCGTCCGCGTTCTGCGCCCGGCGCAGGCGGGAGCCAAGGGTGATCTGGTCGTCGATGCGGCCAAGGTGGAAGAGTTAATGGGGGTGCCGCCGGAAAAAGTCCCGGATGTTATGGCCCTGATGGGCGATTCCATCGACAACATTCCCGGTGCCAAGGGAATTGGTGAAAAGGGCGCCCGCGAGCTGATCGTGCGGTTCGGATCGGTGGAGGCAGCGCTTGACCACGCCCCCGAGGTCGCGGGCAAGCGCTATCGCGAGGCTCTGGTCAACAGCCGCGAGCAAGTGATGCTTTCGAAGCGGCTCGCCACTATAGCCGCCGATGCGCCGGTCGAGCTCGATCTTGACGCCTTGGCGAAGCGCGAGCCCGATTGGGCCACGCTCCGCGACCTGTATGCGGAGCTCCCGNNGCGACCTGTATGCGGAGCTTGGCTTCACCTCCCTGCTGAAGGACCTGCCCGCCGTGACCACCGTCTCCCCGCTGGCCACCGATTATGCTGCGCTCGAATCGCCCGAGGCACTTCGCGCATTTCTCAGTTCCCTGCCCGCCGACCAAGCCCTCGCGGTTTGGCTGACACTCGATTCCGGGGAGCGGGAAACCGAAGGCTTCGGCGCCAGTATTACCGGCTTTGAAATTTCCCCCGCGCCCGGAGTCTCGCGCTTTGCCTGGACTGATCCGCAAGGCGAGATGCTGGCGGCTCTCGGCGAATTTCTCGCCGATCCCGCGCGCCCGAAGATCGTGCATGATCCAAAACTTTTCGCGCTGCTGGCCGGACCCATACGCGGCATCAGCCACGCCACGATGCTCTATTCTTACCTGGCGCGGCCCACCTCCCCGCAGCATGACCTCCCGGCGGTGGTGCTTCGCCACTTGAACGCCACGCTTTCCGGTGCTCCGGGGGAGCGTGCCGATCAATTGCAACGACTCGTTGCGCTTTTGAGAAGCGAAGTAGAGGCGCAGGAACTTGCCGCGGCGTACGAGCAGGTGGACGCGCCTCTGGCCAAGGTTCTCGGCGAGATGGAGCGGCACGGCATCCGCGTGGATCCCGCGGCGCTCGCGGCGATGTCCCTGACAATGGAAAGTGAAATTCGCGCGCTCGAGCGGCGCATCTGGGAGCTTGCCGGCACGGAATTCAACGTCAATTCGTCGCAGCAGCTCGCCGAAATTCTCTTCGACAAAATGAATCTCGGGACCGCCGCCAAGCGCAGCCGTGCGCGCGCGCGCTCGACCGCGGTGGATGTGCTGACGGAGCTAGGTCTGGTGCACGAACTGCCCCGCAGGGTGCTCGAATTTCGGGAAATTGCGAAGTTAAAGTCCACCTACGTCGACGCTCTGCCCAAACTGATCGATCCCCACAGCGGCCGCCTGCACACGCGCCTGAGCCAAACGGTTGCGGCCACCGGGCGCCTCAGTTCCTCCGATCCCAATTTGCAAAATATTCCCGTGCGCACCGAACTCGGCCGCCAAATTCGCGCGGCGTTCATCGCCGAGCCTGGCTGGACTCTGCTTTCGGCCGACTATTCGCAGATCGAATTGCGCGTTATGGCGCACTTTTCGGAAGATCCCGTCCTCCTTGAGGCGTTCCGCTCCGGTCAGGACATTCACTCGCGCACCGCCCAGGAAGTCTTTGGCGTGGGACCGATTGGGCAGACCGCCGAGCACCGCCGGGCCGCCAAGGTCATCAATTTCGGTATTATCTACGGCCTTTCGCCGTTCGGACTGGCGCAAAATCTCGGCATCGATCAAAAAGAAGCTGCGCGCTTCATAGCCGCCTACTTCGAGCGCTACAGTGGCGTAAAGCGGTACCTCGACCGCACCCTCGAAGAAGTGCGCCGCACTGGATTCACGCGCACGCTGTTGGGCCGCCGCCGCCCGATTCCCGAAATTACGTCGCCGCAATTCAATTTGCGCAATCTAGCCGAGCGTACCGCTCTCAATACCCCTCTGCAGGGCACCGCCGCCGATATTATCAAGCTGGCCATGATTGCCATCCATCGCCAACTCGACGAGCAGAAGCTGCGCTCGCGCATGATTTTGCAGGTGCATGACGAGCTCCTGTTCGAGGTTCCGCCCGAGGAGTTGGATCGCCTGCGCGCCATCGTTCGCGACGCGATGGAAAATGTTTACGCGCTGCGCGTTCCGCTGGTTGTGGACATCAAGGTCGGGCCCAACTGGCGGGACATGGAATAGACGCGCAACGCGGCAATACGCGCTTGACTGTGATAGTTTGAATTTTTCCCCATCCAGAGGTTATGTGGATTCGATGAGCGAGGTGCACCCATGAAGCATTCACCCGCGTTTCTCAAGATTGTGGAAGACGCCAAGTCTCGCATCCAGGAGGCCGATTTTCGCGACATCAAGCGGCGCCTCGACACCCGCGACAAAATTACCCTGGTGGACGTGCGCGAAGAGAGCGAATGGGCGCAGGGCCATTTGCCGGGCGCGGTTCATCTCGGCAAGGGCGTGATCGAGCGCGACGTTGAGCAAGCCTTTCCCGATAAAGACGTGCCGCTCGTCCTCTACTGCGGTGGCGGGTATCGGTCCGCATTGGCCGCCGACAACTTGCAGAAGATGGGCTACACCAACGTCATTTCCATGGATGGCGGCTGGCGCGGTTGGACCGACGCAGGATTCCCGGTAGAGAAGCCCGACCTTGACTCCAAATAAGTAGCTGGGGTGGAAGGACTCGAAAAATAATCCTTGTCCCGCCAAGCCCTCTAAAACAGAGGCGATTCCATATTTCCAACAATTTACAACGGCATTGGCGCTAGACACTTTAAAGCCGTTATAAGCCGTGGTATGCCCGGTCTCCTTCCGCAGAATTGCGCCGTGATCTAGTTCCATGAACATGCTCTCCGATCGTGGATTTGGCCTTAGAAACCAAGATCGCTTAGCCCCGGATGATCATCCGAACGGCGCCCTAGTGCCCAGTGATACTTGCGCTCCGTCTCCTTGATTGGCAGATCGTTGATGGAAGCAAACCTCACGCGCATCAGCCCGTTCTCATCGAACTCCCAATTCTCATTGCCATACGAGCGAAACCAATTCCCGGAGTCATCGTGCCATTCATAGGCAAAGCGCACGGCGATACGGTTTCCCTCGAAGGCCCAAAGCTCTTTGATCAGCCGATAGTCCAGCTCTTTCGCCCATTTGCGTCTGAGAAACGCGACGATTTCTTGCCTTCCGTTCACAAATTCCGAGCGGTTTCTCCAGCGTGAGTCGACTGTGTAAGCCAGGGCCACCTTTTCTGGATCACGAGAGTTCCAGGCATCTTCTGCCAGTCGAACTTTCTGAATAGCCGTTTCGCGTGTAAATGGCGGCAACGGAGGGCGTTGAGTTGTGTCTTTAACGGCGGACATCGCATTTCTCCTTTTAGGATACCCCTACCCCCCGGTGTTTTCCGTAAGGATGTGAGCCGAAAGGACTTACGCGTGTAACTTCGCATAAGGATATGAATCCATGAGACTTAAGCTTCTTCTTTGCTTTTGAGCTTCAGAAATTACGCGTCTAATCATTCGAAAGGAACGCCGATATTACTTTGGCTGCATTTGGCGGCTAATTACTATTTTAGCATCCATGTCAAAGATGATGGGCCAATTTGCGGCACGAGGAATGCCGAATGGAACGGCGCGTTCCAGTGCGGCCCGGTTGTCACTTTCGAGGGAAGTTTCAGCGACACGGTGGTCATTCGTGAGGGTGTGTGCGAGCAGGGGCGCGCCGATCTCAAACTGCGCAATAATCGTCAGAAGGTCGTGCTGTTGATGGAAAACAAGACCCGACCTTGACAGTGGCGGGGGGTGAGCATATTCTCCGTTTTGCTGTTGGTCCCCGCACATAAACATGATGCGAAATGCCCAGACTGGGGCGGATGACGGAGGGCGCGCGGATGCTGGCGTTGGCCGGTAAGTGCGCTTCGAATGTGGCGTCCCGGATATCGAGGAGATCGCGAATGAAGAGCAAGTTGTTGACGTGTCTGTTCGTCCTGGCTGCTTTTCTCTTCGTTTGTGGTTCTGCGCTGGCCCATCATGGAACTCCGGCGTACTCCAACAAGATCACAGAACTGAAGAACGCGGTCGTGACCAAGTTCATGTGGTCAAATCCCCACAGCCTGATTTACTTTGACGTAAAGGATGACAAGGGCAGCGTCGTGCACTGGGTAGGCGAAACGGGAGCCCCTACGGCAATAGGGCCGGTCGGTTGGACCAAAACCACGCTCGCGCCCGGGGACGTAATCACCGTTTACATCTTTGCCTCGAAGACAGGCAATCCTGTCGGCCGCCTGAATCATATCGTCCTCGCCGATGGCACCCGGCTGGATGACACGGTGGTTGGCGGGGACAAACATCCCAACTAACGCGACCCGTTTTAAGCCCGGACCCATCCCTTGGCTTTGCATCGTTGCCAAACCGATCCGTTTCTTACGGATGAGCGAGCCGTGAAGAACAAGAAACGCTCGTTTCTGGCGGTTTTTGTCGTCGGACTTAGCATATTCACGCCGGCTTGAACGTTCGGAAGAACTTGCGCGCGGAGGCATCTCACATGCGAAGTTGGATTTCCAAATCCATCGTTACTTTCTTAACGATTTTGGCGCTTTCCTACGCTTTGGCGCCAGCTCCGAGCGCGGCTGCGCCTCAGGCTCCTGGCGAGCAGGCCGGCGGGCAGCGGCGTGGCAATCCGAACGAGATCGTCCCGGGAGTACCGAAGATGCCGAATCCCCCCGGCCCTGCTCCCAAGCGCGATTTGAATGGCGCATGGATCGGCCCCTTGATGAGTGCGCGGATAACAATTCCTGCGATGACGCCTGCGGGGGAAGCGCGATTCAAACAAAATAAGCCCCAGTCAGCCGTTACCATAGCCGCTACGAACGATCCCTTCGTCAACTGCGATCCGCTGGGGCTAACGCGCGGCATCATTAGCCATGCGTACGTGAACAAAGAAGGAGTTTGGTTCGAGCAGGTTGCGAATCGGATGATCATTCTGCAGCAATACCAACGCGTTTGGCGCGACGTTTGGATGGACGGAAGGGCGCTCCCCGCAAAGGTAGACGCCAAGGGATTTCCGGATTCCAGATTCTATGGATATTCGATCGGACGCTGGGACGGAGATGACACCTTTGTCATCGAGACCACGGGCGTGGACGATAGAACTTGGCTCGATGAAGAGGGACATCCACACAGCACCGACGCTCACTTCCAGGAGCGTTACACGCGCCTGGACCAGTACAACGTTCAATTCGTCATGACCGTGGACGACCCAAAGTACTATACGAAGCCCTTTGAGCTCTTGAAAGGCACGTTCTACTGGATGAAGACGCAGGACTTCGAGGAAGTGTTCTGCGTGCCCTCGGATGCTAACGCCTACCGGGACACCCTGGCCGCTCCTGCCGGTACGGGAGACGCCAAGTAAGCTAACAGGGAAGCGGGCCTCGAACAAAGGTAGCGCAATCGGCAATAAAAACAGCCGATGGCACCGATGCCATTATTTTAAAAGGGGTAAATTTGGCTGGGGCGGAAGGACTCGAACCTTCACCGTCCGCATTAACAGTGCGGTGTCCTACCGATTGGACCACGCCCCAGTAGTAACAAAGCAAAATATTTATACTTTTCAGTCGGCTCCGCCAGACCGTTTTTGTATCAGTTTTGTATCACCGGACCGGTTTTTCTTCGCTGCGTATTCGCCTACCTTAATCAATGCCTCGGAGATATCCGCCGTGTCCACAATGTTGTACCGTTCAAAAACGTGCTCCGTTTTATGGCCGGTGATTTGCATTGCGATACCACGCGACACGCCAGCGCGAATCAGGTTACGGACTGCACTGCGTCTCAAATCGTGAAGCGTGAGCCCCGAGTATAACTCATTCTCATACTTGCCGAGTCCTAGGGAGTGGCACGCGGTATTCCATTCCTTCCGCAGATTAGTGGCGTCGAATACCGGGCCATCCGTGCGAAACATCTTCCGCAGAACGGACGCGACTTGCTCCAGTGGGCCGGTCAGCGGAAGCAGCAGAGGTTCGCCGGACTTTGTAATCTCTCCGGGCAGCATAATTTCGCAGCAATCCTTCGCAACCATCGGCCACGTGATACGCTTCGCGGCCCCTTTGCGGCATCCTGTGAAGTATATGAACGTAATCAACGGCCGCAGGTTTTCCGGCAACGCGGCGCGTATGGATTCAAACACGCCCGGCTCTACAAAGCCTTGGCGCGCCTTTCCTTCCTTCGGCATCGGGAAGTGGGGAACATCCGCCAGCCTCAACTTTCCTTCCTTGCGTGCCTGATTGAGCATTGTACGGAGCACGGCCAGACTGCGGCGGATCGTTGAACCGGTTAGTCCCTCCGTTTTGCCAGCCTCGATATAGTCTCGAATCCTATCGGTTGTAATGTCCGTCGCGCGCATGCCTTTGAAAAACTTGTCTAGTCGCGGCACACCCATTCGGAGCCATCCTTTCGCATATCAAACCGCAGTTCCTTATCGCGAGCCTCTGCGACGTAGGCATCTCGAATGTTGGTATACGTAAGCTTTTTTGTGTCTTGCGCTGGTTTCAATCCATGCTGCGCGCCGCTAGAATCGCAGCCGCGATTAACAACGCTCCGCGTCGAAAATCGGTCATTTCGGTAGCTTATCATATTCGTGTTTTGTTCGCCACGCTGAAAAGCGAATAATCATCGTGTGAAAGCAATGATCGTGCTAACTGCGAGGCAAGACAAATACGGTTTGGTGACCGTGCAACACGGCAAGTCTACCCACACGTTTCCAAGAGCGGATGCGGCTGAGGGATTGAAGCACTTGGCTCTGTCGAGCGACGTAATGGATGACCTATGCTGCCAGTTGGACGAGACTGGCAAAGGCTGAGATATCCATCCCCCGCCCGCGCCGGACGACATAGATGAGCAATAATAGAGGATTGGCCACTCGGAAGGACGGACGATGCCGACCGCTGAAGATTTTCGACATGAGTTGTTCAGGATTTTGGAGGCCGCGAAGAACTCTGGAATTGGGTTTGTGGAAATCAACGCGGGCGCGCTACATCGGCGCGTGGGTGGATATCCGGGAATAGATAGTCGAATGCCGGATTGTTGCGAAGTGATGAAGGCTCAACTGGCTCCGGATGACGGCGACGTGGTTGTGAACGAACCGATAACCGGACATGGCGCGACGCTTACTATTCGTTACCGCTTACCGCGCCGAAAATTGAAGCGCGCAGAGGCGCCGCGTGACAAGTCCAGCCACGAAAAGTGGAATTTAAAGCTGCGACTGTGGGCCAGCCGTCTGGGTCGTAGTCTGGCTAGTCGGGCCTATAGTGCGGCTCCCAGAGAATCCGCACAGGAAGGGGGCACGCCGGAACTAGAGATTTGCGCCTACTGTAAGAAGCCAATCCAACCCCCGGACGATACCGTGAAGGTCAGTGAGAGCGCAAGAGTGGCGCGCTCATTCGGCGAACCAGTTTATCAGCAGTATGCCCACGCCAAGTGCTACAAAGAGAAATCCAGCGCCAAAGCCAGCGGGGCCTAAAATGGTCTGGCGCGGACGTTACCGCGCGGGGGCACGTGTTAAAATCAGGCGTATGGCGTGTAAGGTTATGGACGATCTTCAACGGGAATTTAAAGCCGCCCAAGAGAAATACGCGCAGTTCGGTTACGAGACATACAGATCGGTTCGCGGCGTTTCAGGGAGCACAAGGCCAAGCAACTTGTCCGAGAAGCCAAGGAAAGAAATGGCTGTGCTGCGCGGGCGAATGAGTTTGCATCGGGCTACCTGTGCGGCCTGCAAGCGGTAAGTTCCAGCCCCGCGCTACGGAGCTGGCCGGAGGTTTAGAGCTTTCGGCCTTTTTGCTTTCCCCCTGCTTTTGCCTTCGCGTGTGGTGGGCGTGGTAAAATACGGCCATGCGAGAGCTTTATGGGCAAGGGACACATTTCCTCTGCACCGAGTGCGGACGTAAGATTTTCGTTACTGAAGCGGAAGTGACCGTGCGTAACGGGAAACGGTTTGTTGACCTGACGTGCAAGTCACCCGGTTGTGTAGCCTGCGACTTACCCCGCCTTTACGACGAAGACGCGCTGGAAATTCACGGCACAGCGGGAGCCGGATAGGCCCGTGTGTTGGTGGAATCCGCGCCAGAGGTGCCGACCATGACCGGACCTAAATTTGAACCCACGTTTGAGGGTAACTGCGAAGCCTTGAGGTGCGTGAATCCTGTGAAGTATCGCGCGCTATGGCCGCACGTTTCCAAGTTGGTTTGTGAAACCCACAAGAAGCACGTCACTGACAAGCCGTGGCCTGACGTATCGGGTTCATTCGGTAGCAAGCCACCGAAATGATTTAGCTGACGTGAATTGACAAGCGGCCGGGGTCTCGCTATGTTGCTGGCTGCCACTACAATCGAATGGAACACGAACTGATTAAGGCGCTACAGGCTAGGCGCGCGGCTTAATTAAACGAGTTTCCTCTGGCGCATTGAGGAAAGAAGTACCGTTGCGGGTGTTGCGCGTTTCATCTCCAAGCACCCGCGACACATGGCTCGGCTGTGCAAGGCGTTGAGGCAGGGCAAAACAGGGCCGGGGCCTGCATCAGTTTTTGTATCAGTTTTGTATCACGCTGGGCAAGCCCTGCATAAGCACACCTAAGCAGTTTCGCGTAACTAGCTTATTTTGCAGCGTCGCCGAAGCTGGCCTAACCCCGCAAAAGCCCGGCATTGCATTAACAGTGCGGTGTCCTACCGATTGGACCACGCCCCAGTAGTCGGCCAGAATACCATACGCTGCAAGAGCGCACCTTGCGAGCGGAGAGCCGGCCTTGGTCGTGCCAAGTTGGCCGCGCGGACTTCGCTGCAAAGAGTGTCTTGGAATTGGGGCTATGACGCTTTGCGGGACCTTGCGCGGCGGGGCGTCTTGCGGCGGTTATGTTTGGCCGGCTTGTTGCGTCGCGCTTTCTTTCTTGCAGCGGGCGCCTTCGTCGCCGCAGGAAAAGCAACGGATGCTGCGGAAATTGACGGCAAGAACGTCAGCGCACCCATGAAGGTTAGCGAAGCAACGATTACCAGTGCCAAACGAGAAATTTTCTTCAAAGCTCCGCTCCATTCCCGAGGGCCTCGAACTTGATCCTAATGCCGAGTGTACGCTGCTGATCAGCCATTCCGGCGTGTGAAAAAGTACCATGTAATCGAATTCCAAACACGCGGGAAGAAGAAGTGGAAGCAGCCTCGGCGAGGCCTCAGCTGCTTCCCGGGGTGTGTCCTAGAGTGATTGTCAGATTAGAGCACCGAAGGGTCTGCTGGGTTGCCCGGACGCGGTAAGCGAACCCAACGAAGCGACCGTATTTCCCCCGTCGGTTGGGCAACCAGGCAATGCAATTGGTTCCATCTGCCGACGCCAGGAATGTTATATGCAGGAGAGATACAACAATGGGGGGTAAACGAGTCGGGGGGAAGATTCGCGCCGGCCCAGCCCTCAATCCCCTAAAGGGATCCTCGGCTCGTCTTCCCCCGTCGGGGCGGTATATAGGCACGCGACTCGCCAAACGTAAGCCACTGAAATATCGTAGCTTTCCCCGGCAACCCCCCGGTAAAAACGCTACGCCCGAGAAAAAAATGCCGTAGGCATGAACGCGTGAGTCACATTGCTGTCTTGACCCCGTCCCCATCCCTTGTTACTTTTATGGATTATAGTGGCCGCATTCTGCCCACCGTCTGGGGCACCCTACCTATCGGAGCCTCGCATATTGGGCCGCGCGCGCTACCGGAGCCGGTCCCCCTAGCATGGCACTGACGAAAATCATTGTTCGTGGCGCCCGCCAGCACAACCTGAAGAACATCAGCCTGGAGATTCCCAGAAATTCGCTGGCGGTCATCACCGGCCTCTCCGGTTCCGGCAAATCCTCCCTAGCTTTTGACACGATTTATGCCGAGGGTCAGCGCCGCTATGTCGAGTCACTTTCCGCTTATGCGAGGCAATTCCTCGACCAGATGGAGCGACCGGAGGTCGATTCCATCGAGGGTCTTTCCCCCTCGATCGCGATCGAACAGAAAACCACCACGCGGTCGCCTCGTTCCACCGTAGGGACGATCACCGAAATTTACGATTACCTGCGGGTGGTTTATAGCTCGATTGGCACCCCGCATTGCCCCAACTGCGGCCGCGCCATCACCCGCCAGTCCACCGAGCAGATCGTCCAGGCCGTGCTTACCGGCGAACTGGCCCACCCTGGAGACCGGATCATGATCCTCGCGCCCGTGGTGCGCGGGAGAAAAGGCGAATACCGGCAGGAACTGGAGAAACTGGCCAGCGAAGGCTTCACCCGCGCGCGAATCGACGGCGTTTTATACCCGCTGGATAACCCGCCCAAACTCGATCGGCGCAAGAATCACACGATCGACGTCGTCGTCGACCGCCTTCTGGTGAAGCCGGGGATCGGGCCGCGCCTGACGCAATCACTTACGACTGCGCTCAAGCTGGCGCAGGGACTGGTGACCGTCGTAGTCGTGGACGGAACGGAGCAGGTTTTTTCCGAGAAATTGGCCTGCAGCGACTGTGGAATCTCCGTTCCGCAGCTCGAGCCGCGGTCATTTAGCTTCAATTCCCCCTACGGAGCGTGCCCGGAGTGCCACGGCCTGGGGTCAAAATTCGAGTTCGACCCTGCGCGAGTCATCGTGAACTGGTCGCGCCCTTTGCTTGATGGCGGTCTGGGACCGGGTGCGAATTCTGGGGAGCTGGCACGCATTCTGACCCTGGCTTCGTACGCCCACGGCTTCGACCTCGCAACGCCTTTCGATAAGTTGCCGCGCCGCGTGCAAAATCTCATTCTGTATGGCTACCCGCCCATTAGGGCCGAGGCCGGGAACTCCCACCTGCCAACCCCGGACGAAGCTCTCATGGATGAACGATCGCGATTGGGAAGCCGGTCCCGCGCAGCGCAAAAAACCTCAGGCCTGCACTTCATGGGCATTATTCCCTTCCTCGAGCGCAGCCTCGAAGACTCCCGCTCGGATGGTTATCGCGAGTGGTTGGCCGGCTACATGTCTCCGTCGCTGTGTGGCGCGTGCGGAGGCCGCCGGCTTCGGCCAGAAAGCCTGGCGGTAAAAGTTGGTGGTCTCTCAATTGCCGACTTCACCGCCCTGGCCATCAGCGAAGCGCGGCCTGCCGTGGACCGCATTCGCACTACGCTTACGCCGCGCCAGACGGCCATCGCCGGAAGAGCCCTTGGGGAGATCGCCGAGCGCCTCGATTTCCTGCTCGCNNAAGGAGATCCGCGCGCGGCTGAAGTTCCTGATCGACGTCGGCCTCGACTACCTCACCCTCGACCGCGGCGCGGCCACGCTCAGCGGTGGCGAGGCGCAGCGCATCCGCCTGGCCACGCAGATTGGCTCACGCTTGCGCGGGGTGCTGTACGTTCTCGATGAGCCTTCTATTGGCCTGCACGCACGCGACAACGGGCGTCTGCTTTCTTCGCTCGAGCAATTGCGCGATCTGGGAAACACGGTTCTCGTGGTCGAGCACGATGAAGAGACTATTCGCCGCGCTGATTTCGTTGTCGATCTCGGTCCTGGCGCGGGGCACGATGGCGGATACCTGGTCGCTAGCGGGCGCCCGGAGGACATCATCGCCAACCCGGCCTCCCTGACTGGACGCTATTTGGCCGGCGCGGAGGCAATTCCCGTGCCCGCGCGGCGCCGAGTGCCAAACGGGAAAGCCATTACGCTGAGCGGCTGCGAGGAAAATAATCTGAAGAATATTGACGTGCGGTTTCCCCTCGGCTTGCTCACCGTCGTTACCGGTGTCTCCGGTTCCGGAAAATCAACCCTCGTAAACGATATTCTGTATCGCGCCTTGGCGCAGAAGATTTACCATTCCATGGAGCCGCCGGGCAAGTTTCGCTCCATCGAAGGCAGCGAGATGGTCGATAAGGTTATCGAGATCGATCAGGCGCCCATTGGGCGCTCGCCGCGTTCCAATCCCGCCACCTACACCGGAGTCTTTGCCCCTATTCGTGAGCTTTTTGCCATGCTGCCCGAATCGCGCGCCCGCGGATATAAGCCGGGACGCTTCAGTTTTAACGTCAAGGGCGGCCGCTGCGAAGCCTGCTGCGGCGACGGTCTGCGGCGTATCGAGATGAATTTTCTGCCCGACGTTTACGTAACGTGCGAAATTTGCCGCGGACGCCGGTACAATTCCGAGACGCTGGCCGTACGTTATAAGGGCTATTCCATTTCCGACTTGCTGGACCTCTCGATTCAGGAGGCTTTGCCGGTGCTCGAAAACATCCCGCAGATCAAACAAAAGCTCGAAACTTTGGCGGATGTGGGCCTCGGCTATATCAAGCTCGGCCAATCCTCGACCACGCTCTCGGGCGGCGAGGCGCAACGCATCAAGCTGGCCCGCGAACTTTCCCGCAGGCAGACGGGGCGTACGTTCTACATTCTCGATGAACCCACCACGGGCCTGCACTTCGAGGACGTGAAGAAGTTGCTGGACGTACTCAACCGCCTGGTCAGCCTGGGCAATACCGTGCTGATCATCGAGCACCACCTCGACGTCATGAAGCAAGCCGACTGGATTATCGATTTGGGGCCAGAGGGTGGCGAAGGCGGAGGGCGGATCGTCGCGCAAGGCACGCCGGAGCAGGTCGCGCGAAACAAAAAGTCATATACGGGTCAAGCGTTGGCCCGCGTGCTCGAACCCTCATCGGACGAAAATGTGTCTGCCTCATTGGCGGCCAGAAAAGTGGCTCCCGCGTCTTCGCCGGATATCGCTGCCGCGGATGCCGCGATCGCCTCTTAAACTATTGCTCAAAACTATTGTGAAGAGCATCTACAACCTCGACCCCCTCGATTTCAGCGGTCTACGCACCTACCCGCTCGCCAGCCGTAAAAGCAAGGTCAGCGCTCGCGATTTTGCGCGGCCTCATCGTCGCGGGGCTCGATTCCCGGAGTTTCTCGAGTCTCTGCCGCGTATTCTCGGCGGTCACGACCTGCGTGCCGTGATTGCGGCCATCCTGCGCGCCCGCGTCCGTCAGAAAATGTTGCTGTGGGGTTTTGGCGGCCATGTCATCAAGGTTGGACTCGGTCCCCTGATCGCGGACTTGATCGAGCGTGGCTTCATTGGCGGTATTGCCATGAACGGATCGACTATGGTGCACGATTTTGAACTCGCTCTCGTAGGCAATACCTCTGAAGACGTGGAGGCCGGGCTCGGCAGCGGCGCCTTCGGCATGGCGGAGGAGACGGGCCTCTGCCTCAACGAAATCGCTAAGAGCGCCGCGCGCGACGCGATAGGATTGGGAGAATCTGCCGGCCGCATGCTCACCAGTGGAAGCCTGCGCGTGCGTTACCCGCAGGCCAGCGTGCTTATCGCGGCGTATCGTGCACGCGTGCCCGTCACGGTGCACCTCGCCATCGGCACCGACATCCCCCACATGCACCCTTCGGCCGATGGCCCCGCGCTCGGCGACTCCACGCATCATGACTTCCGCCTGTTCTGCTCCCTGGTCAAGCAGATGCACACGGGCGGCGTTTACCTCAATTGGGGCTCCGCAGTGGTGCTGCCCGAGGTATTCTTAAAGGCCGTTTCCGCGGTCCGCAATCTGGGTGTGCCTCTGTACCCCATCACGACGGCGAATTTTGATTTCATTCAGCAGTATCGTTCGCTCACCAACGTCGTCCGGCGTCCCACCGCGCCTGTGAAGGGCGCGAAGGAAAATCTTTCCCGTGGCTATTCCATCATCGGCCACCACGAAGTAATGTTCCCCCTGGTCTCCGCCGCCCTGGTGGAGGGCGCCAGCGGTATGACGATGCGCCGCCGGCCGGCATCGAAATGACATATGCTGCCGATGCCCGCGCGTGATCGCCCGAGCCGCCAGCAATTGACGACATGAATGATTCCCCCCACGACCGGACGCCGCATCAGACGCATGATCGGACGCCCGACCAGACGAACGATTCGCCTGATTCCCTGCCTGTCGAGCAGGCACCAGCCCCGGCCGCCGGCGCTTCCGCGAACGAGGAGACGTGGCTGCACCGCCGCGCGGATGGCCACGTCGCCGAGGAACAGCTCGCTCCAGATCGCAGCAGTGACTTTTTGCCGCCCCCACACGCGCCATCTGAAGGTGCGCCGCCAATATCCAGCGCCGCCTTCGACTACGCGACGCCCTTGCGAGGGATCGATCTCGTGTATTTACTCGGCTTTTACTTCCTCGCGGGCGCGGCGCTCACGATTTTTGTCGGAGCCGGTGCCGTGATCTTCCTGCACATTTCACGCGTGGCGCTCGAACAACCCACCGGAGACCGCGCCACCATCATGATCGTCAGCCAGGGATTGCTTTCCGTGGCCACGCTGCTTTTCCTCTACCTGCTGGTGAAATCCCGGGATGCCGCCGACTTTTGGGGCGCGCTCGGCTGGCATCCCTTCCGCCTGGTATCGCCGGGACTCGCGGCGCAGCTCACCACGATTCTCCGGTATGTGCTCGGCGGCTTCGCATTGGCGCTGACGGTGGGATGGTTAAGCCGATTTTTTAACCAGCAGACCAATTTGCCGATGGAAGATCTATTTCGCAGCCGTCAAAATGTCCTGCTGCTTATGGGCCTGGGCATCCTGGTCGCTCCGGTTGTAGAGGAGACCATTTTTCGCGGCTGCATCTACCCCGTCCTGGCCCGGAGGATGGGAGTCGCGTCGAGCATAATCCTGACCGGCGTTCTGTTTGGCTTGGCGCACGCCCAACAGCTCTGGGGCGGATGGGGTGAGATTTCCCTGCTCGTTTGCGTTGGAATCGTCCTTACTTTCGTGCGCGCGAAGGCCGGCACCGTGGCTGCAAGTTATCTCGTTCACGTGAGCTACAACACCATTTTATTTACCGGCTTTTACTTTGCCACCCACGGTCTGCGATACTTCCCGTCGTGACGCCGGGCCCGGCAGCCGCTTTCGTCGGCGCCGTAGCTGCCATCGACTCGCCGTCACGGGCCAGCCCAGGCTTTCCTAACGTGAGGACGGGTTGCGGATCGGCACAGAAAGGCTCCTCGCCAGAGCCGGTCAGGAGAAACGCGCGTGCACGTTGCCGAACCCATCGTCTGGACCTCGGAAGGCGTGGTAATGATTGACCAGCGGCGCCTGCCCGCCGAATTGGTTCACCTCACTTACACCGACTATCGCGAGGTCGCGAACGCTATTCGGGACATGGTGATTCGCGGCGCGCCGGCCATCGGCGTCGCTGCCGCCATGGGTGTAGCGCTGGGCGTAGTACGCTCCCCGGCGCGCTCACTGGCCGAGTTGCGCGCCGAGTTCCCGATTATCTGCTCCACTATCGCGCAAACGCGTCCCACCGCCGTCGATCTTTTCTGGGCCATTGAACGCATGAAGCGCCGCTTCGACGAAGCCGCCGCCACCTCCGACATCGACGCCGTGCGCACCGCAATGGCCGCGGAAGCTCAGCGCATCCACGAAGAAAAAAAAGCTACCGACGAAGCCATCGGCCATTTTGGCGCGGCCTTGATGCCCGAAAATGGCCACGTCATGACGCAATGCAATGCCGGCGCGCTGGCCACGGCGGGCATCGGAACAGCCCTTGGAGTTATCCGTATCGCCATCGAGCAAGGCCGAAAACTCCACGTATTCGTGCCCGAAACGCGGCCCTACCTTCAGGGTGCCCGCCTGACGGCCTGGGAGCTGCACGAAGCCGGCATTCCCCTCACCCTAATCACCGACAATATGGTCGGTCATTTTCTCAAAACGGGCGATGTCGGCGCGGTCGTTGTCGGAGCTGACCGTATCGCAGCGAATGGCGACACAGCGAACAAAATTGGCACCTACCAGATCGCCGTACTGGCGCGCGAAAATAGCGTACCGTTTTATGTGGCCGCGCCCATTTCTACTCTCGACCTGACGATTTCAAGCGGCGAAACCATTCCGATTGAACAGCGTGCCGCCACCGAAGTAACGCACCTGCACGGCGTACGCATCGCGCCCGACGTTCACGTGGCCAACCCCGCCTTCGACGTCACGCCCGCACGCCTCATCGCCGGCATCATCACCGAATGCGGCATCGCGCGGCCGCCCTATGTCGAATCGCTCACCCTGCTGGCACGTTTGCGCGCCAGCGGCGACGTTGTGCACCCCGTGGCTCGGTAGCGCTCGGGTTGGCGCGGTTCCCCCTAGAGAGTGAAAACGATCCCCACGGTGGTCTGAAAATTCCCGCGCGTTCCCAGCGGCACTCCGATCGGACTGCCGGGTCCAAAACTCAATATCGCGCTGCCGAAATGCGTCATCACGTCGCTCAAGTCCCAGCGCAGCCCGACGTGCGGAACAAAGTAGTATTCCACCCCGCCCCCAATATCCAACGCGAAATTGGTGCGCTGCGACAGCCTCTGCGGAGCCGCCCCGCCATAAAAATGCCCGAACCCCGGCCGAGCCTTTAGGAAGATGCCCCAGTGCCCCACCCGCGTTCCCGCTTTCAATCCGAAGAATGCCTGCGTCTGGCCGAGATTGCCCGTGGAATGCGTCGGAAAGCTGTTTAACTCGGCATCGAAAGAAATAAGCGGCAAGTAAGCTGCATACGTGAAACGGAAGCCGTACCCTGTAGGCGTTTCGCCCAGTTCCGGCAAATGATCGAAAGCTACCTGCGCGCCGATCGCGAATCTGTCCTGCGCGCGCAGGCTCGGCGTCGCGTACCCCAGCACTGCAATAGTGAAAACAAACCAAAGCGTCGCTTTGCTTGTTTTATGAATCACCACGCTTCCTCCCGCGGAATGGTGTGGCGCCCCTGCTCACACAAAGACGCGCACACAAAAACACCTGCCGCTTCCGTTAGATGCGGCACCGCGTGCGCTAGGACAACGTGGTCACTTTTGTGGTGCTGCCGGTGGATTCGCTGGGGTATCGACTTGCCTCGACGGGCCCAGCTTGATGGTCGAACCGAAGCGCTTGTAATTTTTGTAGCGCACCGTCATCCGTATGCGCACGTCGCCGGTTTTAAAGTGTAGATCGTCGTCGGCATGCGTATAAGTAGGAAACCAGAAGCTTCCCTCGATATTTTCGCGATAGGTAACGAAGCGCGGAAACAGGTTTTCCTTGATATCGGGCACCGCCTTGCCATCGCTCTTGACCACCGCCAAGTCATGGTCGTCCACCCAGATCGTTCCCTGGAAATAGCGCTGATTTTTTTCGATGTGCTTGGGCGCAACCTGAAAAACATACGTGTTCACTTCGTCGATCTTCTCGCGCCCCGTGAATTTCACGTCATATTTCGGCAGGTCCTCGGTCGTCAGCACAAACGGCTGGATGTTCTCGAGGTCCTTGGTGTCTTCAGGCGTCAGCATGATCCGGTGCAACGTTGAGGGCGGGGCGTAAGTCACGTTCTCGTATCTTTTCCCCTGCGGCGTGAAAACGATCTCGCTTTCCAGGCGGTACTCGCCGCCGTCTTGATCGGGCTCCTGAATCAGCACTTCCTGCGAGTACGTGTAGTTTTCGCGCGCCACCTTGAAGTCGGATTCGTGCTGTGCGAACCGCCGGATGATTTCATCCACGGGCATGGGCAAGTTGCCGCCCTGCCCGCTTCCAGCTTGACCGCTGGCAGCCTGCCCCGCGCCTGTCCCTGCCGCCGCGGGCGCCTGCGTCGCCGCAGCCTGCCGGGGCGTCGCAGCCGTTGGTAATGTCACCGTCAACACCGCAAATGCCGAAGCCAGAGCGGCCCAGACACATGTCCGCTTTATGTTTCTACTCACCGCATCCGGACGCTCATTCATGACCGTACACTCCATCGAAGTAAGAGACACCGAGTAGTGCCGAGGTTGTCCGCGCCACTGGTTCTAACCACCGAATTATATACCCGCTGCAAGCTTCAGGTTCTCCTCTAACCCGAGTAACCGGGCCTCCCGCCCAGGCACCTCGCCCGAGTGGCGCCCCGAGGGGCAAATACGGGCAGATCCGCGGTCCGGCTCGCACCGCCGTGGCCTACGCGCCCGTGGCCCCCACCTTCGTAGACGTTTTGGGAGAGGTGTAGCTTAGTGTAACCCTCGTCCGATCAAGTCCAGTGACGCCCGCGCGCACGGCATACAATGTCTTTTCGATCCTGATCTTTGCGATCCTGCTTAGCCGGCAACCTGAAGTTGCCAACGTGGGCCGGTATTCCATTTTGGAGAACTGCATGAAGTCTATTTTCGGTATCCTAGTTGGGGTTTTGGCGTTCGGTTCGCTGGCTCAAGCGGATACCGTGGTTTTCAAGAATGGCGACAAACTCACCGGCGCCTTTATCCAATTGCGTGACAAAAAGCTGGCGCTCAAATCGGATGTACTCGGCGATGTGTCCGTCCCCCTCGACAAGATTCAATCCCTGTCCGTAGAAAAGCCCGCCGTCATCCTGGGGCCGAACCGCAAGCTCACTCGCGGAAATATCGAGCTGCAAGCCTCTGGAAACTGGCAAGTGACCTCCGCCGGAAACACGGAAACGGTTAACGCCTCCGAGGTAACCGTGATTTTGCCGGCGGATTCCTACCATGCCCAGGTCGAAGTGCCTACCGAGCCTTGGCAGGATTGGGACGGGTCGGTTAACTTCGGGTACGCGATTCAGCGCGGCGATCAGAAAACCAGCACCCTTCAGGGCTCCATCGTCGCGACGCGCGAGCGGCCGCACGATCTGTTTTTCTCCCCCCACTGGCGCACCAACTACAGCTTCAACATGCTCTTCGCCAAGGCTCAGCAGGCCGCCGCCACCGTAACTTCAAATACTCTGACCACCAGCCTGCGCCAGGATTACCTGTTCACCGCGCAGGACTTCGTCTTTGTGATTGCCGACCTCGATCACATCGACGCGCAAGGTTTGTATCTTCGTCAAACCTACGGCGGCGGCCTGGGCCGGGACCTCATTCATACCGACCGGACTTTGTTAAGCGCCATCGGCGATATTGACTTTCTTCATGAGAGGTTCTTCGTTGGCCCCTCGCTCGCCACTGTAGAGGCCTCGGTCGGCGAAAAACTCGGGATACAGATCAATCGCTACTTCCGGTTTGATCATACTCTTAACTTCTTCCCCGGCTTGCAGCACGGCCGCCAATATCATGGCGATGGTTCGGCAAATCTGGGCTTCAAAATCAGCCGCAGGTTTACGGCCAATATTGGCGCTATCGATGAATACCTGAGCAACCCTTCACCCGNNAACAACAACGTCGCCTTCACCACCGGACTCGGCTACACGTTTTGATCGCGGGCCAGCGGCCGCGCGGCGGCTTTGGTAGCACAGGCATTCTTTCCTGCCTGTGCGCTTAGTCCGCTTGCTCGGATAAGCAAAGCAGCAAAGAACATCCTTTGACATGAAACGGTCTCAGAACTTTGGCTCAGTTATTTGAATAATAGCTTCTGTCGCCGGCGAAAAAGATTCGTCCTGTCTTCTTTTGTGTGGTGCCGCGTGATTTTGTTTC
>PLJR01000093.1:0-3274 GCA_003140295.1 Acidobacteriota bacterium
TTCGCCGACAAAAAGCCCCGGAGGGGCGAAATAACGTAGCCCAGTGCGTTAGCACTGGGAACACGCCGTCCCAGAACCACACAGCCCCGGAGGGGCGACACAAAGCTCTCACCCCGCATCCCGCTCCAAACGCCCGGCTAGCTTTCTAATTTTTACCGCGAGTTACTGCCGCCCGCCCGTTTCTTGCCGCGTGCCATTTTCGCCAGCGCCTGCGCGTAAGCCGCAATCTTTTCAGGAACGCCCTGACTATAGACGAATTGCCCTGCGCGCCGGCAGACAATCAGCCCGGCTTCGCTCAAAATTTTCAGGTGGTGAGACACGGTGGCGGGGGTCACTCCGCGCATCGAGACAATCTCGCCGCAAGTCATCTGGTCGCTTGCTGAAATAGACTCGAAGATCCTCAGGCGCGTCTCATCCGCCAAAGCCTTCGATATTTTCTCGATCTCGTTGCGATTCATGGCCACGTTCAAAGTGTAGCGAAGTCATCCCCTTGACGCTATCAGGCAGCGCAGGCATTCCTGCCTGCGCCCCAGGCACAGCTCGCCAAGCCGTCCCGCAGACGCCCGCCTGCATTTATCCGCAAATACTTGTGACCGCTCATTTAGACAGTCATCTAATTGTCTAAAGCTGCCGCAAGGCCACAGGGCCAGGCGGCAAATTCAGCAGTCACGCACCAAGCCCGCAGACAAGGAGCCTCACATGAATCGTCTCCAAGGAAAAGTAGCCGTAGTCACCGGCGGCAACAGCGGTATCGGCCTCGCCACAGCCCAGCGCCTCCAACAGGAGGGCGCCCGAGTAGCCATCGCCGGCCGCAGCAAGTTAACCCTCGACCAGGCCGTAAAAACCATCGGCAATGGCGTCCTGGCGCTGCAGACCGACGTTTCCAGCCTCGAGGACATCGACAAGCTCTATGCCGAGGTTTCCCGCAAGCTGGGCAAAATCGACGTTTTGTTCGTCAACGCCGGCATAGCCAAGTTCGCGCCCTTCGCCGACACCTCCGAAACCCTCTACGACGAACAGTTCGACACCAACATCAAGGGAGCTTACTTCACCATTCAGAAAGCGCTGCCGTACCTCAATGACGGCGCCTCGATCATCTTGAATACCAGCGTGGTAGACAGCCAGGGTACGCCCGGCGCTAGCGCCTATGCCGCAACCAAAGCCGCGCTCCGCTCTTTGGCCCGAACCACAGCCGCCGAATTAGTGGGACGAGGTATCCGCGTGAACACGGTCGCTCCGGGCCCCATCATTACTCCAATCTTTGAAAAAACCGGGCTTCCCCAGGAAGCCCTCGATGCCTTCTCGAAAGAAATCATCGCCAAGGTTCCCATGAAGCGTTTCGGCCAGCCCGAAGAAGTTGCCGCAACCGTCGCCTTCCTGGCCTCCCAGGACGCCTCCTACATCACCGGCGTCGAAATCAACGTAGACGGCGGACTGGGCCAAATCTAACCTTACATCCTGAAACCGCGAATGATTGCGCACGCGCGCTCATGGAGTTCGAGGAGTTCCGCTTTGTTGACCTAGGCGGCAAAGGCCGCGGCGCCCCGGCGCCGCAGTGCGTTCGCGACGCGCGCAGCAATTGGCGAAGGGGCGGACCACCGTCCGCCCCTTCCTCTCCGGGAACGCCAATCTCCCGATTGGCTCCTCTAACCAAGCTAATCTTCGGCGGCCAATCCCCTCACCGCCGCCTACTACCCGCCACCCGTCCCGTAAGGGACCGAACAACGTAGCCCAGTGCGTAAGCACTGGGCCACAATGCAAACAAGCCGAAGCCCCGGGAGGGGCGACACAAAGGTCGCCTTTCCCGCGAAGCTACGCTTAGCACCTCGGTAGCCATTTCTTTTCCGTTCGAGATACCAGACGCTCACCGATTGACGGGAATTTGGCATTGGACTTGGCGGGATAAGGTTCAACTCGCAACAACCAATTCTTAAATCTGCAGACATTTTCAACGGTTAGCGGGTAATTGATTTCCGGGCTGGACCAATCATGTATGACGTCACCAATCAAGTCGTCACCGTCCCAAATAAACTTATCAGACGCAATAAGGGCAAAACCAATTGTTGAAAGCTCTTCGGCAGGGAGTTGTCCACAGAGCACTGCCTCGCAGAGGAGCACCAACATGTCTCGTGTAACGAAAAAACTCCTGTTCCATATCTTCAATTTCGACAATCCACGAAATGGGCGTGACTTTCTTTTTAGAGCCGGCGACATCTGCGGCGAGCACAGCAGGCGTAACGCCGCCCGAGAAGAAATTTCTTAGGACCTTTTCACGCATGGTTGCGATATTCTAGCACCGTTGAATAAAAACAAACCGTTCACGGTCCCTACGATTTCGAATACCCTCACAGTAAACCCTTGAATCGTAGGTACTCTTGTGGTAACATGTCATGTGCCGCAATTACCCAAGCCCGTCGTCACCCGTCCCCCGAGTCGGCCCACCGCCAATCACCGCGCCCAACCCCCGGCACCGCTCGCACTTCCCTCTCGCAGAGCTAAAATCGCGCGTTGCAACCCTCCCATAATCAACAAAATACAAACGCCTCATTTATCAACTAGCCCATTTTCATACACTTACAAACGCCTAGGGGGTATAGGCCAAATTTCACCAAAAAAATCACCCAACACCACCCNNGACCCCCGCCGCCCCGAATTTGACTCCCACCGAGCCCCCGAATACTATCAATCGTTTCACTAGCGCTCTCGGAGCCGCCGTGACCCCATCCTCAAACCGCCCGACGTTCTACCTGACCACCCCGATCTACTACGCCAATGCCCGCCCGCACGTCGGCTCGGCGTACACCACGCTGGTGGCCGATACGATTGCGCGCTTCAAACGGATGCAAGGTTACGACGTCGCTTTTCTCACCGGCACCGACGAGCNNCGCGCGAACTGGTCGACCGCAACTCCGCCGTTTTTCGCGCGCTCTGGAACGCTCTCGGCATCAGCTACACCCATTTCGTGCGCACTACCTCCGCCGATCATTTGCGCGCCGTGCGCCGCCTGCTTCTCCGCGCCCGCGACGCGGGCTACATCTACAAATCCTTTTACGAGGGCCGCTACTGCGTCTACGACAATCTNNTCCGCCTTTCAAGACAAGCTGCTCCAGCTCTACCAGGATCAGCCGGACTTCATTCGCCCCGCCTTCCGCCGCAACGAAATCGTGCGTTTCGTCGAATCCGGACTCCGCGACATTTCCGTCAGCCGCCGCACCGTGAAGTGGGGCCTCCCCTGGCCCGACGATCCCGAGCAGGTGGTCTACGTCTGGTACGA
>PLJR01000093.1:3309-5972 GCA_003140295.1 Acidobacteriota bacterium
GCCCACGGCTGGCTGCTTTTCGACCAGGAGAAAATGAGCAAGTCCAAAGGCAACGTCGCCTATGCCGAACCCATCGCGCGCGTCCTGGGCGTTGACGCTCTGCGCTACTATCTGCTGCGCGACGTGCCCTTCGGTCAGGACGGCAACTTCAGCCATGACGCCCTCATCACCCGCTATAACAGCGATCTGGCTAATGGCCTTGGCAACCTTGCCAGCCGCACTCTCACCATGATCGAGCGGTACTGCGGCGGCCAAGTCCCCGCGCCGCTCTCCGCAATTGCGCTGGGCGAGGGCGAGACTTTGCTCCAGGCCGCGTTGACCCAAGCTGCCCGCGAAGTCCTCGCCGCTTACGAGGAGCTATCCTTTTCGCGCGCCCTCGAATTCCTCTGGGCAGCCATCTCCGCCGTCGACGGCTATCTCACCGCACAAAAGCCCTGGACGCTCGCCGAATTGCCCGAGCAACGCGACCGCCTCGACACCGTTCTCTACCATTCCGCGGAATCGCTGCGCATTATCGTGGCGCTGGCTCATCCCGTTCTGCCCAACGCCACCTTCAAAATCTGGACCCAGCTGGGACAAAGCGGCGCTTTGGCTGAGGCCCGCATCGACCAGCTATCATGGGGACAAATGCCTGCGGATACGCGCATCGGCGAACCGTCGGCGGTTTTTCCGCGCGTCGAAAAAAAAGAAGCTCTCGAAAGGATTCTGACCATGGAACAGGACATGCTCTCCCAAAAACCCACCGCAGCCGGCGCCGCTGCCGCTCAATCTTCCAAGGCAGCTTCCGGGGCGGTTTCCGCGGCTTCTTCCGGCAACCCGGCCGGAACACCGCCCGGCGCACCGGCGGGACCTTCTGGCGGCGCAAGTGCGCCTTCCGGTTCTGCTCCAGGCGCTCCCCCAGGCGCCCCGTCAAGCAATGTAGCGCCCGCGCGCATCGGCATCGACGATTTCACCAAGATCGAAATGCGCGTAGGACTTGTGAAATCGGCCGAGCGCGTCGCCAATGCCGACAAACTGCTCAAGCTGATGGTCGACATCGGAGACGAAGTTCGCCAAATCGTTGCCGGCATCGCCACTGCCTATGAGCCCGAGCAACTGGTCGGCCGCAAAGTTGCCGTCGTCGTGAATCTTCAGCCGCGTAAACTGCGCGGCGTCGAGTCCAACGGCATGATCCTTGCCGCTTCCGCCGGTCCCGATGGCAAACCCGTGCTCGCCGGCTTTCTCGAAGATGTACCCGTCGGCTCGCGCCTGAAATAGATTTGCGCACCACTAGGCGAAAAACATGCCGCACGAATCACCAATAAAGTCGCCGCCGCTGCAAGAGGAGACGACGCAAAAGGAGACGCCCCAACCAGAGCCGCCTCTCGAACTGGTCGATTCGCACGCGCACCTCGACGCCTCCGACTTCGATTCCGACCGCGAAGCTATGCTCGCCCGCGCTCAAGCTGCGGGCGTCGAAACCATCCTGGCCATCGGCGGGGGCGGCGCTGATCCGGCGGCCCTCCGGTCGTCGCTTCCCTATGCGGAGCAGCACTCCTGGATCTACGCCGCCGCCGGCATTCATCCTCACGAAGCACGGCTCGCGACCCAGGCGCATTACGACACGCTCTCGCGGATCGCAGCTCATCCGCGCTTTCTAGGCTGGGGCGAAATCGGGCTTGATTATCACTACGATCATTCACCGCGCGACGTGCAACAACGCGTTTTTGCCGACCAGTTGCACCTGGCCCGCGCCTCGCGATGCCCGGTGATTCTGCACTGTCGGGACGCCTGGCCCGACTGCCTTGCCGCGCTCGAGGCCCACTGGCGTTCATCAGGCCTCGGCGGAATTTTTCACTGTTTCACCGGAACCATCGAGGAAGCGCGCCGCGGCATGGACATGGGTTTCTTGATCTCGTTCGCCGGCAATGTGACCTTCCCGAAGGCGCAAAGCCTCCGCGACGTGGCCGCTGCCGTGCCGCTGGCGTCCTTGCTCATCGAAACCGATTCGCCTTTTCTCGCACCGCAGCCGCATCGCGGCCGGCGCAACGAGCCGGCCTTCGTCGCCGATGTAGCGCGAACGCTTGGACCTGTGAGAGACTTGGCACCGGCGGAGGTTGCCGGCGCTACATCCGAAAATTTCCGCCGCTTTTTTGGGCTCGAACGCACGCCCGGTGCCGCCGGCGCTGGAAATATTCGTGCAGCCTAACGTGCGTGCCGGCGGCCACACCGCCGTAGGCTCGAAACGCACCCCCTCACTGGGAGGGTCCGATCGCACTGGTGACCGTAAAAGAGATTTTCGATCTCGTGCGCGATGATCTGGTGCGCGTGGAGCAGGAACTCGCCGAGCAGACCGGCGCGGCGAGCGAACCGGTCGGCGAAATCGCCCGCTACCTTCTCGGCGGAGGTGGCAAGCGGTTACGGCCCGCGTTGCTTCTGCTCTCGGCCGGCTATGCCGGGTATCGCGGACCCTCTGCCGTGCACCTGGGCGCGGTCGTCGAATTAATTCACAGCGCCACGCTGATCCACGATGATGTGATCGATGGCGCGGACACGCGCCGCGGCCGCCCTTCGGCCAACTCCCGCTGGGGAAACCATCGCAGCGTTCTCGCGGGCGATTGGCTGTACATGCAGTCCTTCCAGATGGCCCTCGAGGAGCGCAACTTCCGCATCCTCGATGTGCT
>PLJR01000100.1 GCA_003140295.1 Acidobacteriota bacterium
ACGCCCGCCATGGCATCCAAGGTTTTGCCATTGGGCAGGAGCACGGTAACGATACGCCCCATGGGTCGCCCGTTCTTTACGGGTTCCAGAGTGACCGTAACTTCATCTCCTGGCTTGAAGGATTGCTTACTCCAACCTCCGTTAACCATGGTCACCGGATTTTGGGTTTCTCCAATCCAATGTACAACCTGGCCGCTATCGTCTTTGGCATCGAACTGAAGCAGGCAATGAGGGTTGGACCAGGCCCATTCTGTAACCGTGGCCTTCAGAGTAAGTTTTTTGCCGGATTCAAACGCAGCGGTTCCGTGGTGTGCAAATAACGGGCCTGAACTGGTCAGTAGAATGGTAGCCAGCGCAAACATCGAGATAATTTTCGTTTTCATTGCCCATGACCTCCGAAATATCGTAACAAGCTCAGTCGGCTCACGAGACAGTTCCCACGACTAATTTAGGAGCACGTTTGGAAGCATCGCGAGTGCCTGCGGGCTTCGCTTAAGGCGTCGCCCCTATGGTCGCGCAATTTGCCTAGTCAAGCAATGACAAACCCGACCAGCGCACCTGCCGAAGACGTCAGAATACTCACTGAGCCTTTCCTCAGGCCTTGAAGGGGCAGCCCACAGAGAATCTAACGTTCGGGCGCGGTGCTGCCAGAGCCGCTGGAAGGATTGCCGAATAGTTTGTTATATCTCTCCATTTCCACGGGCGAGCAGTACATCTCCATGACGTCCGTGCGGGGGCCTTCCAGCTCCATCGGGAACTTATTCATGGCGATCCATGGCTTGGTGTACATCTTGGGATCGTCGATAGTTACCGTCAGCTCCAGCCGGTCATGGTTTACACGGTGATATTGTTCTTCGACGCGCAGAGCGTCGCTGATCGGCCGGCCAGCAGTGTCGAGCCAGACCCGGTCTTCCGGCATCATTCCAACCGTCTGAACAACCAGAGTGTTATCGTCCGTCCATTTGCCGACCGAGTAGCCAGAGAACCGTGGTTCCTTTATTTCCTTGCCCACGAGCACTCCGCCTTCGACTACTTTCGGGAGTTCTCGCCCATCGGTCCAGACAACGCGCCACGTTTCCGCATATTCATACAGAATGGCCACTTTGTATTCGTTCTGCATAATCTGGGTTTCGCGCAGATTGTAAAAATTGGCTCGTGGGAAGCCCATCGGTTCGCATTTATCCCTGGGATCGTCATAAAACCCAGGGAGGACTGCATCAACTCCCTCGAGCGCCTTATGAGACTTGAAGACTTGCAGCCCGTAAGGCGTGAAAGGCAGCTGATGTTCCGGCTTTCCGTCATTGGGCATCGCTTTCACACCATTAGCCTGTATTCCGTCGCCGGGGCCATTGGCGGGCGCCCAAGTTCCAGAAATGTCGTGGCGTGGAGCGGGGGCAGGAGCGCTATGAGCCTTCACCGCCGGCGATTGCTGCTGAGTCGGTGCAGCATAAGCCAGCGCCAGGACCGCGAAAGTCACTGCCGCCACACCAATAACGAAACGATGTCGCATTTGAAATATTTCCCCTCATCGAGCACGCGCGGAGTTCAAGCAATCTATCGGTACTTCTACTTCCGCACGTTATGGTTGTCAAGCACCATCCCCTGAAGACGAGCAGCGAGTTCACACGGCGGACGGGTTTTGCCAATGAACGGACGTTTGCGGCGTGTCGCCCTCTAAGGCAGCAGGCGAACGCTCGAGGCCGCGGGCGGCGCGGGAATCGACTGCAAATAGGCGTAAATATCCGCGAGTTCCCCGTCGGACAACACCTTGCTGGTGTATGGCGGCATTTCGTTCACGGGCTGGCGGCATTGAGCCATGAAAGCGGTGAACGCAATCGGATTCGGTGCCAATCGTGGTCCGGTTCCAGCGCCGCCCTGGCCCTGGTAGTCATGGCATTCGTAGCAGCCCGCCTTAGCGAAAAGCGCCTTGCCATTGCCGGCGTTCCCTGCCGGGGCCGGACTCACACTGCCCTGGGCCGGCGGTGCAGTGGTCTTCAAGAACG
Organism: Acidobacteriota bacterium; assembly: GCA_003140295.1. Taxonomy (GTDB): domain Bacteria; phylum Acidobacteriota; class Terriglobia; order Acidiferrales; family UBA7541; genus Palsa-189. Next base: position 2,004 of record PLJR01000100.1, read on the forward strand.
CATAAACATCCGCTAGCGCCGCGTCGGAAATGTCTCTACTGGAAAAGGACGGCATAGGGGCCTTCGCGTTGCGCACCGCGTCGACAAACATCGCTAGCTCAAACCTGGGAGGGCCAATCCTGGGTCCCGCGATTGTCCCCTTGCCTCCTTCGCCCTGGCTGCCATGGCAATCCGCACACTTCTGGCTGGAGAAAACCTTCCCACCATTCTCCGTATTGCCGGCAGGGGAGTTGACACGTTGCGCAGGCGGTCTGGTTTCCCGGGCGAGGACATTGCGGTATCCCAGGATCAGCAATCCAGCAGCCCCCGCCAGTGCGAGGAAGCGCATCGGACCGACCCTACCGATCAGGTACCGCACACGTTCGCCCATCACTCTCCCCTTACTTCTCGAACGGCGACCCGCGAGAAAGTCGTTCACGGTGTCCCTCGTTTGCTCTCTCGCGCGTTACTCTTTCAAACGACCCCTGGCAATTAACGTGGTTGAGTCACCGTGTCCAGCAGAGCCGGTTCGCCACGCTTTACTGCGGCGAGCGCGCGCTTGATAGCGGGGCCGAGGTCATTGGGATTGTCTATCGGTCCCTCTGCGTACCAGCCCATACCCTGCGCCACCTTTGCGAAATCGATATTGGGGTCGACTATGGTCGTACCGATCCCGGCCCTATCGATGCCGCGCTGGCGCCGGTCGGCCATGCGTTGAATATGCATGACTTCCTGATGGTAGGCGCGGTTGTTGTGGATGATGTAGAGCATCGGGATCTGGTGATGCGCCGCGGTCCACAGCGTGCCGGGGGCCATCATCAGGTCGCCATCACCCTGGATGGCCACCGAAAGCCGGCCATATTTCCGGCCGGCCAGCGCCGCGCCCAGCGCCGCGCTGAGCACGCTCGACAGCAACCGATCGGTGCGCATCGTCGTTTCACTCCAGGGGTCAGGGATGAAGCTATCAGCTATCGGCTGTCAGCCGTCAGTGAAGCCAAAGTCAAGCCCGTCTTTGCCGCACTGACGGCTGAAAGCTGAAAGCTGAAAG
>PLJR01000370.1 GCA_003140295.1 Acidobacteriota bacterium
CGCCGCCATCCCGCGCGATTCGGCAGGCCCGCCACGTCGGACGCGAGGCCCCTGTTCAGCGGATCTGCGCGCCGTGGCTGGCCGTTGCCGCACCCCACACTCGAATATTTGGGCCCGCAACGCTCGGCCGCATCGAAGGGAACGATTCGGGGTATACCGCTGGCGGCCAATTACATTCCCGTTTACCGCAATCACAAGCTTGCCGCCACCGAGGCCAGTAGTGGATGCCTGCCCTGGGAACGCCAATCTCCCGANNCGAAAGACGCCGTTCGACAGAATGGCGTTCACAGCGAGAGACACGGCTGGCCGTACCGTAGTCCGGCCATCTTCAGTTTTGAACCGCCTTCAGCAGGTTACGAAGTTCTTGAAAGCTAGTTTGTAGAACATCTGCGCCTGCTACCACTCCTTTTGTTGCGTTGGACACTGTCTCAGTGTGCTCACTCGAGCGCACAGCCTGGTATTCCTCAGCCGGAAGGTTCTGAACCATGACCGGTAGGATCGATTTCAATACTTTGGCCCAAGCATCAACTGCCGCCTTGCCACCAATCGTCACAACATCCTGCTTCAATTCAAATGCTCTTGGTTCGGACACTTTGGTTCCAGCAATCTCCTCCCGTAACGCGCCCACTATGCAAACCAAAAACTGCTTTGAAGCCGGATAGTCCAGTAGTCGAAGCTGTCTCTCCTCAATGTTTGTTATGTTGCCAGCATCGGACCTGGCTCTCAGTTCTTTTTTCACCCGATCATAGGCCCATCCTAGCGTTTGAACTGCAGGAATATGCCCAATGCTGATGGAGGCACGAAACACTTTGTTATATGTAATGTCTGACTCGAAGATATCGGCCTTAGCGCGTATTGCGGTTTGGAGATCACCGTCGAACGCACAAAGCATTTGCCCTACTTGATCAGCAAAGAGAGAGGTCGCTGGTTTGCGGGTGCTATCTCTTCGGTGAACGTATTCAATGCCCCTGCTTTGAAACTCCTGTCTAATTCGAATCTGGACAGGATCGTTGCTCCGTCGGTCCCAAGCAACGATGGAATTTTGCGTGTTGTTACCAGCAACGATAGCTGCAATCATAGCGGGGCTTTCCACCGTTACAACTCGCGCCAGAACTGAGACGTTTTTCGCATGATCCGGACCGGCAGCATGGATGGCGCCGGTCGTTTGCGCACCATTCACCACTGAAACGCTTGAGATGTGCAGCATTGCACCGTTCTCATCATGCTCAGCTTTTTTGGTGACAACTGTTATTCCGTTGTTAAGCACAAAAAAACTTCCCGGATTGTTCTCAGCAGTTTCCTTAATTCGGTTATTCACGTTGCCGGAAACTTTGCGAGCACCCAGGAAGTCTCGAAGGTTTGCGCTGAACAGCGCGTTTTTGTGCTTTTCGTACAAGTCATAGAGAATTGCTCCGTTCAGCGACAGCACGAAAGCGCGCCACCCAGCACCTTGTTCTGAGATGACAGCGGCTGCGGGCAGATCAACTACGTCGGTTACCTGAATTGATCCCACAGAGGTAAGGTAAAGTGCCTCAAATTGTCTGAGTCCAAGCTCAACCACCTCGACATCGGCGCCCTTGACCGAGTCCAAACCGCCAAGGAGGTGTCGGACAGCTTGCAATTCGTTTTCAACGTTTTGGGATTCAAGCGCGTTATGTGGGTACGCGAAGATAATTTTCGTTATGGTCTTTTTTCCGAGACCATCCCTTAAGAGCTTAGCCTGTGCTTGAATGATAGGAGGAATGTCATTGATGGGAACCTGGAGTAGCCATGCGGCCGCAGTATTTAGATCACTCGCTTTTTTGCTGGCGCTTCTTGTTTGCCCCAATCGAGGCCGGTATATCCTTGTGCGACACAGGCAACACCTTCTGCTTCGTTGATGTAAATGATGTCTGCCTTCTTGTCGGCTGGATGATCTGTCAAACTTTCGGTCGCGAAGCTTGCCACATCGTCTACGTCCAAATGAAGCGCCACAGCGAACAGCGGCAAGGCATTGGGGCCATAAGTCGATAGAACTGGATCGGCTAGCAGAGGATCGATAAACGAATACGTTTTGGTTAGCTGTTGCGGTGTCGTCACCATCTCCTCCTCACCTGACGATACGGTGTCATTGTACGGTAGTCTTATTTACCATGCGCGCGGGGACCAGCCGGAATATTTCGGAGCGGATGTACGAATTGTCTATCAATCCATATTAGAGAACCTGAGGAAATGCCCGAATGTTTACTATTAACGGATACTCTCCTCCGTTAACACCAACTCTTTGAGGAGTATGTCTACTGAGCCTCAGAGGCAGCTTAACGCTCGTTCGAAGGGTGCTATAAATTCGAAAAGCGCCGCCCTTAAACGCTCTGCCCCTATTCGAATACTCACAAATAAACACTTGATGCCTAGTTAATAGTATGATATCATGCCGCATGTTTCCCGTCGCACTCAGCCGCTCGCTGCAAACCCACACGCAAGGACCTCCCGCAAGGCTCCGAATCGCCAAGATCGCGCGTCATAACCGTCCTGGAATGATATCCTTACGCATGTCTTTAGCATTAAGTCCCGTGGAATCACATCCTTGCAAAATTTATAGGGGGGTGGGGGGTAGAAACCTACAAGGCATCGCACTTGAGCCCCGCTCGGAGAAGAATGATGGCACGCCACCGCGTTGACGCAATCGTGATCGGTGCCGGTGCGGCGGGCCTGGCCGCTGCCCGCCAGCTTTCTCAGGCGGGTCTTACTGCGCTGATCGTCGAGGCGCGTGACCGCATCGGTGGCCGCATATTCACGATACACACTCCTGATTCTGCCGTCCCCATAGAGCTTGGCGCGGAGTTTGTACACGGCGAACCACCGGAAACGCTTGCTATTGTTCGTGCCGCCAATCTCATTTTGCATGAACTGCCTGACGAACATTACCGGTGGCGCAACGGGAAACTGCTCCTCACTCCCGATTTCTGGGAAAAGTTGAACGAGGTGCGCGAGGACATTTCCCGCAAAACGCGTCGCAAGCGCGCAGACTTTTCCTTCAGCGAATATCTCGGACACACCAAATACGCCGCGGATTTTCGCAAGATACTCGTCAACTTTGTGGAAGGCTACCACGCCGCGGATCCCCGCAAGGTCAGCGCGCGTTCTCTCATAGGCAGCGATGAAGAGGAAGACTCGAGTAACAAGCAGTTTCGCATTGTCACCGGTTATGACGCCGTAGTGCACTGGCTCAAAGCCGGACTCGATCCCGACCGGATCGAACTGCGCCTGAATACCATCGCCAGCGAGCTGCGCTGGAAACGCGGCGAGGTGGTCGTCGAATGCGCGAGCGGCCTGGGCGTGTCCCTCGAGCCCTTTCACGCTCGAGCCGCAATCGTCACGATTCCCCATGCCGTTCTCAAGGCGCAAACGCTGTCTATTAATCCGCGGCTGGATGAGAAGCAGGCGGCTGTCGACCGCCTGGAGGCCGGGCACGTGTTCAAGATAGCGCTTCGATTCCGGCACAGTTTTTGGGCGGAAGACGAATTTGTGAAGGCCCGGTTGGAAAATCGGAGCTCGCAACCCCGCGCGCTGAATTTCATACATGCCGAGGATGCGGAAGTTCCCGTTTGGTGGACCGCGCTGCCAGCGCGTGCCCCCATACTGACCGGCTGGGCCGGAGGACCCAAGGCGGAATCGCTCCTGAAGCAGGACGAGCAGACACGTGTAGAGAAAACGTTGGTTGCGCTGTCACAGGTGCTTGCGGTTCCGCGTCGGGACCTCGACGATCTCCTGGAATCCTGGTCCATGCACGATTGGAGCGCCGATCCGTTTAGCCGCGGTGCCTATATGTACATCTCGGTCGGATCTATATCGGCACAAAAGTCCTTGGCCAAGCCCATCGAGGGCACGCTCTTCTTTGCCGGCGAAGCCACAGATTCCGCCGAGATGGGCACTGTAGCTGGAGCTATTGCCAGCGGCCGGCGTGCCGCACATGAGTTGATCGAGGTCTTGCCGCTAAGCAAGCATCCACGAATATGATCCTTACGCGCCCGGCTTCTCCAAAGTCACCTCCTGCGCCCTCTTGTCCTCGCGAAGAGCAACAAACTTGGAGTGACGTAAGTGCTTGGCCGGCGTTATTTCCGCGTAATCGATTGCTGCCACCAGCTGCGGCTTTAACCAGATGCATTTCTGCATGTCGGCCTCCGTCATCCCTTCGCCCCACCGGCCTTTTCTTTTTTCAGGAAGGTTGGCGAATGGACAGGTCTTGATCTGCAGGCCCTTGAAACGTTTGAAAACTTGCTCGCGTACGGAAGGAACAAAGCCGTTCCGAACCCGCCCCGCATACATGAGTTTTTTATCTTCATAGTAACCAACGACCAGGGCATCGAAGTTTGTAGGACTCGGCGTGTAGCCGCCGATCACAAATTCCTGACCGCCGCCCACGCGCATCTTTAGCCACGCGCCGCTGCGTTCACCCGATTGGTAAATGCTTTCGACGCGCTTGGCTACGATGCCCTCCAGCCCCTGTTCGCGCACCGCTTCCACCAGATTCGCCGCGGGCGTCTCGAATATCGGCGAGAGACGTACGGGGTCTTTGAGCCCGTTCAAAGCCAGGTGTTCAAGCACCTGGCGTCTCTGCGAAAGAGGCAGCCTTCGGAAGTCTTTGCTTTCATAAGCCAGCACGTCAAACGCGTAGAAATAGAGCGGCTGGTCAGTCGATTTCCAGTTTTGCAAGGCGTTGAAAGAGGGTTTGCCGTGTTCATCCAAGGCGACAATTTCACCGTCCAGTATCGTCCCGTCCGCAAGTCCCTCGAAAGCATCGGCGATGCTCGGGAATTTTCGGTTCAACCGGTTGCGGCGGCGGGACAACACGGCAATATTCCCGTTCGCTTTGACCACGAGCGCGCGATAACCATCAAGCTTCAGCTCATAACTCCATCCGGCGCCTTGGGGCAGCTGCTGCACCGGCTTAGCGAGCATCGGCGCAACGAATTCCATTTTCGCCGCGGGAAGCGACGACAAATCGGGCATCGTCGCGGCGCCTGCCGCAACCGATTCACGTTCCACGGTCTTTTCGCTTTTATTTGCAGCCGCCCGGTTGCTTTGCCATTCCGCGGAAGGCGATTTGGCGATCTCGGCCAGAGTATGTCCGGTCAACGCCGACGAGTCTTCCTGCTTTTGTGAAAGTTCATGTATGCTTGCGCCCGTTTTGATGAGGTACCATTTCTTCTCACCTTCATCGCGCGCTCTGGCCAAAGTCCATTCGCCCTTCAGCTTGCGGCCGTTCAGTTGTATGCGGAGCTTTCCCTTGTAGTAATTTCTCTCTATCAACTCGTACGTTCCGATGTCCCACACCATTACCGTTCCACCGCCGTACTGTCCTTTGGGAATAATCCCTTCAAAATCGAGATACGCCAACGGATGGTCTTCGGTAGCCATTGCTAATCGTTTCGTGCCGGCAGCGTAGGGCGGCCCCTTCGGCACGGCCCACGATTTCAATGCGCCGTGCATCTCCAACCGAAAGTCGTAATGCAGGTGGCTGGCGTCATGCTTCTGGATGACGAAACGCCGTCGGCTTGCTTGACGGCTGCGTTCGGGAGCCGTTGGCGCTGGTTCGGGCGTCTTCGCAAAATCCCGCTTCAGCCGGTACGCCTCGGTGGAATTGTTTCCCCGCTCCGGCACCCGGGCGGCAGCCAGCTTGCTGAACTCTTCCGGCAACTGCTGTTTGAGGCGCAGCACGGGCTCGAATAGATCGCCCAGTTTTTTGAACCGGTTGAGCGCCTGTTCGGCCTCAAAGTAAAGTTTTCGCGGATCTTTTGATCGCAATGCCGATTCCAGCTCCGACCACGATACGGGCACCGACACGTAAGGGCGGTCCGACTTTGCGCGGAGCGAATAGACACTCACTGTTGTTTTGTGTTCGTTGTTCTGGCTCCAGTCGATAAAAACCTTGGAGGAGCGCAGCTGTTTCGCCATGCGGGAAACAATTAAATCCGGATGCCGTCGCTCCATCAACTCTGCGATCGATTCCGCAAATGGTGTGGTAATCGCATAGCTGGCCGCCGTGTTTAGCGGCACGTACATCTGAATCCCCTTGGAACCGGAAACCTTCACGAACGACTCCAGCTTCAATTCTGACAAAACGTCGCGCACCAGCAGCGCCACTCGCCCGCACGTCAAAACATCGGATCCCTCGCCCGGATCCAGATCAAAAACGATGGAAGTAGGCTTTTGAATATCCGGCACACGATGTAAAAACGGATGGATCTCCAGGTTGGCCGCGTTTGCCAGCCAAACAAGCGTTGCCAGGTCGTTAATCAGGATGTAGTGGATGTCTGAGCCGCGCGTGCGGCTCGGCACCGGGAATCGTTCAATCCATTCGGGCGTATAAGTCGGCGCGTTCTTCTCGTAGAAAAATTCGCCACGCACACCGTCCGGAAAACGCTTCAGCGTTACCGGGCGATCCTTGAGGTGCGGAAGCAGGTAATCCGCGACTCGAATGTAATAATCGATGACCTGGGCTTTCGTGAATCGCGCACCAGGGTAGAGAACTTTCTCCAGATTCGTCAGGCTGATTTTGTGGCCGGCGACTTCAACCGTCTCAGCAGCTTTAGCCATTAGTTTGGGCCCGCCACAATGGACCGTCTGGTATTGGATGCAATCGCGGTATCAAGCTGGGCAGGATTCAATGTTTCGGCGTCACAACGGCATCACAAACACAAACATGTTGCGGAAAAGTGGCAACAACTCACAGCAACTCGCGAGAGCCGATGCGATCGTGACCGCAGCAGGCCCTCAGGATGTATTTCAGTTTTGGTTTTTCGATTCGGGACGCTCCGCTGGGCCTCACCGACCCGAGTATTTATGCGTTGTGCGTCTATTCAGAACGTTGGTTACTGCGCGACCCATTTGTCGATGCGCGAGGCATATAAGTTGGCAAGATAGACGGCGTTCTCATCCGGGCAGGCTATCCCGTGAACGGAGTCAATGGTGCCGGCCATGCGGCCCGGCCGACCGAAGGCGCCTAGGACCTTGCCGGTGAGATCCATCTTATAGACACGGCCCACGCTGCCCACGAACATCACTTGCGTGGGTCCCTTGGTGAGGCAGAGCGCCCAGGGCGCTGTCGGCAGGTTCCAAACCGCTTTCCGATTGCCCTCCGTGTCGAAAACCTGGATGCGGCTGTTGCCGCGGTCGGCGACGTAAACGACGTCGTTATCGTCCACCACCAGACTGTGAGGAGTGTTGAAGTTGCCCGGCTGGCCGCCACGCTCACCCCAGGACTTGACGAAGTTGCCGTCCTTATCGAACTTGGCAACCCGGGAATTGCCGTATCCGTCGGAGACGAACATGCTGCCATCCTTGCTCCAGCCGATATCCGTCTCCTGGTAGAAAGAGGCCCTGCCGGGCACGGCGTGCTCGATCACGTGGGTTAGCCAGGTCCAGGGTTCCGGGTTTGTTCCCAACGTGCCCACCGTGCGGCCTTCGGAGTCGAAGCGGTAAATGATGTTATCGGCGGCATCCACATACCAGAGATTGCCTTGCGGATCGTAGCGCAAGGCATGCGCGCCCACGAACATCGTGGAGCCCTCGCCCCACGAGCGCACGAAGCTGCCGTCCGACTTGAACTCCAGCACGGGGTGATAGCCGCGATTAAGCGCGACGATGTTCCCCGTGGGACTCACCGCGATGCCGCTCACGCGGCCCACGACGGAATTCGCGGGATAGTGGAAAAAGTTCTGCACCAGATGGAATGGCAGTTGCGATATCGGCGCCCCACGCTCTGCACCGTCCTGGGCATTCATCAGTGCGACGGCGCAAACAGAAATTGCCACGGCGCAAACCGCGGACATCAAGAATCGTTTCTTCATTAAAACCTCCCCAAGTTTTGTTAGGGTGTTGCGGGCGCAATCTTAGGCCCGCTTCCCAGATCTGGCAAGCACGGCGCAATGGCTGTCGCTGCAAAGTGAGAAT
>PLJR01000283.1 GCA_003140295.1 Acidobacteriota bacterium
TCGACCGCGCCGGCAAGTTCTAATCCGAAGATGGCTCATCCCGACGCGGAATCCCGCCCGCGCGCCAGGTAGTCCATGGATAGAGTGAAGGAAACAGAGTGGTGGGTTCGATCCCCACCGCNNTAAGCCGTTGGTCGTGGGTTCGATCCCCACCGCCCCTACCAACCATCTTCCTGATTGGTAGGCATTTAGCAAAAACGCTAGGGGGCAAAAGGGGGCAGATAACCCCGATGATCCGGTTCGTGCAGTAATTTTCAGCGGCACGAGTGACAACCGGAATCAAGAAAACTAGTGGGGGGAGGGATTCCCCGCTCTTTCCTTGAAGTGACGTGCCACTGTTATACTGTGCACGGTGGCTATGAACGTGGCCCAACAGAATCGAAAGGGCACGCTCGCTTAGAATGTGCCTTCATCCTGAAGCTGGACCCGGCACGTGCGTAGGACGAGTCGTTCGCGCACACTCGGTTCAGGAAAGTCTCCTCAGGACGATTGCCGCGGACGGGCATGTGTATGGATCGAACCTGATGTTGCTGCTCTGCTGAAGAACGGCGGGAACGTGTCGTTCGCCCGGATCGGGGTCAACAAGGCCTCCACATTTGCGCCCGTCGAAAAACAGATGTTCAGCGGAACTGCTGAGCAGTGTTTCCTGCTCGGCTACCGCGCGATTTGCCGCGAAGTTTTCGTGCGCAGGTGCCGAGTAGGCGTCGCTGATGTGATGCGTTCGATGGACCAGGGCCGCTCGCTGGAAGCGCAAGCAGGCATCCAGACGTATGCGTCAGCATTCGCGCACGGGTCGCAGCTCGGCACTGACGATCTGGGGTGGCACAAGTCGCAATATGACAAGCTGCTGACCAAAGCGATCTCAAGGAACTCAAGTCAGTTATCCTGTGGGTGCGGAACGTTCCGGGAATCATGTGCAGCAGCCTCGTGTATCCCGAATACGATTTCGCCGGGAATCAGCTCCAGCGACTCGATTCGCCTGGCAGGCTGGACCTGCTAACCTATTCGAGCATTGGATGGGTTGGAGGGGGCGCAATCGTAATGTGTTGGCTTGGCGACAGCGATTACGCGTGCCGCCGCTTTGTAGACTCGCTGCTGAACGTGCCGTCTTCGCTTGTCGTCCATGCGTTCGTGCGATTCCTTTTCGGGTTTTGCGAGAACATCTTCATGGCACCCCGCTGGTGGGAAGGTCTCAGCCAAGATAACCGAGAAGCGCTTCGACACAAGCTGCAGATGGAAGCCTCGCCCGACGAGAGTCCTTCTCCGCGATGCCTTGCGGACGACGGCTTGCGTGTTGCAAATTGGGAAATTGCATCGGTGCAAGTCATCGGTGGATAGCGGCTACACTTTGCCTGAGGATCATGGAACTCGCGCCCATTCTAACGGTTTCCGAACTCGAGATTCGAGCGTTTCAATCCGAGCCCGGCGGTGTTGCGTTCACGTCCTTCGTCGATCTCGTAATTCGAACACACACAGCTTCCTTCGGCATCCCCGCTTCTGAGGTTCGGACAAACTTGCGGACTGTGCTTCCTGACGGGAATGTCGATACCGAGGTGAAACGGGCGTGCCCGCCGCAGGGCGTGTTTGGTTACATGGAAGTTCCCACGATTTGGCAGTATAAGGCCAGAGCGTACAAGAACGTAAGGATTCCGGCGCTGAAGAAGGAAGGGAGGGATATGCACGAGAAATGGTAGCGGCGGGCGCCGGATACCGATTGTGTGTATGTGACGCGTTGCCCGCGAAGAAAATAAATGAATGGGAGGAGTCGCTGTCGGCTGAGTGTCGCAAGATCAATTCGCAATCCCCTCCAGCACGGGTCATTGACACGAATGCGCTAGCCGAATGGGCTAGTTGCTTTCCACCGATCGCGCTGCTTTTCTTTCCGTCAAAGGTAGGTGAGAAACTTCACGTTCTTCGGCGTTGGAAGGAAAGAACGTGTCAAATTCTTCCGACTTTCGTACCGCCAACTCCTGGCCCGGAGTTGACAACGCCATCCGGTCCCACGCGGATTTCACAGTGGATGTTGCCGAAGTTGTCTTGCCCATTGACGGCGAAGCGGGAGTTGGAAAAACAAGGAGCGCCTACGAGGCATTGAGCGCCGTTGCGGGGGCGGATGGGTTGGTTTTGTACACGGACGATGACCAAGAAGCCATCAGAATCGCATATTTTCTGGCCAACAATGGATCTCGCAGAGCTCTCCTTGTTGCGGATGAGTGTCCCGCTGCGACCAGGATTGAACTGAGGTCAATACTACGGCCTCACTCGGGGCGGGTTAGAGTTATCTCGATTGACAATCAAGGGGAGCGTCCACCGTATCAATCGCGCGACCTTCGGATCGAGAAGTCTTCGGAAGAACAGGTGAAAAAAGTTCTGGAGAAGAATTACTCGGGGGTGCCGTTGGACCGCCGCATCGAATATGCGCGAATCTCTGGCGGATTTCTCCAATTCGCAGCGTTGTTGTGCGAAAGCGATTCCAGGCTTGTTTCGGAAGGTCACCTCGGCTCAGTTGCGCCAAATATCGATGAGTCCCTTTTCAGATTGCTAACTGCGGAAGAGATGACCGTTATCCAGGGTCTCTCTCTTTTCGATCGAATCGGTTTTGCAGGTGAAATCTCCAATGAGCTCGACGGGGTTTGTGCGTTGCTAAAGCTGGACAGAGGGCACTTTGAAAGCACCGCGATTAGCCTTCACGCCAGAACAGGTTTAGTTGGTCGGTCAGGTCGCTATCTTTATGTCACACCGGAAATCATTGCGCAGATTTCCTTTGCCCGAGGTTGGCAGCAGTGGGTAGCGTCGAGTCCTGCAGATTTTCTTGGTCAGCTACAGGTTGGAACAATCGAGAAGTTTCAAAATCGAGTCAACCGAAGCGCTGCTCCGCAAATCCGGGAGACGGTTGCCGGTTTTTTTTTCGAATGGGCTCAGGGTTTGACGCCGGATAGGCTGCAAAACGGCGATGATGTCGATCGACTGGCTAATCTAATTGAGTTAAACCCTTCGTTATTTCTTCCGATATTGACGGACCTCGTAAAAAGTGCCACTGCGCAGCAACTAGAGGGCATCAAAGGGACTTGGAGAGGCGGGGGATGGGGACCCAGGCGCACTCTGGTTTGGCTCTTAGAGCGCCTGGTCCGTTTACCGGAGTATTTCAACGAGGGCGAGGAGAACCTGGTGCGCCTGGCGTTGGCCGAATCAGAAAAGGACATAGGAAATAATGCGACGGCGATATGGAAACAGCTGTTTCGAATCTACCTATCCGGCACGGCGACGGATTTCGATTCCAGGTTGGGAGTCCTGCGGAACCGGCTGGCGAGTTCAGACGAATCGATGGCGACCTTGGCGCTCGGTGGAATTGAGGCCGCGCTCAGTACTTTCGGCACGCGACTGATAGGGACGGTCTTAATCGCCGGACGACTGGCACCGGACGAATGGTCGCCCCGGACCCCAGAGCAATATCATCATTGTGTCTCGACCTTATTGAGCGCACTGAGCGAGTACGCCACGAGGCTACCCAGTGAGAAGCAGGCGAGGGCTGGTAAGGTCGTTACGTCACATCTCCGCTCGTTGCTTGCGCAAGGATTTCTGCCGGAATTGCAGAGCTTCTTTGGTGCATGTGGGCTGACCGGCACAGTTCGTGCAGAACTTCTAAATGAGCTGGCGTCCGCGTTCGAATACGATGCCCCGAAGTGTCCAGCGGCAGGGGTCCCGCGCCGCGTCGATCTGGAACGCCGAAGCCCCCAACGGATGAAATTTTTGCCTCGGTTGCTGGGCAACCGGGCACTTTGGTGTTGATTTCATGTGTCAAAACGGTCTATGAAAAAAACAAATCTATCCCTCCAGGCAGGGCTTTCGGCTTGATTCTTCTGGCTTTGTCGGGAAAATCTGGCCTCGTGACAGCCTACTTACTCCGCTGCTTAAATTTCGTTACAACCTTTTGAGGATCCCAGCGAGAACATCGTGCCTAACGTACACAAAACGTTGACGATGCTTCAAGTGATCGGAACTCGCGCGGAAGTCGGTGTAAGCCTTTTTAGATTTTGGTGTTAGCGTAAAAATCAAGCCACCGCTAAAATTCTGACGATCGTTTTCCGCGGGCGGTTATCCTCGATGCGGAGTTGGTAAAGCGGGAACGTTATCGCTAGCTCATCGATCCGATGCAGATTGGATTGACTTGGACGCAGATTGGATTGACATAGACTATCGATGGGACAAATTACAACGAGTTTTTGCGGGCAGCGGCTAAGGATCGGCCGTGAATTTCGCGCACGGACCCAGTCGGAACTAGCGCAAAAGGTCTCCGCTTCCATCGCACTCATTTCTCTTTGTGAGGCCGGCAAAAACAAGCGGCCTTCAAACGACTTCGTCGAAGCGTGCGGCGCCGTGCTTGGCTTTGAGCCAGCGTTCTTCTATGCCCCGCTCGAATCTCTGCGCTATCTGATCCGCAAAGGCAGCGTCCCTTAAATAGGTTCCTGGACCTTAAGCCTGGAATTCAGACCACCACCCCAGTCTTCAAGCCACTGGTCAGGCTTTTCTTGCCGGAACCGACCGACGAGTTCGACGCAATCCCCCGCGGCTTTGCTGGTAGCCGGGTCCATAATAATGACTTCAATGCCGCGGCTACGCATGAAGCGGACGGTCTCATCATTCGAGGCATTGATGACATCACCGATGACAACACGCGGGATGCCGAACTGGGCGATTGCGCCCGTGCACATAAAGCAGGGCTGAAGAGTTGTGTACATCGTCGTGTTGTGGCGGTTAACCATACGGCCTGCATTGCGCAAGGCCGCGAGCGCGGGTTGCCGGGTCCGGGCCTGCTGGCCCATGTGCTGGTCTCGAAGTATTGCGATCATCTTCCCCTGTACCGCCAGAACGTAATCTACGCCCGCGAGGGCGTCGAGATCGACCGTTCGACCCTGGCCGAATGGGTGGGCCACATGGCCTTCCTGCTGAACCCGCTTGTGGAGGCTATCGCACAGCATGTACGCAGCGGTGCTGCGATCCATGCCGACGATACGCCGGTGCGGGTGCTTGATCCCGGACGAGGCAAAGCCAGAACCGGCCGATTATGGGTAGCGGTTCGCGACGAGCGACCGTGGGGATCATGCGTGCCGCCGGCCGCGTTTTACCTTTACTCCCCGGACCGGAAGGCGAAGCGGGCGGAGGCTTTGCTCGGGGACTGCCGCGGCTTTTTGCATGCCGATGCGTATTCCGGGTTCAACAGCCTTTATAAGCCGGTCAATGGTATGGCGCGTCTGAGCGAAGTGGCGTGCTGGGCGCATGCGCGCCGGTATATCTTCGACGTCCATGCCAAAACCAAATCCCCGGCTGCGTACCTGCAGAAAATCGGTGAGCTGTTCGCCATTGAAGACGACATAAGCGGCCGTCCGCCCGAAGAGCGGCTGGCTGTTCGCACCGCGCTCTCCGTGCCGCTGCTGGCGGCGCTGAAAACGGAGTACGAAAAAACACTTGGCAGCGTCGGCAACGGTACATTCGCGAAGGCGCTGCGTTACGCGCTCACCCTGTGGGAGGCACTGACCCGCTATACCATCGATGGCCGGCTCGACATCTGCAACAATGCCGCCGAGCGCGCCATCTGGCCTCTGGCGCTTGGCTGGAAGAACTGGCCTTTTTGCGGCTCCGACAGCGGCGGCGAACGCGCGGCAAAGATGTATACCTTGATTGAAACGGCGAAGCTCAATGACATTGATCCGGAAGCTTATCTGCGTATTGTCATCGCCCGCATCGCCGATCATCAGACCAAAAGCATTGATCAGCTCATGCCCTGGAATATTGTTCTGTAATTCATTACCGCAGGCAGACACTTTTAAGAGTCAGGTCAAGTACAATTCCAGCGGTGATAGGCCCTCGCTTACCATTGAGCTGCTGTTGGCAGCGTGGATCGTGATAGGCGTCATTTATTCGGCACTGCATCTCCGTAGCCGACACCGTCGCCTCGCGCTAGAGCGCGAGACGCACGACCGAGCCAAATGGCTTGAGCCTCTGAAGAAATGCCTCGAAATCGCCAGCGGTTTTATGCTGGTTCTCGGTGCTTTGGTGTTTGCCAACGCTGTCGACTTAAGAGCGACTGGCCTCAACAACTTTGCGGTCCTGTACGAGAATGAAAGCCGGCAGCTAGGAAGCAACACCGCCGCGATCGCCGAACTGCGGAAGCAACTCGCAAGTCTGAGGGCCGCAAACGAAGCACTCAATAGAAAGTCGATACCTCCGGACGTCGGAGCATTCGTGGCTGCGACTGACGCCTTGATCGACGCGCTTTGGCAGGTGGAGCAGGGAAAGCCGAGTCAAAACGACTCGGTCAGCTATGCGCCGAACGAAGATCCGCTACCGAACCTAATGGTGTCGCTTCCTGCTCCTCCCGCTCCTGCATCCNNCATCCGAATCGCACGGACCAGAAATTAACATGCACCTTCTTTTGCGGCTTAGCGAGTTGTCTGATCTTCAACGGAAGGCGGAAGCAACGGAGCGTGATGCGGAAGAAATCCGAAAGAGTCGCGACGATGAGTTGATCCACTTGGGTTACTCGATTTCCCTAGCTCTCGAGAGAGAGCAGCGCCTCACGCCACCGGAGAAGGCTAAGCTATTCGAGGCAATCGCGCAACGCATCGCAGCGCTCGTAGCGCGAGACGGCGTCGGACGGTCGACACAGGAAATCCGAGACTTGGCCATGCAGAAGCAACAAGAAGCAACCGGGCAACGACAAACCAACAATGCCCACGTCGCTGCCAAATATGAGCCGCCGGCCATCGCGTTCTTGCCGGGAAGTCCGCGACTGAAGTCGTACACAACATTTATCGTGGATATGACGAGGGCGGATGGGGTCCATTGTGGCGGCGCGAGTGCAGCTATGGGCCATGTCATTGAGAAACCCTTTACTGCTGATCTTGAGATCACGGGTCAGGATGGCACTCTGTACTCTGATCCTCGTGGCACTCACTATCACGTGAAGCTGACGCAGAATGAAACCGGAGAGGCTTTGCCCAATGGCGGATTCAGGATGGATGTGCCTGACAATCTTGTTCTCACGGGAGATCAGGCAGCCAAAAGTTGTTCGACGCGCCCCGACGGTGAAAGATGCGTTCCCTCGCCGTTTAACATTATCTGGACAGATGATAGTTATCCGACTCGAGACAATCCGAAGCTAAGACCTACCGTTTACTGCTTCTGGCCCGCGCCGAGAATTATGTAATGAATCATCGGCTTAATATCGTGCGCCAGTCGTCTATCTTTGAATTGGTTCTCGATTTTTCGTAAGAAAGGTTATCACACTGATTCGCTCGAGCGTTTTGGCTGCGCCCGCCACGGTTAGCCACGCTGCGGGTCACCGATTTGAGGAATGTTGCAAAAAATCCGGGTGCGCAGCGCTTCGAAGTGGAGCATGTCATGATTCTGGCCTTGAAGGATCACGGCATTGTTCTGCCTAAAAGTTTCATGACCGTCAACAAGGATTTCAAGCCCAAGCATGCGCAGGACAAGAAGAACTGACCCGCAAATCTTCGGGACCTGCCTGCTTTTCCACACTTCCACTTCGCGCCACGGTCAGCACGGCACGGGGAGGGGACCTCTAACCTTTTACAAATCCCCCTGGATACACATAGAAGTGGTATTCTGATTTCCTTAAATGTACATTGCGGTCCGGCTGGGAAGTCAAAACGGAA
>PLJR01000196.1 GCA_003140295.1 Acidobacteriota bacterium
GCTGCCAGCGGCCTCAGCAACAGCTCTGTGGGCACCGCCACCTACACCATAAACACGGCACAGGCTGCGACGCCGACTTTCAGTCCCGCGGGCGGCACCTACACAAGCGCACAGTCGGTCGCTCTGAGCGACACAACATCCGGTGCGGCCATCTACTACACCACCGACGGCAGCACCCCCACGACGAACTCGACTTCATATACGGCTCCGATTTCGGTGACCCAGACCACCACGATCAACGCAATTGCCGCCGCCAGTGGTTTCAGCAACAGTTCCGTGGCCACCGCCACCTATGCACTACAGGTTGCGACGCCGACTTTTAGCCCCGCGGGCGGCACCTACACCAGCGCGCAGTCGGTCACCCTGAGCGATGCGACTGCCGGTGCGGCCATCTACTACACTACCGACGGCAGTACTCCCACGACCGGTTCGACGCCGTATACGGCTCCGATTTCCGTCACCCAGACGACCACGATCAAAGCCATCGCCACAGTCACCGGCTGGTCCGCTAGCACGGTGGGCACGGCCACCTACACGATCAGCCCATAGTGCCGCTATTCACTTGCACTACATTGCTTACATCGCTCAGCCCAAATCCGAAATTGCAAAACAGTTGATGCCCATGGCACAGGCTCAATCCCGCGGGCCGGATGCAAGGCAATGCGCAGTCCGGTCACGCTCAGCGATGCGACGTCCAGAGTGACTCTGTATATACGGCTCAGCTACAGCCGTGTGAAAGGGATTCTGCAAGGAGGGGGCATGGTGGCCCGGGGGTGCAAGCACGGGATGAAACGCAGACAAAGAACGCGACGTCCCTTAACAGGGGTCCTGCCGTACATGAAGAAAACCTTTTCGCTGCTTCTGATGGCCGTCATGCCTCGTGGCGGTCGCGATGCTCCTCGAGCCAGGCCATCTGGATGGATTCGAGCTTCCCTTCATTTGATAGTTTTGGATCGCCGCTGAAGCCATCAAGCGCGATCACCCATTTGTGCAAGTCCGTGAAGCGCACGCTCAGAGGATCGGTGTCGGGGAACTTTTCGGCGAGCTGCAGGCCAATCTCTTCGGTGTCGTCCCAATCGAATGTGCCAGGCATGGCGGCAATCTCCTTCTAATCGGCGAGCTTTTGCTGCTTATCGACCTCTTAGTGTTCAGCTTCCTTCGCGAAGTTGCGATTCCACGCCGGGATTTCGACGATCAGATTTGCGGAGCCATCCGGAACGCACTGGCAACCCAGCCGCGACTTCGCCTCCAGGCCCGGAGCTTCGTCTAGCTGGTCGAGTTCCGCATCGCTGGCTTCGTTGCACGAATCCAGCCCTTCGTGGACGATCACGTGGCATGTGGAGCAGGCGCACACCCCTCCGCACGCGTGGTCCAGGCCCATGTGGTGCCCGGTAGCGATATCGAGGATGCTTCCCGGCAGGCCATCGTGTCCGTAAGGAAATTTCGCGGGGTCCACCTCCACGGTTTTTCCCTCGGGCATGAAGGTGACCTTGAACTTCTGCGTCGCGGGCGTGTACTTGGCTTGTTCGATGTAAGGATTGCTGCCGCCCATCTACTATCTCCCTCAGCTGCGCGTTTATTGCCGTCTAAATGTCGCTCACGCGCTTCCCCGAAAGCGCGCTCGAAAGCACCCGATTCATCATGCGTTCCGCGAGCGGCATGGTGGCTTTGTTTAATTCATCCACCCGCGCGCGGATCAGCGTGTAATCGTCTCCCGCCATAGCCGATCGCAGCGCGGTAATCGCCGCATCCACGGCGTGCC
The DNA here is from genome assembly GCA_003140295.1 of Acidobacteriota bacterium. Taxonomy (GTDB): domain Bacteria; phylum Acidobacteriota; class Terriglobia; order Acidiferrales; family UBA7541; genus Palsa-189. The sequence goes on from PLJR01000196.1 coordinate 1,763, forward strand.
GCTCTTCGGCGGGTAGTTCCGGTGATCCTGCAGGCCCGCCGCTGGCTGCCGCCAGCTCCGAGAGCGATTTTTCCGTCGCGCGGAGGATCGCTTCTGCCTCCACACGCGCTTCAATTACCTGCCTCACGTTAAAGTCCCGCTCCGCGTTCTCAATCGACTCTTCGAGCATGTGCTCGATTTCCGCGTCCGTCAGCCCGTAGCTCGGCTGCACTTCCACCGACTGTTCCTGGCTACTCTTCAAATCGCGCGCCGAAACTTGCAAGATTCCGCTCGCGTCAATCAGGAACTTCACCTCGACGCGCGCGAGGCCCGCGGGTCCGGGGGGAACGCGCAATTGAAAACGCGCGAGAGACCGGCAATCCGCCGCGAGTTCCCGCTCGCCCTGGAGCACGTGAATGTCAATGCCCGTCTGGTTGTCGACGCCGGTGGTAAACATCTCCTGCGCGCTTGCCGGAATAGTCGAATTCCGCGGAATGATCTTGGCCACTACCCCACCCATGGTTTCGATGCCCAGCGACAGCGGAGTCACGTCCAGCAGCAGCATGTTCTTCACGCCGCTTTCCAAAATGTCCGCCTGAATGGCCGCTCCCAGCGCGACCACTTCATCGGGATTGAGCTCGGCATGCGGCCGGCGCCGGAAGAACTGCTCGACCATGCGCCGTACCAGCGGAACACGCGTGGACCCGCCCACTAGCACGACTTCGTCTATGTCCGCGGCCTTCAGGCCCGCATCCGCAAGCGCCATCTGCACGGGGCCCATCGTCCGATCGAGGATCGGCTGCACCATCCCTTCGAACTCCGCGCGCGAGAATTCGCGCACGTACGTGCTCCCGTCAGGCAGTGGCATCAGCACCGCCGCCCGCTCCGCAAACGACAGTTCGTGTTTGGCGGCGATCAGCGCCTTGCGAAGCTCCTGCACGGTTTCCGGATGTTGCTCGAGATCGAGGCCGTGCCGGATGCGAATCTCGTTGCGCGCCATGGCCAGCAACTGATTGTCGAGATCGTCGCCCCCGAGGTGGGTGTCTCCATTGGTCGCGAGCACCTGGTAAATGTCGCCTTCGCCGGTGGAGATCAGCTTGAGGATGGAAATGTCGAAAGTGCCGCCACCAAAATCGTACACGGCCACGCGGCCGCGCCGCTGTTCGTGCAAACCATAGGCCAGCGCCGCAGCGGTCGGTTCGTTCACCAGTCGCAGAACCTCGAGCCCCGCCAGCCGCCCCGCGTCCTTGGTCGCCTGCCGCTGCGCGTCGTTAAAATACGCGGGCACCGTGATGACCGCGCGATCCACGCTTTCGCGGAAGAACCGCTCGGCCCAGCTCTTGAGTTCCTTGAGGATGAATGACGAAATCTCCGGCGGCGTAAAAACTTTTTCTCCTAGCCGCACTCGAATCACGTTTTGGCTTCCTGCATCGATGCGAAACGGAAAAATCTTCAGCTCGCTCTGCACGTCGGCGACGCCGCGTCCCATCAGCCGCTTCACGGAATAGATCGTCCTCGCCGGCTGCGTCAGCAAGCGGCTCCGTGCAGCCTCGCCCACCACGATGCTGCCGTCTGCGTCCACACTGACGACGGAGGGACACAGCGTATCGCCCAGCGGGCCCGGAATACACCCCGGGCGTCCCGCAGCCTGATCGAGATACGCAATCAGACTATAAGTAGTGCCAAGATCGATGCCCACCGTACGTCCCATGCCGCCCTCAGGCCTCCTCTAATTCCTTTTGCACGCTCGCCACTAAATTGCGAATGTACGACCGGCGATTGAGCGTCTCGTTCATGCGCGCCATGAGTTTCTTCTGCTCGTCGCCGGCGCCGGGCGTCACACCGCCAGCCGCCAGAGTTTTATCCCACTTCGAAAACAGCCGCTCGAGTTCGCCATCTACCTGGCCCAGCCTGTCCTCGAAATTCAACCGCGCCGCTTCAAGTTTGCGGCGCACCGCGGCGGTCTCCTCCGAATTTCTGGCGGCACCGCCGTCGCTGGGCCGACCCTCGCGCAGTTCATCCAGCGACTCGTTTAATTCAAAAACCTCCTCCAGCAACTCCGGCGGCGCCTGCTGCTTATGCTGGCCTTCCCGGCGCATCCCCGCACTGGACAGCAAATACTCCACGCGGCTCACCGGATCTCGCAGCGCGCGAAACGCATCATTCAGTTGCGACGAACGCGCCAGCGCCATCTCGCGCTCACACTCGCTCGCTCGCGTGAAATTGTCGGGATGCAGTTTCCAGCTCAGTTGGTGAAAGCGCCGCTCGAGCGCTTCCGGATCGATGGTTAATTTCCGGGGCAGGCCCAGGAACGCGAAGTGATTCGTTTCTCTCGCCAGCGGCTGGATCTTTCCGCAAGCCTCGCAGAAATGCCCGCTTCCCGAGGGCACACCGCAACTCCAACATATGGTGCTGTCGGCGATTTTCGCGGCCGATGTTCCTTCGCTGTTCACGAATTGCCGCTCCCGGCCGGGATTTGATTGGAGAGGAACGCCCGTTACCTCATTAATGACCCCGGTGACGCGCGCAGAGGGCGCGACCGACGCGTTATCGGGACACCTTAACGACGGCCTTTCGCGTCCAGTTACGCGGTGAACGAGCTGCCGCAACCACAACTGCGGCTGGCCTGCGGATTCTGAAAAATAAAGCCCTCGCGCATCAACGTCTGCTCGTAATCAAGCGTCGTGTTATCCAAATACAGGTAGCTCTTGGGATCGACGAACACGCGCGCCCCATTTTCCTCGAATACTTTGTCACGGTCGCGCGCCTGCGTGTCCAGTCTCATGGCATATGACAATCCCGAGCAGCCTCCGCCTTGCACGCCCACGCGCAATCCCCCCGCGCTACCCGGCAAGCCTTCCTTGACGAGCAGTTCCTGAATTTTCTTTGCCGCCTTTTCGGTAACGTGAATCATGGCCTCGGCCTCCAGGCCGAACCGCCCGCGCAAGTTCCGCGGGCCGTCCGGTCCCACTTTTGTGCCGGACGATTAGTCGTGCGCCCGCGCGGTGTCGCCTTCCTCTACTTCCGCGCCGTGCTTCTTCTTCCAATCTCCAATCGCCGCCTTGATCGCGTCTTCGGCNNCTGAGCTCTCGCACGATGTCGGTATTCTTGATCGACAGCGCTTCATCCACCGTCTTGCCCTTTACCCACTCAGTGGCGAGCGATGAACTCGCAATCGCAGACCCGCAGCCGAAGGTCTTGAA
>PLJR01000413.1 GCA_003140295.1 Acidobacteriota bacterium
GGCAATCGGGATCTGAACGACTGGCCTAGCGAGATATGTTAGCCGCGGAAGTATTTTGCACCGGCAGTAAAGCCATCAAATCCCCCAGGACATCTTCAGGTTTCCAATCACTGTCGTGGTACTCCCGATAAAGCGTCCCGTCCGGCGAAACGATGACCGTGCACATCGAATGAGTGATCTGTCCATCCTGCTGGCTGAGAAAGATATTGAAATATTGGGTGACGTCTTTCGTCTCCGCGGCCGGCAGCGCCGCAAACTCCCAGTGGTTGAACGTCTCCTTGCCCTTGTCCGCTACGTAAGAACGGGCGTAGTTCCGCAATACTTGCGGAGTATCGAACTTAGGATCGAAGCTCACGCTGAGCAGGTGCGTGCCCGCATATAATTGGGGACTTTTCACCAGAGCCTTGTCGATTTCCGCGAAATTGTGGGTCATGAGCGGGCAATAATCCGGCAGAGGACACCGCGTATAGATAAATGTAATCAGCAAGGCTCGGCCGCGATATTGCCGCAGTCCGATGCGTTTGCCGTCCTGGTTCACCAGCGTGAAATCCGGCAACGTACCCGCAGGCTGAGAAGGTTGCAGTTCACTCTGGGGCTTGGCGCCCGATCCCTTTTTCACCACCACCACTTTTTCCAGACGCACGCTGGTATCACTCACCACCACGTCGGCGGTGATCTGATCGCCCGGGCCTACCTGGTCGAGTACCTTGGCATCCGCCACCGGATACGGCATGGTCATCGCACTCATAAATCCGGGAATATCTTTATGGTCGATTACCAAGTGCTGCTGGGCCTTGTCGACGCTGACCACTGTGCCTTGCAGGGGATAATGTTTCGCTCCGAGCTGGGCCGCAGGCACCTGATTTTCGGGTGCAGGATTCTGCGCCGTTTCGCTTGTCCGCCCACAACCCGAAAGGCAAAACAGAGGCCATAGCAATAAACAGCCCAAACCCAGGACTCTCATGCGCTTCATGTCGCCTGCCTTACTTCGCTGAATTCGGCAGCATCTGCACAGATTGATTTGCGCGGATAATCTCACCGTTGGCATCCGTGCCGGGTATTAGAGTATCACGAGGCGACAATCCCGTTTTTGCGTTGGCGATGCTTATCTGATGGGCCTCGAGCGTGCGCCCAATGGCCCGTTCGAAGTTTACCAGCGCTTCCACCAGGTTGACTTGGGCGCGAACTTCCGCCGCCGCCGCAGCGCTCAGGGCTTGCTGATCGGTCACGACCAGGAAAATCGTCGAAGCGCCCAATTGCAGTTTTTTTTGCTCGGCGTCCAGGGTTTGTTCCTGAAGCGCGCGGGTTTTTTGAGCCGCCACAACGGCCGTCCGGTCTTCCTGCAGTGTAATCTGTGCAGTTTGGACGTCCACGGCCACGCTGCTAACCACTTGCTGCAGGCGCGCCTGGTCCTGCCGTTCCGCAAGCACCGCCCGCGCGTTATCGGCTTGCGCGACGCGGTTGCGTATCGGAATGCTCAATGAAAGCTGGGCTTCGAACTCAGGAGACCTGCCCGTGAATAAAGAATTGTAGGTACTGTTCAGACCGCCCGGAGTAATCGTCGTTCCCGTAATCGTGTTCCTTATCGTGGGCACGAAAATCGGCACCAATACGCCGTTCTGATTCAGGACCATCACCGGCTGATTGTTGGGGCCGACGATCTGCGTGGCGACATCGGCGGGGCTGGTCTGCGGGCCCACCACGCTGGTAGTAGTCGTTGTTGTCGTCTTGGAGTTCCCGCCCAAACCCGTGGAGGCCACAAAGCCCGAAAGATTGAGCGTGGGCAGCAGTCCATTTTTCGAGGCGCGTAGGTTGATGTCGTCGGCGTCAATGTTCGTTTTTGCTTCGAGCACGTCAGGCCGTTTCCCCACGGCCTCGTTGACGGCGTCAGGGAGAGCCATATTCTCGATGATGGGTGGGGCTTGCACGGTGTCAGTGGGAATGATTTCGGCGTCGCGAAGCAAAGGACCGATAGGGTTTCTCGCGATAACGCTCATCAGCAGACTCTGTTGCTGCCGCTGGGCAGTTTGCGCCAGGATCAAGTTCTGCTGCGCGGTGGCCAGTTGCGCTTCGGCGCGAACGATTTCGATGGGGGCGAGAGTGCCGACCTCGACCTGCCTCTTGTTGTCGTCATAAAGCCGCTGCGCTAGATTCACCGCGTTAACCTGCACGTCCACGTTTCCGCGTGCAAATACCAGCTCCCAATAATCATTCTCCACCGCGGTTATATCGGTAATCAACGACTGCTCGAAAGCGTAATCCACAACTTTCTTGGTAATAATGGCCACGTTGATATAGCGCTCATTGACGAACCGGCCGAAGCCGTTCAGTAGTGGCTGGACTACCGAGAGCTCACCGACGCTCTGCACCGAAGGATTGAACAGCACCGCGGGTGAAGTGGTGGAGGTTCGGGTGTTGTCCAGAAACATGGCCACACTGGTCCCAGTATGAAAATTTTGGCTGTACTGTACGTTCGCAATTCCCGTATGGGTCCCCAGCGCCGCCGCCGTGCCGGCAGTAGTGGTGCCGGTCCCGGAAGTGAGTGGGTTATTTACTGGAATTGTTCGCTGATCCAGGCTGAGGGTAGACGTAATCAAGGGATCGTAGCTCAGCGTCGGGACGTCGGCAAAGGCTACGGGCGTTCCGACGATATTAACGCCGCGCTGCGTTCCGCCGCCCTTGGTACGCAGAATGTCGGTTTCGGCCAGCCAGGAGTAGTACCGCTGTACGGTGATGTCGGGATTGTTCTGCAGCGCCAGCTCGATCGCATCGTGCAGGCTGATCGAGAGCTTCCCGTCGCGAACTAATTGCTCGATTTGCGGCGCATTTATGTACTGCTGCTCACCCAACGAAATGCCCGTGTAGGGGGCCCAAATACGCGGGAAAATAGGCTTGGAGTGCGAGAAATCAGGGCCTAACGAGACCGTAAGCGGAATGCCGGGCGGGGTTGGCGCTGGGGTAGGCGAAATGTCTTTTGGCTGGGGAGCGGTCGGGGCTGGGTTCTGCTGGTTTCCGCCGGGCGCTTGCCCCGGAGCGGCTGCCGGAGCGGGAGCTTGAGTCTGGCCTAAAGCGTTGGATACAGGCGCCAGAGCCATGAGGCCTACCAGCGCGACGGCAACAATCGAACGGCAAAGCTTTCCAGTCATTCTTATTCTTCTCCCATTATTTTTTCGCCGCCGGAACTCCCACAAGTGTGGATACTTCAACTTCTTAGAACGCGCAGCAGCCCCAAACTGTTTCAATTATCTACTGCCTTTGCTGTATTCGGCACGGGACCGCACCGATCACCGGTGCATCGATCGCCCGTATAATAAGGGGGCCTCTGCGGAAAAGGCTAAGACAGTCTACCAGCGCATTTCCCCTATGACAACGAGCGGTGCCCAAACCTGAAAGAGTCCAGGCCGGTATGTCGTCAGTTTTTGAGGGATGCTCCATGTCGGTACGGCCTGCCGCTTATGTGATCGTTCTCCTCATGCGATAATCCACCTTTTTACGCAGCCAGGGCCTCCAAACCCAGGCTCCCAAACCATGACCCGGAATATCAAGCTGGTTATCGCCTACGACGGAAGCGATTTTCACGGCTGGCAAGCGCAGCCAGGCCAGCGCACGATCCAGGGTATTCTCTCGGACCTTCTCGAGCAGATTACCGGTGTGAGGCCGGCTGTACACGGCGCGGGCCGCACTGATTCCGGGGTTCATGCCGCAGGCCAAGTCGCAAATTTCAAGACGGAGTCCGCGCACCCTGCCGGTGAATTCGCGCGAGCGCTGAACGCCTTGTTGCCGCCTTCTATTCGTATTCGCCATGCGGAGGAAGTTTCCGCGGAGTTTCATGCTCGCTGGCTGGTGACTGCCAAGACCTACCACTACCGCATTTTTCGCGGCCCGGTTGTACCGCCAACCCTCTGGCGCCACGTTTTGCACGTCTCGCGGCGATTAGATTTCGCCGCCATGGCTCAGGCGGCCCGGCGCTTTGAGGGCGAGCACGACTTCAGCTCCTTCGCCGCTTCCACCGGCTCCGAAGAGCAGGACCGCGCGAGAACCATGGTGCGCCATATCGCGGTTTCCCAGATGCACGTTGGAACGACGATGTGGGTTGGAATGACGACGTCCGTCGGAATGAATGGTGCGGACGAAAACGACCCC
>PLJR01000330.1 GCA_003140295.1 Acidobacteriota bacterium
CGCAGCTACGGCGCGCGCCCGTTGCGGCGAGCGCTGCAGCGTTATGTTGAAGACCCGCTGTCGGAAGCACTGATCCAAGGGGGCTTGCAGCGCCCGGCGACGCTCGAGGTTTCCGTCTCCGGGGATGGTTTGGGCTTCCGCCCGGTCGTCGAAGCAACCCCAGTAACCCGCTAGCGAATCCTACGCCCGCAAGCCGTCCTCGCCGCCCGGGGGATAGGCAGGGGAGCGAACAATTTTGCCTTGGGGGGCGCGGCCTTGAACTTGGCAACGGCCGCACGCAGACAATCCTGCCAATCTTTATCGTGGAATCGGAGTCGCGTAGGGGTGTCTTTGCGGATTGCCCTGTTGCTGGGGTTATCCTTCCTCGAGATGCTCGCGGTTGGCCCGTCCGCGTTGCTGCGGGCGCAAGGCGCCGACAACCTGAATGCCCGGCCGGGGCAAGCCGCGGCTCCCATCGTCGAGCGTATCGAGTTCGACGGGAACCGGCGCGTCCGCAGCGAGACGCTGCAAGCGCGGATTTTCACGCGCGCGGGCGACGCTTATAGTGAAGCCGGGCTGCGGCGGGATTTTCAGGCTCTGTGGAATACGCAATACTTCGAGGATATCCGGCTCGAAGTGCAGGACAGTCCCAACCGCCCCAACGCGAAAATCGTTATCTTCCATCTTACCGAACGGCCCATCATCCGCAGAATCGAGTATCGCGGGCTCAAGTCGCTCAACGAGTCCGACGTTCTGGACCGTTTCAAGGACCGCAAGGTAAGCCTGTCGGTGGAAAGCCAGTTTGACCCCACCAAGATCAAGAAAGCGGCGGTGGTGATCAAGGAGCTCGAGGCCGAGCACGGACGCCAATTCGCGGTGGTAAAACCCACCTACGAGAAAATCCCGGCGACCAATGCCGTGAAATTGATTTTCAATATCGAGGAAGGCGCCAAGGTCAAAGTCGGGCAGATTTCGTTCCAGGGCAACACCGCCTTTTCCGACCGGAAAATTCTGCGGTCGATGCGCCATTCCAAACCGTATGCGATTCCCATGTATCTGTTCGACGTCCCGGTAATGTCGAAAACATTCGACCGCGCCAAGTTGGATGAAGACCTGGAAATCGGCGTACGCGGGCTGTATCAAAACAATGGCTATTTCAAGGTCCTGGTGAAAGATCCGATCCTGACGACGGCGGATGTAAACCGCGCGGGCTTGCCGCTTCCGCTGCCTGGAGTCGGGCGCGAACATGGCAAGGCGACCAATATCGTCATTCCCATCGAAGAAAACCAGCAATACCATATGGGACGGCTGGTGATCCGCAGCGCCGATCCGGACAAGGGGCTGTCGCTCAAGCGCGAGTATCTGGAAAGTATTTTCCCCCTCAAGAAAGGCGATATTTTTGACGCCGACAAAATTCGCAAGGTGATCGAAACCTACACCAAGCTGTACGGGGTTTACGGTTACATTGACTTCACGGCCACGCCGCAGATCGACGCGCACGACGATACCAAGACCATCGATCTGACTTTCGATTTCGACGAGCAGAAACAGTTCTTCGTCCGGCGCATCGAATTTACGGGAAATTTGACCACCCGCGATAAAGTGATCCGCCGCGAACTGCTGGTCAACGAAGGCGATATCTTCAACAATCGTTACTGGGAACTGAGTTTGCTGCGGCTCAACCAGCTCAATTACTTCGACGCCATCAAGCCGGAAAATGCCGAGATCAAGCGCAACGTCAAGAACGGCACGGTGGATATTCTGCTCAAGCTCAAGGAGAAGGGCAAACAATCGATCAGCTTTTCGGGGGGCGTCAGCGGCCTTGCGGGCAGCTTCGTGGGACTGAGCTATCAGACCAATAATTTCCTGGGACTGGGCGAAACGCTAACCTTATCGGGCAACATCGGCACCATTCAGCGTACGGTCTTATTCGGTTTTACCGAGCCTTATCTCTTTGACCGCCCCATTTCTACCGGCTTTACCATCTCGTCGAGCCGGTTCACTTTTAACCAGGCGCAGCAGGAATCTTTGTTGCTGGGGCAGCAGGTCCAGATCGCCCAGAATATCGAGCAGGATTACAACAACAACACCACGGGCGGCACCCTTTTCGCCAGTTATCCGCTGCGCAGGTTTTCCTTCATGCGGCTGGGACTGACTTACGGGTATTCCGACACCAGCATTCAGTCGTTCAGTCCGGCTTCAACGGCGCTCTTCGAGGCGCTGCAATTTCAATCTCTCGCCGGGCCCTCGGCGCTGACCGGGATACATTCCAGCCGTCTGGTACCTACACTTACTTACAATACCGTCGACAATCCCATGAATCCGACGCATGGGAAATCGTTTTTCTACTCCTTTAGTTTTGAAGGCGGTCCGCTCGGCGGCAACGTGCGCGCGCTGACCAACGTCGTCGAGGCGAAATATTTTCGTCCGGTGTATCACCGGCGAAATGTGCTGGCGTTTCATTTCGTGGGCTCATTCGCCACCGGATATGGCGGCCGCGAGCTGCCTCCCTACGACCGCTTGTTTCTGGGAGGCGAGACGGACCTGCGCGGCTTCGACATCCGCACGGTAACGCCTATTGTGTTCATACCCTTGCTCTCAAGTACCTCGGTCAGTTATAGCGATCCCACGCGCCTCGATATTTCCGGCAATCCGCTGCAGCGCACGCTCACCATTCCGGCGCTGACTTATCAGATCGCCTTCCCGGGCGGAGATACTTCGGGAGTATTCAACGGAGAATATCGCATCCCCATTGCCGGGCCGGTCAGCACCTCGCTTTTTACCGACGTGGGTACGGTCGGGGCGCTCGAGAAAAGCCAGCTGCAGCTTGATAGCACCGGCTTTGCAAATATCACTTCACAATTCCCAGGCTCTCCGATCAGCCAGACATTGCAGATTCAAAAGGGAACGAATTTCAAGTTGCGTTCCTCGGTGGGCATTGAGTTTGTCGTGCAGCTTCCCATCATCAATGCACCCTTCCGGCTGTACTGGGCGTACAACCTGGCGCGGCTCGATCAGCAAATTATCGCGCCGCAGAGCATATTTACGACCCCGGATTTCGTCAAGCTCACGCTTCCGCCCGGCGTTTTCCAAAGTCAGGTCGTTCCGCAGTTGAATAGTATTTTGATCAATCCGCAGCGTATCAACTTTTTCGAGCCCGCCAGCACGTTCCGGTTTGCGGTCAGCCGGACATTCTGAAATCGGCTTGGTAAAAGAAGAGCCAGCACAGGGTGTTCGTGAATTCGGAGGCTTTGGATGACACGGTGGATGCGGTGGGTTTGTCTGGTGCTAGGGGCTAGCGTCGCGGCGGCCGGCTGCCATACGTCGACAGCCGCCGTTTCAGTGACCATCACGCCGTCGGCTGCAACCGTTTTGCTCAATAACGCCGTGCAGTTCAGCGCTGCGGTCTCGAATTCCACCGAAACTGTAACCTGGTCCGTAAATACCGTGAATGGCGGGAACTCGACGGTCGGCACGATTAATACCTCCGGTCTTTATACGGCGCCGTCTTCCATACCGCCCAACACCACGATCACGGTCGGCGCTGCGGTGCAGAACACTTCCGCCACGGCCTCCGCGACGGTGACGCTGGTTTCCGGCCTTTCCGTGACTGTAACTCCATCCACATTCACCATTGGCACCGGTGAGACGCTGCCATTCTTCGCGACGGTAACCGGGGTTCCTTTCAATGCCGTGACTTCCACGTGCAACTCGGCCAATCCAAGCTCAGGACTGCCGCTATGCACAGCGGTCACCTGGACCATCACCGGGTCCGGCACCATCAATTCTTCCACCGGTTTATATACAGCGCCCGGCACGGCGACTACAGCCACGATTACGGCCACTTCCGTTTACGACAGCTCGGCAACGGCCAATGCGACGGTGACGGTGGTGGCCGGTGCCGATCCGACCCTGACCTCCGTAAGTCCAAGGGTGGGGGCTTTGGGCGCGGTGTTCCAGGATATCTACCTGACCGGCACGAATTTCATCTCCACCACGAGTGTATTTGTCAACGGCGCGCAGATATCCCCCTCTGCGGTCGTCGCAGCTTCCTCCACGGTATTGCGGGTACGTGTTTCGGATCTATTCTTGTCCACGCGCCCCGCACCACCGTCAAACACCGTGACCCTTTCATTCACGGCTGGCCGGCAGGGCGGCACGCAGCAACAATGCTCCCCCGATCCAACAACATGCCAGGTGGTGCTGTCGCCAGTGCGGGCGGCAATTGCAGGCACTGCTCCCGATAGCGTTCCGCAGGTAAGTGGATCAGCCGTGGGTTTCACCATAGATGGCGGTTTCTTTGGGACCCCATCGAACCCCACCGTGATTACCCAGTTTGCAGGTCAGCCGCGGTCCTCGACGGTCAGCAGCACGAATCCCGACCGGCAGTTAAGCATGATACTGACGGCGGCTGACGTAGCCACGCCGGGTCTTTTCCCGGTGTCGGTGCTGAGCAATGTGGCCGGGTCCAGTGTGCCGCCGGTAGTAGCGAACTTGGCGGTACAACCGGCTTACGGGCCTTCCGCGGTCACGCCGGTCGTGACCTTACCCGTAGGAGTTATGCCCAGCGCAGTGGCCGTCAATACCGCCACCGGAGTAGCTGTGGTCGCAAATCAGGGTTCCGACGACGTAACGCTCATCGACTTGACCCAGTCTCCTCCCAGAGTGCTGGTGCCGTCGATTTGTACGGCAGCACGTGGGCTCGCCCCGCCGTGCCCCGCAGGATCCGCTGGGCCCACCGGCGTTGCCGTCGACAACTTACGCAACCTGGCGCTGGTGGCGAACAGTAAAAATAATACCGTCGCCGTCATCGACCTGACTGCTCAATCGGTTCGTTTCATTATTTCCACGGCTACGATCGGCGAAATTCCCGCCTCGGTGGGCATTAATCCTGTTACCGGGCGAGCCATCATCGCCTACGAATCTACAAATAACGCTACGCTTCTGGACCTAACGCCGTGGCCGGGATCCACGCCCGCAGTGGCTGGCACGGTTAGCGTGAGCACCGGAATCAATACTCGCGTGGCCGTTTCGCCGAAGCTGAATTGGGCGCTGGTCAGTCCCGGCGGAGCTGGAGTGCTTTCTATCGTGGACCTGAGCCAGCAAACGGTCACGCCGATTGCCGCGACCGGGGTTTCACGCGTTTCGGGAACTGTGACCGTCACGACGACGCAATCCCATGCGTTACAAATTGGCGAGGCGGTGCTGATCCAGGGTGTTGGCGACTCCAGTTTCAACGGAATCACCACCGTGGTATCCACGCCGAGTAATACTACGTTTACATATTCGCAAGCGACCACGCTGCCTAATGCCAATAGCGGTGGAGGGACCGCGAGCTACGGCCTGCCGGTCGCGACGGTCAGCACCAACGGTACTCTGACCGGCGTCGCCCTCGATGACGAAACGGGAAAGGCGCTGATCGTCGATCCAGCGGGAGGCGTGCCGGCCGCAGTGTTCAATCTACTCGATCAAAGCTCGGTTTCCGTGTCCACACTCAGCGGCGCCGGCTACATTGGAGCTGCATTCAATCCACTGGCAAACATCGCTGTGGCCGTGAATGATCTCACCAATCAGGTATCAATCGTTAACCCAGACCCCGCAAATCCGACCATCCTCACGAGTTTCAGTGCGGGAAACAAGCCGTTTGATGTGGCTATCGACCCAGGGACTGATATCGCCGTGATTGCGAACCAGGCCGACAACACCGCGACCATTATTTCGCTGGCGGCGCTGCGTTCAGCACCGCAGATTCTGCAGGCCAACTTGCTGTCGAGTTTGACCTCTGGCCAGCTGCTGCCGGGTGCATCCGTTATTGTCCACTCGACTTTGAGCTCTTCGACCACTCCCACCGACCAGACTTTGGTGATCATAGGTAAGGGATTCACCGGCGGTGCCACAGCGCGTCTTGACGGCACTCCGCTAGCCACTCTTTCCGCAAGCGACCGCATGATGACGGTCAATGTACCGGCAGCGATGCAGAGTACGCCGCGCCGGTATGCGCTCGATGTAGTCAATTCGCTGGGAGTTTCGAACGCGTCGAGTTTTACGGTCATGCAAAGTGTCGATGTGGGCGGCACCTGCTCGAATCCCAGCCCTCTGGGCGTATCGATCGATGCGCCGAACAATCTGGCTCTGGTCACCGACGTCAGTTGCAACGACGTCTACTTGGTAAATTTACTTACGGGGATGGGCCAGGCCATGGGAGTGGGCGCGAACCCGGAGGGAGTAGCGGCGAGTCCGCTCGGCGGCACAGCCGTAGTGGCGGATACCGGGGCCCAAAACGCTTCGATTGTGGATGACATCAACGCCGATGTAATCGCCACCATCGGCACCGCTGTAAACCCGACTGGGGTCGCTATTGACGCCGGACTCGGTCAGGTGGCGGTGACCAATAGCGGTGGAAATACGGTGAGCCTCTTCCCCATCACCGCGGCGACGGGCGCTGCCCCCACGTCCCTTGCGGTGATGCAATCTCCTACGGCCATTGCCGTGGATCCCTCGACGCACAGGGCGGCCGTTGGAAATCTGACAAGTGGCAACGTGAGTCTGGTGGATCTGTCCCAAGTAAATGCTACTCTGCAGTCGGGTACTATTCAGATCCCCCAGGGGATTGTTTTCGATCCGGTATCAGGAAATTTTGTCGTTGCAGCAAGCCTCCAGAACCAGGCGGTTATCCTCGACCAGATTACCGGGACCTTGACGAGCTTGCGCGTGGGCATTAATCCGACGTCCATCGCGTACAACTTTGACACGAGTACACTGATCACGACGAATAGCCTGGGGCAGTCCATGACGGTGGTGGATTTCCTCAACCGCCAGGTCCGTTCCGTCTTTCGTATGACGCCGTCCAGCGAATTCAGCGTTGACATTCATCCGTTCACAAACCTGGCGGTGATTGCGGACTCCGCGAACCAGCGTATTTTGCTGCTGCCGCTTCCGCAGTAGTCAGGTGGCGCTGCGAGTTGCCAGGTGCAACGCCAGCGCGGGGGTTCGCATCCGAACCGGCAGAAAGGTCTTGGTCGTCGGCTCGGGGTCATGCTTAATTCCGTTGACGCATCGCAAAAACGGCCGCTATAATTCGCGATTTGCCATCGTCGCGATATTGGAGGGGTAAAGAGTGATGAATGCGAATGTGCACGCAAGGGGTCTTTGGGCGGCGCTCGCCGCGCTTCTGATGTTTCCAGCCGCCGCGGTCTTAGCGCAAACCGGTGCCGGTGCGGCAGGAGCAGTGCCGACTAAGATCGGCGTTATCAATGTTCGCCAGGCGATCGTGGCTACTGCGGAGGGCAAGCAGGCCTCTGCACAGTTGCAGACCCAGTTCAATCCACAACAAAATGATCTTGAAAACATGCAAAAGCAGATACAGGATCTGCAGAGCCGCCTCAGTAATGGCGCTCGTACTCTGAGCGACGATGAAAAAGCGCGGTTGCAACGCCAGGGCGAGTTGCTCGCGCGCGAGTTCCAGCGCAAGCAAGACGATATGAATGAAGAAGTTACCGCCGCGCAGGGCGATATCGTGGACACCATCGGGCGGAAAATGCTCGACGTGCTCGACCGTTATTCCCGTGAGAATGGCTATGTTGTGGTGCTCGACAGCTCTGCGCAGGGCTCTCCGGTAGTCTACGGCTCAACCCAAGTGGACATCACCCAGGAAATCGTCCGCCTTTACGACCAGGCCTATCCTTTGAAGGCCGGAGCATCCGGCGGGGAATCCAGCAAGCCTGCCGGCCCCCCGGCTGCACCGAAGCCTGCGCCCGCGCCTACTGCTCCTCCGTCCGCCAGCCGGCCGGCGACACCGGGGACTACCGCGCCCAGCCCCGCGAAGAAACCCACGCCATAATTTTGTAGTAGGGGCTTCGCGCGCCAGCGGTGAATTGGCTGGCGGTCTCACCATCCTGCGTGGTGAGGCCGCTTTAGCGGGTCGGCTTGCTTTTACAGCAAGCGGAGCCTATACTGCTTTTGCGGTTTGGAAGCCGGTCGCATGGCCGAGTGGGCGAGAGCCCACTTTTTTGTTGGTGACACACAATCGGCCATCGGCAAGGCCAGGTGGCAGATGGCCATGGAATTGGACCGCATCCGAGATGCGGCTGAGCGTGCCGCACGTTTCGCGGGCGTGGAAGTTGTCGATGTGGAATGGAAAGTCGGCAAGCAGCGATTTCTGCGCGTGTATATCGACCGTCCGGAAGGCGTTAGCCATAGCGATTGCCAGGCAGTAAGTGAGCAGTTGGGTGTTCTGCTGGACGTGGAAGATCTGGTGCCCGGCCCCAGCTACCTGCTGCAAGTCAGTTCGCCTGGGCTTGACCGCAAGCTGACCAAGCCCGGCGAATTTGAAAGATTCCGCGGCCGGCTGGCGCGGATTTCGACGGTCGAGCCGGTCGAGAATGCGAAATTTTTCGAGGGCCGCCTGGCAGGATATGCGGATGGCCAGGTAAGAATTGAAGTGCAGGGGCGGTTGATCGAGCTGCCATTTGCGGGCATACGCAAGGCCAACTTGGTTGTCGAACTGTAGGAGCGTACACGGATGGCGAATCTGCTGGACCAGATGATCGAGCAGATCAGCCGGGAAAAACACATTGAACCGGGGGTCATCGTTGCGGCCATCGAGGACGCCATGGTGGTCGCCGCGCGGAAGTATTACAAGACCGACGAAGACTTGCGCGCGAAGTTCAATGCGGAAACCGGGCAGGTGGACGTGTATGCGGTGCGTGCTATTGTCGGCGAAATCGCGGACCCCAAAAAGGAAATGACTCTCGCTGAGGCGCGCAAAATGGACCCGCAGACCGAGATCGGCGGAGAGTTACTGATCCCCAAGCCGACCGCCGTCCTGGGGCGCATCGCCGCGCAAACCGCCAAGCAAGTGATCATGCAAAAGGTGCGCGAGGCGGAGCGCGACACCATCTTCAACGAATACAATGGGCGCGTCGGCGAATTGGTCAATTGCATCGTGAAGCGCTTTGAAGGTCCAGACGTCATCGTCGATTTGGGTAGGACCGAAGCGCGCCTGCCGAAACGCGAACAATCCCGCCTGGAAACTTATAATTTGGGCGACCGGTTGCGCGTCGTGATCCGCGCGGTGGATCGGGCCGCCAAGGGGCCGCAGGTCATCGTCTCGCGCGCCGATCCTGTGCTGGTGCAGCGCTTGTTTGAGATGGAAGTGCCCGAGATTTACGACGGCACCGTGCAGATTCGCGCCGCCGCTCGCGAAGCCGGAGAGCGCACCAAAATCGCGGTGCAGAGCCGCGACAAAGATGTCGACCCGGTGGGCGCCTGCGTGGGCATGAAGGGAATGCGGGTGCAGTCCATCATTCGCGAACTGCGGGGCGAGAAAATCGACATTATCGAGTTCAGCGAGGAGATCACCACCTTCGCCGAGAAGGCTTTGCAGCCGGCCAAGGTCAGCCGCGTCTCCATCTCCGACCTCACCGACAAGCAGCTTGAAGTCATCGTCGACGACACCCAGCTCTCGCTGGCCATTGGCAAGAAGGGGCTGAACGTCCGCCTCGCGGCCAAGCTGCTGGGCTGGAAGATCGA
>PLJR01000135.1 GCA_003140295.1 Acidobacteriota bacterium
AGCAGATTGCCAATGAGTTGGAGGCGGGCTATCAATCGCAAGGTTTATTTAAATCGGGCACAATCGCCGGATTCAGCAATCATAGAAAATACACAGTTGAAAACGAAGAGGGGGCACGCGGATCTGGTTCTTTGACCGTTATCGAAATGCAGTGCGTCAATAGGGGAATCCCTCTTCACATTCATGGCCGCTTTTTCAAGAATTTCCCCAACTGGAAATATGCTTTTACAGAGGGCGACAGAACGGAGATGGTATTTGTCACCAACGTGACTCTGCAAAATGTGGGCATCCAGTTGGAGGAGAAATATAGAATCGAGGTGCAAAGTTTATTTCAAGAGTTCGCGCTTCTCAACTCCGAAATTCTGAGGAAAGGGCAGGTCAGAATTGAGCAAGATTCAATGTCTTTCACCATTCACCGTGTCCTCAGGAAGGTGGAAGTGATCCGGGAAATCCTCTCTGTATTAGCAGGAGTCGCTGATCGCATTGAATCCGCGCCAATCGTATAGCGGCCACATTTGCACGGCAACGAGCACTTCTCGCTATTTTTGACACTCCACGGAAGCGAAATCCGTGATGGGCGCGGCCACTCAGGCAGAGGCCATCGCTAGAAACCAATCCGCTCACCGTATAGGCGTCAAGCCCACGGCCCGCGCCTTCGCTACCACTGCGGTCACGGTCCGAAATGGCTGCGGCGCTACCAGCGGCACGGCCCTTCCGGATTACTGGAACACAGCCGCGCCCCTCATCACTGCCCCCACCAGACTCCGCCCGAGATCGCGCAACAGGTCCGGGCCCTGCGCCAGAAGTTGCCCACCGCTCCGGAAGAGGTGCTTGTTTCCCGATGATGAACTCCACCTCGGGGATGAGGCTCATGATCAGCTGGCCGTTCGGGCCGACCGCATCCAGCAGGTCACGACGCCACCGGTCGACTTCCGCTTGGCCTTTGACGAGGATCTGCCAGACCAGGGTCTGGAAGGCCTGTGCCAGGGTGCCGTACGGAATGTCGCGTTTGTACTGGTCGAACTTGCCTGCCGCGAAAAGCCGACGCGGCGGGACTAGAAAACGCAGATATTCTGTGTCGTACCTGCCATCGGTTCACTCGCGAGCACAGTGCTGGCGGCGGTTCCTTGTTCGGACCTAATGACCATGGTGCAATGCTGGTGGAAATACTCGGACAGTGATTGCCGTTCATTTCGCGCGGACCCAGCACGAATGAGGCCTGTGATTCGATCGATAACTTTGGATGGGATGTTGCCGCCAGCCTTTCCAGCAGCGGAGGACATCGCTCGCATAGACAACGTTCGCCCACCGGCGTCAAGCTCCGCCGGCATGCGGGTGTCGCGATTGCGGCCATTATTCATTTTGATTTGCGTATGGGTCATCTCGGCCGGGTATGCGGGCGCGAATCTACGGCGCGGCTGGGTGCCGCACGACGAGGGTGCGTTCGCACAAAGCGCGGATCGCGTGTTGCACGGCGAGCTTCCGCATCGCGACTATGCGGAAATCTACACCGGGGGCCTGAGCTATCTGAATGCACTCGCTTTTAAGTATTTCGGTGAGGACTTTGCGACGCTGCGATTTGTACTCTTCGCCTTTTTCCTGGCATGGGTGCCTGTTTTTTACTGGATCGCGTCGCGGTTCGCCCCGGATTGGGTGGCGGGAGCGACGACGCTCCTCGCGGTCGTGTGGAGTGTACCCAATTACAGCGCACCTGTACCTTCATGGTACGGCCTGTTCTTCGCAACCTTCGGGCTGGCGGCCCTGTTGGCGTATACCGAAAAAAGATCGGCCAAATGGCTGTTCGCCGGGGGTCTCGCGGGCGGGTTATCGTTTCTCGCCAAGATCACGGCTTTATTTTACGTTGCAGGCGTTCTGCTATTTTTTCTGTTCGCCGAGCAAAGTACGGAGCTTTCGGTCATTCCACGGCCAAAAGCTCGGTCGCCTTTCTACACCTCATCGTCCGCCATTTCGATTTTTGCGTTTGTCGCACTGCTGGCCCGGTTGATACATCCGCTGGCGAGCATCGAGGAGTATGTCGACTTCGTTCTGCCGTCGACCGCGCTCGCCACGCTGATTATGGCGCGTGAGTGGCGGCCGACGCGAACCGACGGCGAGCGATTTCTTTCGCTGTTTAGGATGTGCATCCTGTTAGGCCTGGGTTTTACCGCTCCGGTGCTTGTTTTCATTATCCCCTACATAAAGGGGCACGCGCTGCACGCGCTCGTGAACGGTGTTCTTGTTTTGCCGTTCAAACGTTTGAGCGGAGCCTCGATGGCTCTGCCGGGCATCAGCACAATCGTCTGGTCGCTCGCTTTAGCGGCATGCGTCACTCTCGGTGCGCAACTGCGCAAAGTGAGCGCCTGGCTGCGCTGGAGTTATTGCCTGGCGGTCGGTGGTTTCGCGGGTCGCCTATTAATCACGTCGGGCTACGACCCGATCAATTTCGAGATTGCCTGGAACGCCGCTTATTGGATGGCCCCCGTGATCGCGGTTGCCGGCGCCTTGACCCTCTATTTTGCGCCGGCGCAATTCAGAAACCCTTCGATCGAATCGCTCAGGCGGGAGCAATTGTTCCTGGTTCTAGCCGTTACCGCGGTGTGCACCTTGGTGCAATACCCGTTTTCGGCTTACATATATTTCTGCTACGCCGCCCCATTGGTGATTCTGGCGGCCCTCGCCGTCTTGTCATTTTTCCCGGTGATCCCGAAGACCTTGCTCGCCACCATCTTCGTGGGCTTTTCGCTCTTCGGCGTGATGCGTGTCCAGCCGAGTTTTATCTACAGCATGGGTTCGTATTACCAGCCGGATCCGGAGACGAGCGTGCTCGATTTGCCGAGAGGCGGCCACCTACGAATCGAGCCGGCAGATGTGCAGGTTTACGACAAGCTCATCCCTATGATCCAGCAGCATGCCGGCGCAGCTGAAATTTACGCCGGCCCGGACTCGCCGCAGATTTATTTTCTGGCCAAATATAAGAATCTGACGCCTACGATTTCCGAACTCTTTGAAACGGACGCGGGCGGCGAAAAACTTTTGAAGTTGCTGGATCGCCGGCCCGTGCGCGTGATCGTCCTCAATTCCAAGCCTGCCTTTACGCCCCCATTGTCAGACCGGCTGCACAAAGCGTTGCTTGAGAGATTTCCTAACGGAGAACAGGCAGGAGACTTCGAAGTTCGGTGGCGTAGGTGATCAAAGGGAAACTTTTCAGACGTAAGGGCCTTAGCTGTCAACATTTAAAAAGAAATAGATGCGCGGATCCATGAAATCGCAAAAGTGAGCGGCGCATGAAAGGAACACATTGAACGGTACAGAGGATCTCCTTTGAAAAAGAAGTTGCGGAGAAGGCGCTTCAGACCCCGGAGAGAATGTTAATCCTCAGCATGGTTTTCCTCGCGTTCATATTTTCTCTCGGCGCGTTTGCTTTTCACTTAGCAGACGAAAGACCGGCTGATCGAGTTCTTCGATTACTTCTACGTGCACCGTACGATCTACCTCGACAGGCGAGCGCTGCCCGCTGATCCCGAACCGACGTGGTATCGCTATTCGGTGGGACATTGGCAAAGAAACAGTTTAGTGGTGGAGACGACCGGTTTTAATGATGAATCCCGGCTTGATCACGACGGCCACCCACACAGCGATCAGATGCGCATCGAGGAGCGATTCCAACGAGTTGACCATGACACGATCGAAGGCAGGATGACGCTCGCCGATCCAAAAGCCTATACAGCACCCTGGGTTAGCGGAGTGACAAGATGGAAGCTGACTCCTAAGCGGGCTATGCGCGAGGATCTCTGCGCTCCGTCGGACGAACTCAAGTACAAAGAGGAAATGAGAGACCCTGCCGCTATCAGGAAATAAGATTCGTACGCTTTCCTGGCCCAGCGCAGCACAACTTATGAGCTGACGCCGCACGGGGAGATTGGGCACATTTGTAGTAAAGGTAAAGTTTGGCGAAGGGCCCACCGCCTTGAGGCGGCGCCTAGGGAAGACAAATCGTTGTTTAGCCTGAATAGCCGCGCTGCTGAGTTAACGATAAAGAACGTCCCGCCGATGAACGGCTTTCATCGCGCATAAGTATCTCTTACGATTGTTTACCAGGTGCATATTCCCAGCCGGGGCAAATGGCCGGCCTACGCCTGCAGTGCGAGTTTCTATGCGTTTGACGCCGGAATTGTTGCTGAAAGCCAGGCTGCGCCTGCTCCGGATGCACTACGAGAGCAAGGTGGGTCATATTGGCGGAAATCTATCGTGTCTCGATATTTTGATGACGGTGTACCACGAGGCGCTCGGCTCGCTGGATCAATTTGTACTGTCCAAAGGGCATTCCGCAGGGGCCCTCTACGTCACGCTCTGGTCGCTTGGCCTCCTCAGCGACGCGGATCTGACGAGCTTCCATAAAGACGGCACGCGGTTGAGTGGACATCCTCCGCCGCGTAGCATTCCCGAAATTCCCTTCGGTACCGGCAGCCTGGGACACGGCCTCGGCTTGGCTGCGGGACTGGCCCTGGGAAAGAAATTAAAGGGCGAGGGCGGGCGGCTTTTTTGCCTCACGTCTGACGGCGAATGGAACGAAGGATCGAATTGGGAGGCGCTGACGTTTATACGCCACCACCGCCTGAATATCACGCTCATTGTCGATTTGAATGGCCTACAAGGATTTGGAAACACCTGTGATATTGCGGATCTCCGGCCTCTGGCTGCAAAGTTCCGTGCGTTTCGACTGGAGACGCTCGAGGTCGTCGGGCATGACGTGCCAAGTCTGGCGGAAGCGCTCGGCCATGCGTCGCAAGGTCCCCTAGCGGTGGTGGCAACAACGAAAAAAGGCCACGGTGTCTCGTTCATGGAAGATCTTTTTGAATGGCACTACCTGCCGCTATCATCCGAATCCTACCGGCAGGCCGTCCGGCAAGTGACGAGCTTATGCGCAACGCATTCTGCAGTACTCTCGTAGGATTCGCAGCCAAGCCCGATTTCGTATTTCTCACGGGCGACCTGGGATTTCAGGCGCTCGAGCCGCTTCGCGAGGAAATGGGCGGACGCTTTATTAATGCCGGCGTTGCCGAGCAAAATATGGTTTCCGTGGCCGCGGGATTGGGGAAATCCGGACTGCGGCCCTGGGTTTACAGCATTGCTCCCTTTCTCTATGCGCGAGCATTTGAGCAAATTCGCAATGACGTGTGCCTGCACGGCATTCCGGTGGTGCTGGTCGGAAATGGCGGCGGCTACGGATACGGCGTCATGGGTGGCACGCACCACGCACTTGAAGACTATGGCGTGCTGCTTTCGCTTCCCAGTATCCGCGCGTATCTGCCGGCATTTGATTCCGATGTAAGCGAGATCATCCGCCACCTGATGGAAACGGAACATCCCGCGTACCTGCGCCTGGGAATTTCCGAGCAGCCGGCGTGGCTTACACCGCCGCCATTTGCGGCTTGGCGTCACTTGATGCACGGAACGGGGCCCACCGTCGCCATCGCTGGTCCCCTGGCGGGAGGAATTCTCGACGCGCTTCACGAGAGTGGAATTTCGGCGGATGTGTGGCTGGTGTCGGAATTGCCGATCCAGGCGTTACCTCCCGCATTCGTGTCCAACGTGCAGCGCTCCCAATATTTGATGGTCATTGAGGAGCACGTTCGGGCCGGGAGCTTCGGCCAAATGCTCGCGCACCAATTGCTTCTTGCCGGCACGGCGCCTGGCCGGTTCATACATCGTACCGCGCTCGGATATGTTTCGGGGCGATATGGCTCACAGCGCTTCCACCGGGCGGAGTGCGGGCTGGACCCGGCTAGCATCGTGAACGAGCTTACCGGCGTTACCGTGTCATGAGCCAATCACTCTCCCTATCGATCGACCTTTCGCTCGAAGAAAAGGTGCGGCGTCTGCAGGGGCCAATTCTGGTTCTCGGGGGCAGCGGTTTTATCGGTGGGAATGTTGCGCTGACGCTCTTGCGGTATCGCGACGACGTATTTGCCACGGCCACGCGCTTACCCGCATGGCGCCTGGAAAACGTTCCTAGCAAGCACGTAAAAGTGGTCGACTTGCTGATCGATTCAAATCTTGATGAGCTGATTGCCTGCATCCAGCCGCGCACGATCATCGACTGCGTTGCGTACGGCGCGTATTCGTTTGAAACCGAAAGCCCGCTCATCTATCAGACCAACTTCAATCTGGTTTCGCGGCTGATGGCGCGCCTCGAATCGCTCAAAATCTCGGTGTATCTTCATGCCGGCAGTTCGTCGGAGTACGGCGACAATGCTTCGGGTCCGCACGAAGACGCCAGCTTCGCTCCTAACAGCCACTATGCGGTCTCGAAAGTCGCGGCGGCCAATCTCCTCTACTACTACGGAAAAAAGAAAGGCTTCCCGTGCGTGAATCTACGCCTGTATTCCGTGTATGGGCCGTTCGAGGATTCTTCGCGCCTGATACCGAACCTGGTGAAATCGGGCATTGAAGGCAAGTTCCCGGAATTTGTCGATCCACACGTTTCACGAGATTTTATTTACGTCGATGACGCTGTCGAAGCCTTCGTGGATATCGCTCTGAATCTCACGGCCGGCGATTACGGCTGCTCGTTCAATATCGGAACCGGCCAAAAAACCACGATCGGCGACTGCGCGGCCCTGGCCAAGGAACTTTTTTCGATTGAGGGCCAGCCGGAATTTTCGATGCCGGGCCGGCATTGGGACGTACATGATTGGTACGCTAACATTGAGGAAGTGCGCACGCGCATCGGATGGGTTCCGAAGACGTGCTTCCGCGAAGGGCTCGCCAAAACAGCGGAATGGTTTTGCCATCTTCTCGACAAGGAAAAGTATTTTCAGTCTTCCAAGCGGTTTGGCCTGGACACCAAACACAGTATTTCTGCGGTAATCGCCTGCTATAAGGATAACCAGGCCATTCCCGTCATGTACGAGCGGCTGAAGGACACGTTCACGCGCCTCAATATCGACTACGAAATCATTTTCGTGAACGATGGGAGTCCCGATGATTCCGAGGAGGTGATACGGGCCATCTCGCGGAACGACAGGAGGGTGCGCGGTATTTCGCACTCGCGGAATTTTGGTTCGCAAGCCGCCTTCCGCAGCGGCATGGAGATTTCCACGAAAAATGCCTGCGTGCTGCTGGACGGTGACCTGCAAGATCCGCCCGAGCTTATTGCTCAGATGGTTGCCAAGTGGCGCGAGGGGTACGATGTCGTTTATGGACGCCGTGTGGGCAGGCAAGCGACGCCGTTCATGCGTGCCGCGTACAAAGGGTTTTACAGGGTTTTCGACTATTTCTCGTACGTGCACATTCCCCCCGACGCGGGCGATTTTTCCCTTATGGATAAGCGTGTGGTCGACGCGGTGTTGACATTCCCGGAACGCGATCTGTTTCTGCGCGGCGTGCGGGCGTATGCGGGGTTCAAGCAAACGGGCGTTGATTACGTGCGGCCGGAGCGCACCTTCGGGGTGACCACGAACAGTTTCCTGAAGAACATCGGCTGGGCAAAGAAGGGAATTTTTGCTTTCACCTACGTGCCGCTCGACATGTTGAGCGCGGTGGCCGTAATTCTATTCTGTATTACCGGAGTTTTAGGGCTGGAGCAGGTGTTCGCAAAGCTTCTCTTTCCGCAGTTGGCGCCGCGCGGCGTAACCACACTCGAGATTGCCGTGCTCTTCTTTGGCTCTGTGAATCTTCTGGCCGTTAGTATCGTCGGCGAATATCTCGCCAAGATTTTTGAAGAGGTCAAGCGGCGGCCCCATTTCATCCGGCGAAGCATTATCGAAGAAGGCGAAATTCGATTTGCCACGCTGGATCGCGAGCGCGATTCCCAATCCTAACCGTGTTCGAGCGCCGCCAAATGGACCGTGGTGGGGATGTAGAGCAGGCCATCCACTGTTTCGCACTTCGCCACGCGCAGATGTGGAGAGGCCAGCGCGGTGTATTGCTCGGGCGTGCGCACGTAATTGCCGCGATCGTATAGCGCGACTCGCCGGGCCCACGCGGACTGCGTAGCCGTAAGACAAGGATCGACGGTTAAAACGCGACCGCGTGGCGACAGGCCCACCGCGATATCCGTCAACATGCGAGCCACCGTGCCATCGTCGCAGTGATGCAATACGCCGAACAGGAGAACGAGATCGTACGGCTTGAATTCCTCCGCCGCCGCACGGTTGAAATATCCCTGAATGAATTTGGCCGTGTTTGCGTATTTTCGGCGGGCATGCTGCACGTAGCGCTCGCTGGGCTCGAAGCCAATGTAATCCACCTGGGGCAGGTAACCGACGGCGAGCCCCGGCCCGCTGCCGATATCAATGACACGGTTGCCGGGTTCGACGGCAGCGAACCGGCTAAGACAATATTGACGCGGTTTTTCTGCTCCCACAGCCTTCTGCACGAGCTTGTAAATTGTGGGGCTGCCGAGGATGGAATAAAGATTCACGTTAATTGTCTTGGCGCCGCCACTTTCTCCAGCGATTCCCATCTCCGATAGCTTCCGCGGCCCATCCGCCTTGCTGCGGACATAGCCGCTGTCAAAAGCGTAAAGCGGCTGCTGACTGCACGCTAGCACTTTATGGAGCTCGTTCACCACCGATGATTTGCCGACGCCGGAATAACCGGATACGAGCACAATCTCTGGCGTACCCTGGGACACGTCTCGGCCGAAAGCCGCGAGTAGGGCGTTCGATCTCGCGTTGTCGCCCGTACAATTTCTCAGGAATCAGCAACCGGTCCGACGCGTCGTGCGCGCCCAAAGGGAATGGATTGATGCGACCATAGGACTCCCATTCCGCCGGGCACCGCTGAAGATCGGCTTCGACACCGGAGGCAGTTTGATAGCGGTCCTCGGTGTTTTCGGCGAGGAGCTTCATAGTAAGAGAAGACAGCGGCTGGGGATTGCAACGCCATCAACAGGTCGTATCGGCTGGCATGCAATCTGGCAGTGGAACCCCTCCAGCGGATCGGTCCGGCAAACGGCAGCGCGCTCGTAAGCATCTGGTAGAGGGTGACGCCCAAAGAGTGGAGATCGCTGCGGGCATCAATCGAGCGCTTCATGCGCGCTCGTCTGCTCCGGCCCCATGTAGGCGAGCGGCCGGCAATAATCTCGGGCGGTACGCGCGCGTGACACTCGTGCGGAATTTGGGATGCAATCCCTAAACCCGTGAGCCATACGCTACCGGCGGCGTCGACGAGTACATTGGCAGGCTTGATATCTTTATGTGTGAGGCCGCGCCGATGGAATTGCTACGCCTCTAACGTACGATAGAGCGCAGCGAGCCTATAGCTCCTCAGTGCAGTAGCAAAGGCAGGAATATTGGCGTTTCGCGCGCCTTCAAAAACAGGAGCGGGAGTCCTGGTACGTTCGATAAACCCAAAATCCATCCTTCGGCGTATGGGTATTTCGTGCTTTAAAAGCCAGAATCACATCCATGAGAGAGAAAATTGCCACAATGTTCGAAGGTGTCTGCATGGTATGAGTTCTCGTCAACATCATTGCTCTTACCGTCAAGGCCATATTACTTCTGAAATAACGATCGTAACGTGGCTGGGCCGGGCGTTTCACTGTAACTTTTCTGCTGGCATCTGTCATACGCCTCGAGGTCCGCCGGGACACCCTGAAACCAAGCAGTTCAAGCACACCGCGATGCTGGCTTTGTGGCTGATCGATTTGATCCGAGAAAGGCATCGAGGTTTCTATACGCAAGTTATTACGAGCAATCGTGTGTGGCCAAATGGAGGCCGTCTCAGACATGGCCTCAGCTACCGCTAGCCGGAGGACATTCCGGGAGCAATCCGTCGGAGACCCCAATGTGGTAGCAGATGAATAATCCCAAGCTGAGGCTGAGCACTCCGGAGGCTATGGCCAGGCGTTGATTCAACTGCGCGAAATGCCGCAACGTATATGTAAAAGGGAATGCGATTGCCGCGGTAATCAGCATCATACCCGCGATGGTTCCGAGCCCAAAAATAAGCAATAGGCGATTGCCCATTCGGGCTGCTTCGAAGGCGACCGGATCGCCTGCTCCCGATCGGCGCCATCAATTACGAGAAGAGGCTCGCTGGCAGCCTCCTGGTTAAATACCACTCAGGCCCAATCCACAATATCTGACCGGGATCGACTTGAATTCCCGTCGGAAGCGCAACGCCAACCTCACGACCGGCCCAGGTAACGAAACGGCCGCGCATCCAGCGGCGCTGCTCCCACGTGAGCACAAAAATTTTCCCAAATCAATACGGCTCAGATCCAGGTTGCGCGCGTTCGATCTTTCTCGTCAGCGAACCGGTCAATCGCACCCTGGCTGCTATTCAGCATTGCGAGCGCGCGTTAGATACCCTTCAGCCGGCCGAGTACACAATTGATCGAATGCGGGCCACGAGGTCGATGAGCGGTCGCGCGGCCGTCTTGTTGAGCAGATCCAGCGACGATTTCCAGGCGTGCCGGCTCTCCTGATTGTACGCACCGACCGCGACGCCCCCGATGCGAAGGCGGCGGAAGAACGGCGCTGCCGTGTTGAACCGTGGAACCTCGCCCGCCAACCGCCCGACCACACTGATCCGTCCGCGATTTCCGAGCGTCGCGATCAATTGGTTGAAAAGCGGGCCGCCGACGTTGTCGATCGCGAGGTTAACTTTGCGCTTGCCTAGAAACTCCCCCAGAGTTTTGTGCCACTGGGCGTCGGCGGGATCGAGCAAGAGCGCCGCACCCAGCGACCTGAGTGCCGCGTGTTTCTCCGACCCACGCGACAATCCGATGACCGTATATCCCATCGCAACTCCGAGCTGCGTACTTGCCACGCCAACGCCGCCCGATGCGCCAGTGACGAGCACGACGGATTGGGCTGGCAGGTCTTCCCATTGGGTCAGCGCCTGAAAAGCCGTCACGTAAACCAACGACGCGCTGGCGGCTTGTTCTTCGGTCCAGCCGCTGGGGATTTCAATCAAAGATTCCGCGGGCACGGCAACGAGTTCGGCGAATGTTCCCCATCGTGAAACACCCATTCCGCCCCGCAGAATCGCCCGTTTTTGACCCGGCAGATGATCCTGCACGCCTGCGCCGGAGCTGACAACCGTGCCGCTGCCATCCCGGCCGAGAATGTGTGGTAGTGGAGGTTTAGCCGGGTATTGGCCTTCTGCCAGATACCGATCGGCTGGATTGAGCGCAGCACATGTCAGGCGCAGTACAACTTCTCCCGCTGCCGGAACAGGGTCTGCCACTTCGGTGAGCCGGGCCTTCTCGATGCCATCAAGTCGTTCAATGATCCATGCTTTCATAGGCGCGATTGTTGCATGAAAGGGTTCTCAGGTAGAATTCTCCGTCCGCAGATGAGCAAGCCCGCGCGAAGCGTAAGCGGCAGCGCGAAACTGTAAGTAATAGGCGCAGCCATGAAAGATAAAGATGTTTAACTACATTTAGTCTCAAAGAAAAAGAAGAGGATTGATCATGGGAAAAGCTCTCGAGGGTGTTCGGGTCCTGGATATGACCCATGTGCAGTCGGGTCCGACCTGCACCCAGATTCTGGCGTGGTTGGGCGCCGACGTCATCAAGATTGAGAAGCCCGGCGAAGGCGATCCGACGCGCAGCCAGTTACGCGACGTTCCCGGCGCCGACAGCCTTTACTTCACGATGCTGAACAGCAACAAGCGCGGCCTGACGCTGAACCCCAAGACCGAAGCGGGCAAGAAAATCTTTAGGCAGCTCATCGAGAAGTGCGACGTGATGGTCGAAAACTACGCTCCCGGCGCGATCGATCGCATGGGCTTTCCCTGGGAGAAGATTCAGCAGATCAATCCGCGGATGATCTATGCCTCGGTCAAAGGATTCGGGCCGGGTCCTTTTGAGGATTGCAAGGTCTATGAGAATGTCGCCCAGTGTACCGGCGGATCGGCCTCGACTAGCGGTGAGATCGACGGTTTCCCGATGGTTACGGGCTCCCAGATCGG
>PLJR01000404.1 GCA_003140295.1 Acidobacteriota bacterium
GGGCGATCGCGTGCGCGACTGGTATAGAGTGAGCCTAATGGAGCAGGCCACGATGCTCTCCGTCGGGAAACATTTTGCGATCGCTGCCATCTTAGCCATGTTGCTTGGATTTGTTCGTTGGCCGCAGCCAGCGACTGGTTTTTGGGCCATCACTATCAAGAATCGAGCGTACGGTTACGGATTTGACTATTGGGCCTTTTCGTGGGGAGCGATATTTGTTGCGTTTGCTGCCTTCTATTATTGGTTTCCGGTCGTTTTTTCGCGGTCATTGAGCGAGCGAATAACTCAACTGTACTTCTGGTTGAGTGCGCTGGCCGCGTTGGGCTTCTTGCTGTTAGTCCCCGCTCTGTCGGCGTTGACTGCACCGCGAGCCGCAGCAGTCTCTGGAACCACGGTCGCGGTCCGCAGCGAACGTGCGATGATGGCGACTCTGGTCATCGGGCTTATTTCAAGCCTGCTGTTCCTGGTCGCACAGGGGATTTTTGTAGCGACTGTTTGCTGGGAGGCCATCTGGAAAACGGGCCCGACACCCTAAGTCGAGGGGTGCGCTGAAGCCGCGTAGCATCGCGGTGGCCGAAACCGTCCATACCTTTACCGAGTTCTCGAATGAGGCGTACCCCCGTGCGGCGCGCCACATCAAACGGAAAAGGGGATTAGCGCATGCGGGAAGGAAGAAGAATCGCGCTGCTGATCCTATCTGCAGCGGCCGTGGTCGCTCTCCTGGTCTTCACCAGGGTAATTTCAGTAAAACGTGGAGCGCAGGACAACAGTAACGACCAGCATTCAGAGGTCTACAACCCGTACCCGCCCGGCATCTTGCCGCCCGATTTGAATTCCGAGGTCGCTCGGGTTTTACGGGAGGGGGATTTGATCGAAGGCCGGGCGCTGGCGCGGTGGCACTCCTTAGAAACGCCCGTTTTGAAAGGTCAGCCGCAAGTTCTTCAGAATACCGGAACTGAGGTCGTAGAAACGCTCGGCGAGCTGCTGCTTTTCGACAAGAATATTTCACCGAACAGAAATCAGGCGTGTGCGTCTTGTCACATGCCATACGCCGGGTTTAGTGGACCGATCCCGTCGGTCAATTTGACAATGATCGCGTTTCCCGGATCGGTTCACTTTCGTGCCGGCAAGCGGACAGCGCAGCGACATCCGTATGCACCATTCTTCCCGGTGCTGCAATACAACCAGAGCCAAGGTCTATTCTTTGGCGGAAACTTCTGGGATTCGCGGGCCACCGGATACAAGCTAAGGATTCCCGACGCCGAACAGGCCCAGGGTCCTCCCGTCGATACGCAAGAAATGGGCTTCGCTGACACTGCTTGCATCGCGTTTCGGCTTTCGCAGGCTGTGTACCGACCTTTGTTTGAGGAGGTATGGGGTGCGGGCTCCTTGGACATCAAGTTTCCGGGCAAGACCGAGGGAATCTGCAAAACTCCGGGAGGCGCTGCGGTGTTGGCAGGGAGCGCCACCCCAGTGCCGCTAAGCCCGGAAGATCGAACGCGCGCAAACACGGTTTACGATCGCTGGGCGCAGTCGATTGACTCCTTCGAGCAGTCCGTCCAGGTGAGCGCCTTCTCGTCGAAATTCGACGCCTTCCTGGCCCATAAGTACACGCTCACAGCAGATGAGATGGCAGGTTTCCGGCTGTTCGACGGCAAAGGTAACTGCAATTCATGCCATCTGGACGGAAGAGGAACGACTTTAAAATCAGGCCAGACCGACACCGGCGCGAGCGCCCTGGTGAATCCGCTGTTCACCTGCTTCGGGTCGGCCAATGAGGGCCTGCCGCTGAATCCTAGAAATGCTTTCTATTACCAGACCAAGCCGGACGCGTATGGCTTCACTGCGAATCCGTACGGATTCGCATACCGAGATTTGGGACTGGGGAGTTTCCTGAGAGGTGGATTCGGTTCCGGCCCCAGCCCCAACGGCAGTTGGAAACAATACGCGCCAAGTGTCGACGGCCAAATGCAAGTGTCGACGGCGCGCAACGTGGCGATGACACCGCCGCAATGTCCCACGACCGAAGCACCTGGTCCTTATTTCCAGAAGGGGTTCTTTCACAACGGCTACATCAAGAGCCTGAAGCAGCTCGTACACTTCTACAATACGCGCGACAAGTATGCGTACGCGGTGACTTCCGGACATTGCCCGGCTGGAACGACTGAAAAAGTCGACTGCTGGCCTATGCCAGAGGTGCGGAACAATATCGATATGACCACCGGTAATCTGGGCTTGACGGACGCAGAGGAGAATCAGATCGTCAAATTTCTGGAAACATTGTCGGACGGTTTCACGAGGCCTTACCTCAACCGCGATACTTTTACGGGCGTTTGCATGACGGGTGGTACGGCGGCGACCCAGGGTAACGAACTGCTGATCCCGACTCCGCCTCTGCCGCCGTGCGCCTCGGCCGTCTGCGGGGTTGCGCCTGTCCCGAGCCCGGCGATTCCGTAGCGCGCGAGGCGTTGCAGCGGAAGCGAAGGACGAGGAAGAAGTTCTATGACAGAGTGGCGGCGGTTTGGACGGGGAGCTTTGCGGCTGCCCATCCGGCGAGGCCGCCGCGCTCGGATATGACCAGCAGGATGATCCCGACCGTACCGGCAAAAACAGCCCACTGAAAAATGGTGAACCTGCGATCCCAAGACAATTCCGTTCCGCATTGTCCAAGAGCCGCAGCGCAAAACAGGACATTGCGTGCGCGGGGGGATCGGTGTACGTTATCGACCGCCAGGAGCCAATTCGGAAATTGGCTCTCACCTCAAATGGCCAGAACTCACAAGGTAACGCCCATGGCCATGGTGCTTTTTGGCACCTGAAACGGAAGGGCGTGGTTGGGGTTGTGTTTTCTCCTCCACAAAAGTGCGCAATCGGGGACAGCAATTCGCTGCAACGGACTTTTGGGATAGCAATCTCCATTAACCAGAACGCAATGAAAATGGTTCGCCAAGCGATTCCTGGCAGTTTTGCGGCCATATTGCGAATTTGACGTGATCATGGCCGACAAAAGCGCGATCTCTGCCAGCGATGTTGAGTCGAGCACGATCCGTAAACTTCGCCGCCGGCTCATTCCTTTACTTTTTCTGCTTTACGTTATTGCTTACCTCGACCGTATCAACATTGGCTTCGCGTCGCTAATGATGAACACCTCCTTAGCCATCACAAGCGCGCAGTTCGGCCTGATCGTCGGCGTATTCTTTTTCGGCTATTTCCTCTTCGAGATCCCCAGCAATCTGCTACTCCACGCGATCGGGGCCCGCATTTGGATTGCGCGCATCCTGATCACCTGGGGCATCGTGGCCATGCTCACCGGAGCGGTGCATAGCGTCCCTCAATTCTATGTCGCGCGGTTCCTGCTGGGTGCTGCCGAAGCAGGCTTCTTCCCCGGGATCATCCTGTATCTCACCTATTGGTTCCCGCAGAGCGAGCAGGCGCGCGTAATTTCACTTTTTGTCACGGCGTTGCCTGCAGCCAGCATCTTGGGCGCTCCTATTTCGGGCTTGATCCTCGATCACGCGCATTGGGGAGCCATCAGCAGTTGGCGCTGGCTTCTGATACTGGAAGGGCTTCCCGCCATTATTGGCGGCGTCCTCACGTATTTTTTCCTGCCAAGCCGCCCGGCGGAATCGAGTTTTCTCACGCAAGCCGAAAAGAAGTGGCTTACCGCGGACCTAGCCCGCGAGGAGCGGGACAAAACTGCCGAAAACTCCATATCCGCCCTGCGCGCACTCGCTCACCCCAGAGTGTGGCATCTGGCAGGTGCCGTTTTTGCGTTCGATGTGGGTTTGTATGCCATGAGCTTTTACATGCCGCAATCCGTAAAATCACTCTCGAGCGGTTATTCCAACACGGCAGTAGGCCTGCTGGTGATGGTTCCGCATCTGGCCGGGTTAGCAGCGATGATCCTGGTATCCCGAAGTTCCGACCGCAGGCTGGAACGGAGATACCATGCGGCAATTCCTCTGGTCGTGGGAGGCGTGGCATTGATGTTGTTGGGCGCAACTCGGTCGCCTGTACTCTCGGTCGTGCTTTGGTCGTTCGTGGCGATGGGAATCTATAGCTTCTTCGGGCCATTTTTCGCGATCCCGAGCAATTTCCTGGCGGGATTTTCCGCCGCCTCAGGCATCGCCTTAATTAACTCTGTCGGGAATCTGGGAGGGTTTGCGGGGCCGTCCATCATCGGAGCACTTGCCAACGGCAGAAGAGGAATGTACGGAGGCCTCGCTCTCGCCGGCGTTTCGTTATTTGTGTCCGCGGCACTTATGCTGCTGCTGCCAAAAACAACAGGCGCGGGGCGCGTACCCGACACTTTGGTTCCGGCGCTGGCGGTTGGCGATAGACCCTCGTCGTGAACTTGCGTGGGTCAGTTTTGCGGGGTGGTAACCATAGGACTTCGGTCACTTGAGTCTGGGCAAGGGAGTCGGTGTCAGGGGTTAAAACCCCGGTTAGGCTGTGGCTGATGTCGCGGCTGAAGCCGCGGCCTGCGATGATTCTTCGTCGCTGTGCGCTATTAAGCCGCGACCCACAATGATCCTTCGTCGCTCTGCGTAATATCCTTAACAATATTCTACGGGGAGTTTTGCGGCTTCCCATCCTGCGAGGCCGCCGGCAATTTCGCTGACGTGGCTAAATCCACTGCCCTGCAACAGACTGGCGGCGATCGAGGACCGGTAGCCTCCGGCACAGTAAACCGTCGGCGTGTTTGCGGGAAAGCTACCTTGGCTGAGGAACGATGCGGAGATAGGGGCGGGGCGCTTTCCAACCGCCGGGATACTTCTGCTTGGCCTCTTCCTCCGAAACCGCGGGCAGGATGATGACATCGTCGCCCTGTTTCCAGTTCACCGGCGTAGCCACTTTGTGCTTGGCGGTGAGCTGCATCGAGTCGAGGACTCGCAGGACTTCGTCAAAGTTGCGGCCGGTGCTCATGGGATAGCTGAGCATCAACTTGATCTTCTTGTCCGGACCGATCACGAACACGGTACGCACGGTGGCGTTTGTGGCCGCGGTGCGGCC
>PLJR01000357.1 GCA_003140295.1 Acidobacteriota bacterium
ATTACCGCCAATCGCATAATGTGTCCTTTGGTATGTTTTGGCTGGCACGGACCCAGAGCCCGTGCATTTCACCTGGTTCGAGAAGAGAAACGCGGCTGCCGCTTCTCGGATCGCCCTCGAGCGCGGTTATCGCTGCTGGCGCGCCAGCGAACCCCGAGTGAGCAGCCCTCGCAGGCCAATCAGAAGCAGGCGCGGTTGGCTGCGGCAGATATGCCAAAGTACGCGCGCCGCCTCGTCCCGGGATACGCTGCCAAGGGAGTGAAGCATCGCGTCATTCATCCAATCCACCAAGCGGCTGTAGTCCGCCTGCTGAAAGCGATGCATGGACCTGCGGATGAGCAGATGCAAATCGAGTTCGCGCCGCAGCGAGCGCAATTCAGGACTTCGGCCGCCATTCAATATGGCTTGGCTTACACCGAGAGCGCCGCGAAAACCGGTTACAACGCCGCCAACCGTCGAAACTTTCACTTGCCCTGCGGCGTCCCCGACGAGATAGACGTGGCCTTGGCCCAACTTCCGCTCGACCGGCACCCAGCCTTCATAAATGGGTATGCGGGCGCCCTGAAACGCCAGCGGCGTAAAGTGGCGCTTATCGAGAAATTGTTCCAGGCATCGCCGCGTTTCCTGGCCATCTTCACCAATCAGCCCCAGAACGCCCCGTTCAGGCGACTCGGGAATAAGCCAATAAAAATACGGCGTGTCGGCAGGTATAAACCAGACGCGAACAGTGTCGGCAGCCATGCCGGCCGGGAGTTTGACCACGGCCTGAATCAATGGCGCAGTCACCTGGCGGCGCCACCCGGCCGCCTGAGCCACCCGGCTCTGTGCGCCGTCGGCGCCTATAACTGCGGAGGCCGCAACGCGCTCCATATCCGCACCGCCGCGTTCCACGCTCAGTTCCAGGCTGTCGCCCCGCGCCTCCAGGGAAACGAACTTGCGGCCCAGCTCGATGACCGCCCCGTGGGATTTCGCCTCCGCTGCCAGTCCCTGGATCAACCGGGATCGTTCAACAATAAGATCGGGACGATGGAGCGGGATGGTGGCCGAGCGGCCATCAGTAAACAACTCAAAACGCTTTATTTCGTTGACGATGCAGCCCTGCGCCACCGGGCCCAGCACGTTTCGCACCCGATCGGTGACGATCAGC
Organism: Acidobacteriota bacterium; assembly: GCA_003140295.1. Taxonomy (GTDB): domain Bacteria; phylum Acidobacteriota; class Terriglobia; order Acidiferrales; family UBA7541; genus Palsa-189. The sequence continues at coordinate 1,148 of PLJR01000357.1, forward strand.
GTNNTCGAGCCGTTCCGCGCGCTCGAATACGCGCACCCGGCGCTTCGAACGCGCGAGAAGCGAAGCCGTGAATAAGCCGGCAGCCGATCCGCCGACGATGGCCACCGGCTCTTCCGGCACAGCACTATGATGCGGTTTTGTACCTTTCGCCAGATTGCCCGCCACGAAGTATGTTTCGAGCCCGGAGCGTTGTTCATTCCAGGCGGTTTTGACCTACGTCTTTGATAGTTCCGATCTTCCAAGTCCGCTGCGCTAGCCGGGCTATTGAACCGAAGGGGGGATGCCAATGCATGAGTATAACGAAACAATCGGCTCAGGCAAAGCCGAAGGCGCGGGCGAAGGCAACGCGGCGGAGAGAGGCTGGCGCCACCAATCGCCATCGGCCCACACCACCTGAAAATTAGCGAAAGAGATTGTACCGCAGAATGCACCAAAGGGTGGAAATGCCATCCCGCCAGGTGATTTTCTTCCCCTCTGCGTACGTCCTTCCCGCGTAAGAGATAGGCACCTCGTAGACCCGCCAGTTTCCCTTGGCGATCTTCGCCGTGGACTCCGGCTCGAATCCGAACCGGTNNTCGCGGCGGAAAACTTTGTAACACGTCTCCATATCGCTCAACTTCAAGTTGGTCAGAACGTTCGAAAGCAGCGTAAGGAACTTGTTGCCCACGTAATGCCAAAATAAGTGCACCCGCTGCGGGCCTCCCAGAAACCGGGAGCCATACACCACATCGGCGCGCCCATCGAAAATGGGCGCCAGCAGCGCATCGTAATCTTTCGGGTTGTATTCCAGGTCGGCGTCCTGCANNCCCCGGTTCTGATCCTGGAACAGAAACCGGATGTTGTCGAGCGATAAGCTGGCTTGCCCGTTTTGCGTCAATACTTCACGCTTGCCCGCGGCGCTGGCCGCGGCAAAATTTTCGAGCAACGCCCGCGTGCCATCGGTCGATCCATCATCGATAACCAGAATTTCCTTATTCAACTGCTGGGCCTGCACGCGCAGCAGGATNNTCCTCGATAAAAGCCAGTTCGTTATAGACCGGAATAACGACGGAGACTTTCATCACCGCATTCCGCGCCTTGTCCCGGAGTGCTAAATCGGCGTCTTCACGCGTCGTCATGCGATCCCCCTCCTCTCTCCCTGGGGGACACGACTATGTCCCTCTCCCGCCCCCTGTTCTCCCTGGCCGCATTCACGGGATAACGCCCCATCCAGGCATCCCAGCGAATCGTAAACAGGTCGGCCACCATGCGCATGCTATCCCGCGCGACATGCACCTTACTTGCCGGATCGTTTGACCAGCGCACCNNTTTGAATCCGCACTGCGTGTCGGAAAAAGGCAGGCCCGTCGTGCAGCGAACCAGGAAATTAAAAACGATCCCCGCGCGTTCGCGCGCCGCCGATTGGTGCACTTGAATGAGCCGGCGGTCCAGCGCACGCGAGCCGATCGCCACGTCATAACCGCCGTTCCGCAACGCCTCCAGCAGCTTATCCGCTTCTTCGATCGGCGCGGAGAGGTCCGCGTCGGTGAAGAGCGCGAATTCACCCTGGGCCTCGCGCATCCCGTGGCGCACGCTGTATCCTTTTCCTCGGTTGCTGCCATTAGAAAGCAGCCTCACAAAGGGATATCGCTCGTGGTACCTCGTGACCAGCGCCGCCGTCCCGTCCGTCGATCCGTCGTCGACNNCGCGCGTATCGGCCGCGTTGCCAGATAGCCCCGGATAGCCTCCACCGTTTGTGGAAGCCGTCGTTCTTCGTTGAAGGCCGGGATAATAATGGAAAGTTCGGCCGGCGGTGAATTCATCGGCAATTGCGCTTGGGAGCAGTCGGCCGCAGAGTATCAGGTTTCGAGCGCACATTGTATCCTAGCTTGGAGTGTCGTCCACGTACTCGCCATGGACAAAAAGCTTGGGCGGTCTGGTGACTCAGAGCCCACTGCGGATGGGGAAGGCCCTCCTGCCCGCTCCGCTGCGGATGCCATGTGGAAGTAAACAGTTGGACCGCGAAGGGTTGAGGCCCGGCCTCGGGCTAGCTCGCAGCGGCTTCGTTGCGAATGATCTCGTACCGTTCGATAATGGCGGCCACACCCACCCGGTCATTTCCATTGTCGGGGCGTTTCTCGGTCCGCAGGACCTTGCCGATAGCGCGGATGAAGACCTCCGTACCGCCGGTCACCTCAGCCGGAAGCGTCATCGTCAGATCGAGCTCGGAGCCGGTGTTCAGCTCGTTGTCGACCATGAAATAGACCCCGCGGGTGGATATGTTACGTGTTTTGCCGTTACGCGAGCCAACCTGTTTTTCGATGGGGATGCGTATAATGACCGGCAGTGAGAGGTCATAGCGGCGCGCGGTGCGACGTTCTGTCATTTGTCCCCAAGCCCCGGCCCGTAAGCGCACCGGCTATACGTACAAAGACTGCAATCGAATTTCCAAAGATTCAAGCCATTTTGGCACTTGAATCTGCGGCTGCCCCACGACTTCAGCCCACCAATCAGTCGCCTACTGGAGCGATTGAATCCCACTAAGTCGCGCTAAATCAGCAGCCCAAAGCCAATCGGGGCGGTCGCCACCTCAAATCCGCAAATTCCCCGCCAAGTGGGAGCGACAATTTCGCAGCATCTGTGAACGCGAAACTGTTTTCTCCTCCGGTTAAGTCCGCCCTACGCGTGCCCTCAATAGGAAACAGATTGCATCTTTAGCCATGCGTCACATCTTCGTTACGGTACATAAACTGTTATCAGCTCACCTTGGCAACAGCCGCAGGCGCCGCCGAGCGCGTTCTGGACGCCCGGCCGGCGTCCAGGTTGAACTGGCGGATCTTGTACAGCAGTGCCTTGTAGCTTATGCCCAGCATCTTCGCGGCATCTTTGCGGCACCAGTGCGTCTTTTCCAGCGCGTCCGCAATCGCTTCCATTTCCGCTTCATCTTTCAGTCCACGCACGAGCGCTTTCAAACCCTGTTCGCGCACCGGCGCCGGTTCTTCGCGGGGAGAAGTGCGCTGCCTGGCCGCCGCCATTTCCACCAATTCACGGAAACTTCCTTCGTCGTCTTCCAGAATGACGTAGCGCTTTACAAAATTTTCCAGTTCGCGCAAATTGCCGGGCCACGGATACCGCATGGCGGCTTCCATGAGGTGCTCGGAAGGCGACGGCACCGGCTTCTGAAATTTCTCGCTGTATTTGTTCAGGAAATGGCGGATGAGCAGCGGAATTTCCGTGGTGCGCTCGCGCAGCGGCGGCACGTTAATCGAAAGCACATTCAGGCGGTAGTAGAGATCTTCCCGCAGGCGCCCCGATTTCATGGCTTCCTGCACCTCGATGTTGGTGGCGGCCAGCACGCGCACATCCACGTCCACCAAGTGCCGTCCACCCAGCCGCGAGTATTGGTGGTCCTGCAGCACGTGCAGCAACTTGGCCTGCAGATGCGGGCTCATTTCCGCGATTTCGTCCAGAAAAATCGTGCCTTTGTTAGCCAGCTCGAACTTGCCCGGTTTTGAGCGCACGGCCCCCGTAAAGGCGCCTTGGTCGTAGCCGAACAATTCCGACTCCAGCAATTCGCCCGGCAACGCCGCGCAGTTTACTTTGATGAACGGCTGGTTGCGCCGCGTCGAGCGCATATGAATCATGCGCGCCACTACTTCCTTACCCACTCCGCTCTCGCCGCAGATGAATACCGGCACGTCCACGGGAGCAATCTGCAAAATCTGCTGCCGGATGCGCACCATTTGCGGGCTGGCCGCCAGGAAAGACAGGTCTTCGGTCAGATGGTCGCAGTATTCCCGCAGCGCCATGTTTTCCTTGCGCAGCTCCATCTTCTGCCGGCACTTCAGCAGCGCCGCATCCAGCTCCGCCTTCTCGAACGGTTTTGTCAGGTAATCCTGGGCGCCCAGCCGGATGGCTTCGACCACGGTGGTCACTTCGTTCGAGCAGGAAAGCATGATGACGCTCAAGGTGCGGTCCACCTGCATCATTTGCCGCAGCGTCTCAATCCCGTTCATCTCCTGCATCAGTACGTCTAAAATTACGAAATCGGGCCGCTCGCCCTCGTGGATTCGCTCGAGTGCTTCGCCGCCCGACCCCACCGAGGTGACCTTGTATCCATCCACTTCGAGCAGGGTCTGTAAGTATTTGCGAATACTCGGCTCGTCATCCACCACTAGTACATGGTCGTGTTCCGCTACCCCGTTCCCGCTTGTGCTCACGCTTCACCCCGAACTGCATTCTGAGGATTGTCTGTCGGCAATAGAAAAGTAAATGTCGAGCCGCGCCGAGGCTCGCTTTCCACCCAAATTTTTCCGCGATGGGCCTGCACCAGGCGTTTGGCAATTGCTAACCCCAGTCCCATTCCAGACGACGTGCGGTCCACCCGCACGAAGTCCTCGAAGATTTCCTGGTGGTGCTCGGAGGCAATCCCCGGGCCCGTATCGCTTACCGCCACGCGTACCGCGTTGGCGCCCGGCTGCTGCAAGCGCCGACGTTCCGACGACGTAGCCGTCTCTTTGGCGCTGCGCCGCTCCCAGAAATAGACCTCCCCGCGCAGCACTACGTTGCCGCCTGCGGGCGTGTGTTTCAGCGCGTTATCCAGCAGGTTGGCCACGGCTTGTTGCACCTTCTGGTAATCGAATTTGAAAACCGGCAATTTCTCCTCAACGCAAATTTCCAGTCGCACATGTTTGCGCTGGAAGGCCTCATTCCAACGTGTCGCGAGCTCCAGCAGGCAATCCCGCAGGTCGTTTTCACGCATGTGCAGCACTAGCTTGCCGCTCTCCAGCGTCGAGTAATTCAGGAACATCGAGACCAGCCGCACCAGCCGCTCGCAGCTATCTTTCGATTCCTGCAGAATATCCCGCTGCTTGTCGTTCAGTTTGCCCAGCGATCCGGAGAGTAAAAGGTCGTAGTAGCCCTTAATTACCGCGAGCGGCGTCTTTAACTCGTGCGCGGCCGACGCCAAAAAAACCGTCTTCTGCCGGTTCACTTCCTGTAAGCGCAGATAGGCCGCCAACAGATTGCGATAGGTAATCTCACGTTCCTGCAGTAGCGCCTGTACGGTCGGCTGCACGGCCGCCCCGGCTGCCCCGGATAAGTTATCCTCGGGTTGCGCGCCGCCGGCGGGTTCGAGTTGCACCATCAGCCAATCAAGCTCCGGAACCCGCTGAATCCGGGCGCGGACCTTGCCCGCGGGGCGCGTCATTTGCAGGTCGACTTCGTGCTCGCCGCTATCCATCTGGCCGACAATTACCTTCGGGTCCATGCGCAATAAGTCGTGAAACATATTGGGCATCGGCGCATCCGCAGGTAAGGGATCTTCCAGGCACAATTTGGCCTGCTGATTTATCATCAGAATCCGCCCGGTGCGATCGCACACCAGCAGCGGAGTGTCTAAAAGATCGAGAATCCCCGATACCAAGCTGCTCGAAAGGGAATCGCCGGCTTGAGCGTCGACAGTGGTGGCGCGCCTCAATTCATGCCTCCATTGGCTCCGGTGCCCGCGCGCCGCCCGTAGGGGGCGGGGTACCAGAACTTTTGATACTGTCAAAGCGCTATGGAGGAGTCAATGGTAAATAAGTTCCATTTGCCCTCATTGGGCAACTTGCGCGGCAAATCAGCGCCGAGCAGTCCACTCGCTGCCTTAATATAAATAAGCGCTGCCTTTTCAAGTTGTTGAAGGAGCAAGTAGCCTGCGGCCCAGTGGCTGGCTTCTTACTCACGGACCTAGTACTAGAACTAAAATCATCACCCAAGAGAAAATCTTTCGCCCCGAATACCGATGAAACGCACCTACCGGGCAGCCAATCGAGCGCGCCCGCCATGACTTCGTCTTCCTGTTCCACTTTTTGCCCTCGCACCCTGACGCACTAGCGGAAACCAAAAGCCGGCTGAACTTCGTGCGTCTCACCCCAACACCGACATAAATAATCCTCGACACAAGTGCTACGCAGCCTCGGTCGCCAAGCGGCGCTCGCTCCGCCCGGCCAGTTGCCGAGCATCAGATTCACGGTGCTGTCGGGTTCATTCATCCGGCTCGCTGCCTTGCCGAGACGCTTCCCGATACTACCCAATGCCGGCACATGTCCTGCACCATCCGTTCAATGAGACAAGAACATCTCGCCGCCCGCTAATTTCTCAAGATCCTCGATTGAAATCCAACCTCGAACGCGGTTATAAGTGTCGGGGCCATTTTGCCGTCGGCCGTGTGAAAAGCTTTGCCACTGCCGTAAAGCTGATTTCCATCGATGGCCTGTTTGCGCGTAACAGTGGGACTAGTTGGGCTAGCACGATTGGTATACCTGCCACCGCATCCTGCACTTCTGGGACGCGGGCGAGGATGGTTACCTGCGTGCTACCTTGATAGTTACGCGTACGCCGGATGTTACATGCGCGATATATATTGTATGTTAAACTGAATTTGCTGCCCCTTGTCCCGGGGGACCTGGAGTCTTTGCACGACCGTGCCAACGCCTAGCCCCGGTGACCCTTTTTTCGAATTGCTGGCCGAAACTCTGGAGAATTTGGACCGCCCCGCTCGCGGACAATTTCTTCAGCGGTTTTTTAAGGCCGTTGCGCAGCTCGATTTAACCGAGACCTCCGCCGTCGATTGCTGGGATCGCATTCTCGAACGCCGCCGCGAGCTCACCGAAGCTTTAGCCGCGCCAGTTTCGCTCAAGACCGGTATGGTCGACGTTCTGGCTTCCATGAGCTATCTGCGCTTGCCCGTTTTGATGGAGTACGAGGACCTTAAAAAACTCCAGATCAACGCGGTGACCGATCCCCTCACAGGCCTTTACAACCGGCGCCTTTTTGAGGAGCAGTTTGAAAGGGAACTCAATCGCGCCCAGCGCTACGATCAACACCTCGCGCTTGTGACTTTGGACTTGCACCGCTTTAAGGAAGTAAACGATCTCTACGGACATCCGCGCGGCGACGCCTTGCTACAGGTGGCCGCCACCACCCTTAAGAAGTCGCTGCGAACCTCCGACTACGCCTTTCGGATCGGGGGCGATGAGTTTGCTCTCTTGCTGGTTCAATCTGATACCGAACAGGCCGGCGCCCTCGCACGCCGGCTGCGCGCAAACTTCGCCACCGCCATCGAGCCGATGCAAATGAGCGTGGGCCTGGGCCTGGACTTTGGCGTTTCCATTTACCCCCTCGATGGCGATCAAAGAGAAACATTGATCCGCATCGCCGACGAGCGCCTTTACGAAATGAAGCATGTGCTTAGATCGCAGGCCCCGCCCACATCGAACACACCCGCATCCAACACACTCGCAGCGCCCGCATCGGAGACAGTAAAGACACCCACGTCCGCTCCACCGGCACTCGCGTCGCAGTCCCCGGGGTCGCACTCGCACCTTCATCCCGTTGGGAGCGGCGTGATTCCGCCCCTGGAAATTCATCCTCCGGCGGCTATTCGGCAGGCCCGCGCCAATAATTCTCCCCCCGATCCGGCCCACCCCGTTTTCTCGGGACCAGAACGCAGAAAATGGGAGCGCGTATCGCTCGCGGGCACTCGGGCTCATGCCGAACTAACCGATCACGGCACTGGCATCGTCAAGGTTCTGGATTTGGGCTACGGGGGCGTGGCTCTCGAAATCGGGGTGGGCGAGGATTTCGGCGCGATGTTTTTTGCCGTTTTGCGCGTGCCGATTTTGCCTCCGGTGCGCGTAAGCCTAAAGCGGCTCTATCAGATACATAGTGGAGGCGGGCAGATGCGCGTAGGTTGCGCCTTCGTTACTTAGCGCCGCTGCTCTTAGAGTATTTCCGGTTCGGCACCTGGAACACCGTNNGCCCGCCGCAGCTCCCGAGCCACGAATAGCAGCGCCTGTTGCACGCGCGCCAGGCCCAGGCCCCAGCGCACTCGCGCGTGTTCCAGTGTTTCGCCCTGGGCGTAAAGAATTATGCGCAAGCAAAATCCGTCCTCGTCCGCCGCAAATACGATGGGAGAAATGCGCAACTCCGCGCGTAGCGCCTCGCCCGGCTCCCGCTCGAGCAGTTGCGCCAGCCGCCGCGCCAAATCTTCGTGCGGCCCGCACCCAAAATTGGTTGATTCCTGCAGGAAAATCACGTCGATGTACGAAGCAAAAATCTTGGTTTCGGCGCCGCCCGCCTCCGTCGCACTCCAAATCTTGCACGCGATGGTCGCAAAGACGGAGCCGCTGGCGTTGACATTGGCCAGGAACGAGCGCAGCGGCGCATGCTCGCGCGCCGCGGCAATCCGCTCGACGGCCACCGGATCGGCATGCAGGTTGAAGCGATCGGCCCCCGTCACCGATCGATTTGTCCCCGTATCGGACGCCACCACGACGTACATAACCCGTCACTATACCGCAAAGGTACCGCGGGCAGGCAACAGTTGCGCTGTGCAGTGGTGGCCTTGGCAATAAAATGTCCGGTTTTAGTAATCAGCGAAATGTCATGTTCAGACTGCGGATGATCCTAATTCGTCAGCGACCCGAGGCCAATCTTACTTTGGGGTCCTTAACGCTGCGGCTAAACGCCGTAGCCAATACGGTTGTTCCCGGATTGAACGGAGAACGCCAGCCTCGATACGATCGTTTCGCTTCGGTTTACGGGAGCTCGCCATTTCAAATCAACAATCATTGTTTCCGCCGTCGAACTCGCCGTCCGACGCCCTGATACCGGGGCTTCGCTATCACCCTGCGCTGATCAGCGAAGTGGAAGAACATGCCCTGGTAACCGCGCTCAGCAATCTCCCCTTGAAGCCTTTCGAATTTCATGGCCATCTCGGAAACCGGCGCACGGCTTCCTTTGGCCTTCGTTACGATTACGCTCGTGGAGGACTGCAGTTGGCTGACAGCCCGCCGCGATTTCTCGACGCCCTCCTCCTCAAAGTCGCCGAGTTCGCTGGACGTGCGCTTGACGACTTTCGGCAGGTCGGTATCAATGAATATCGACCCGGAGCCGGGATCGGATGGCATCGGCACAAACCTGAGTTTGATGACGTCGTGGGCGTTTCCCTGGTCTCCACAGTCAAGATGCGCTTTCGCAGACGCAGCGGCAAGGGCTGGACCAGGGCCTCGCAAATCCTTGAGCCTGGCTCCGTATACCTATTGACAGGGGAATCCCGCAAATTGTGGGAGCACAGCATTGCACCTGTCCCGTCCCTGCACTATTCGTTGACGTTCCGCACCTTGGTCGCAGGTGAGGTGACGCTGCTTAACACCGCGTAGGCGAAGCGTCACGTTATACACTGGAACGCCTTTCGCGTAGACCAAATTGTTCCGCGTGGTGCATTATCGTTTAGTTAGCGACGTTCGGGCCCGTGGGACCATCGCTCAGGGGCTTTCCGGCCCAACGCAATCTCAAAACGGAAATTCCGGATGAAGAACACAATGGTTGGAAACGCGCTCCAGGCAGATTCTGCGGCCGAGCTGAAGCGGCATCTCTTTTACGAGACTTCGCACTCACCCGCGATTGCCGACCTGCTCGGCTACGAAAAAGCCAAAGACATCGTCGATTTCTGTTTCATCGCCAATCCGTATTACCCCACGCGCGAGATGCTGGAGGATTTGCAGCGCAACCTCCTGAACCTGATCAAGTCCTATCCCTCGAGCAATCCGCTGATGAGCCAGAAAAATCTCGCCGCCGTCCTGCACGTCGATCCCGAGCGCCTGATCATCGGCAATGGCGCGACCGAACTGATCGCCCTGATTGACATGACCTTGATCGACCGTATCGCCGTCCCCATCCCGACCTTCGGCGAATACATCGAGAAGATGAAGGACCAGCGCGATGCCGAACTCTACCCGCTCGATCCGGAGAACCGGTATGAACTTCGCCTCGAAGATTATTTAGCGTGGGTGCACCAACGAAAACTCGAGTGTCTGCTGGTCATCAACCCGGCCAATCCCACCGGCCAGTTCATCCCGCTCGAAGAGATGCTTGAATTTTTGCACCAGGCGCGCGATTTGGAGCTGGTGATCGTCGATGAGTCGTTCATCGACTTCGCAGGCGACCCCGTTCCCAGCCTCCTCCCGGTCGCCGACCAGTTTACCAATCTCCTGATCGTACGCAGCATGAGCAAGCACTGCGGCGTGCCGGGCCTGCGGCTGGGATATTGCTACAGCGCCAACCTTTTCGTTCTGAATCGTCTGCGCCGCTTCGTGCCCACGTGGAATTTGAACACGCTCGCGCAATATTTCCTGTCTCTGTTGCCCCAGACCGACGCCGCCTATCATGAGGCCCGCAAGCGCTTGATCGGCGATGTTCGCTGGCTCTACAACGCCCTGTGCGCGATCCCGCAACTGGATGTCTATCCTACGGGCGCAAATTTCGTGCTTTTCAAGATCCGCAATGGCCTGACGGCCACCGAGCTCCAGGCCCGCCTGCTCGCCGAACATCAGATGTACGTGCGCGACTGCTCGAATAAGCTGGGCATGGACGCCTTTCATATCCGCGTCGCCTCGCAAGGCCGCGACAAGGACACCCGGCTCGTGCAAGCGCTGCAGACGCTGATGCGATGAACCGCTCGGTTGTTCTCGTCGGCGCCCGTCGCACCACCCGCAAGAACAAATTCATCGACTACGTTGGAGAGTTGCATCTCGAACTTCTCATCCGCTTGCGCACCCTGCCCGTAATCGTCCCCGTAGTTGCCGGCACACCGGCCTGCCTTCCGCAATACATGGAACGCATGGACGGCCTCCTGCTCGTGGAAGGCGAAGATGTCGAACCGCAGCGTTTCGCGGCCCGGAAAGCCAATTTTCAATACCTTGAAAAGACGCATGCCCTCAAAGACGAAATCGAGATTCGCCTGCTGCGTCACGCCCTGCGCCGCGAGATCCCCGTCCTGGGCATCTGCCGCGGATCGCAACTGTTGAACGTGGTTTGCGGAGGCACGCTCTACGGGGACGTGCAAAAGGAAAAGGCGTCGCACCGCCCGCACATTAACTATCACGATTATGATGCCTACCGTCATCCCGTCTCCGTCTCTCCCGGAACTCCTCTCGCGCACTGGTATCGCCGGAAAACACTACGCGTGAACAGCTATCATCACCAGGGAATTCGCGAATTGGCTCCGCGCTTCCGCCCCATGGCCCTTGCCGATGACGGTTTGATCGAGGCCTACTACGATCCGCAAGCCGCGTTCCTGGTGGGACTGCAATTTCATCCCGAGCGCATGCTGCAGGAATACGCCGGGAATCGCGAGGTCTGGAAAGCTTTCGCCGCCGCGGTGCGCCGCCGGCAACGTGTTGGACAACAAGATGAGGCGAAGTGAACTGACTGTTTAAATTCCTCGCCCCGCGCCAGCCGCTCTCTTGCTTCGTACGAAATTGTCTTGATTATTTTCGACCTGCAGGACCGCATCGATCTGAACGCGCTAAGAATCAACGCCTTCATCCCATCCAACGTGCAACCTTATCCGACATGCGCAAAATCTAAGTCAAAACGCACCGTCCAATCGTGCATTCTTCGGACACACACGAAAACAGGAATATGGTTGACGGAGGATTTTTTTGTTCAAATTGCACCATCGAGAGTACGTACCTCTGGAGCGCAAAATGAAAAGGTTACCCTTGTTCGCAGTCGTCCTGCTGGCCCTTGTTGCCTTTCTCCCGAGCTCTTCCTTTTCCCAATCTGCCGCCACGCGTACGTCGAGCGATGCGGGCTTTACTGTTCCCGGCGCTGATGGCACGCCCCAGGACGCCATTTCCGACGCGACCGTCACAGCAGATAAAGATCAACCGGAGGCCCCGTCCGGTCCGGAGCCCAGCGCGCTCCCCGCTCAAGTGGCGAGCACTTCGGAGGGGCCGAGGGTGGGGATCGGCGTCAGGTTTTCGACCTTGGGCCTTGGCGGTGAGGTTGCCGTCCGCGTGGCCAACAGAGTAAATGTGCGCGGTGGTTTCAACGCGCTTAGCATCCGCCACAACGTCACGATCAATGGCATCGACTACGCCGGACAAGCGCGGTTCCGATCGGCGGAAGCACATGTAGATTTTTTTCTCGTGGGCTCTTTTCACCTCAGCCCCGGACTATTGGTCTATAACGGTAACAATGCCAACGTGAATATTTCGATTCCTGGCGGGCAGACCTTCACCATTGGCGGCACAACTTACGAAAGTGGTGACGCCACCAGTGCGAACGGCCCCATTACCGGTAATCTGACCGTCAAATTCAACAGGGTCGCACCGGAAATCCTCATTGGAACGGGAAATCTGGTTCCGCGCGGCCACAGAAGGCATTGGAGTATCAATGAGGACTTTGGGTTTGAGTACGAGGGATCGCCAAAAATAGGTTTCGGACTGGCCGGCAGCGCCTGCGTGCCTCCCAGCAGCAGCGGCGTCTTGTGCGTGAACGCCGCAACCGATCCCCTCGTGCAAAGCAACATCAAAGCGCAGCAGGCGAAGTACAACCGTAACGCGTCGGCAAAATTTTACTACTCACTTTGGCCGGTATTCTCGACCGGTTTCAGCTACAGTTTCTGACCCGACCGTGCCGTTCAATCGCACTCTAGGCGGTTGCGCCTCATCGGACCAAGACAGAAAACGATCACCAAGTCTGTGACGGATAGAAGTCCACAGCTCCTACATTTCAACCATGGAAAATATCTCTTAATCAGCCGTGCCGACCGCCCCCGAATGCACGTTGAGATGAAGCAGTATCTCCGGCAAGAGACGTCGCGCCCTCCCCCGGAATGGGGACGATCTTACTCGGTGATTCCACCGGACATATTATTTACTACCGACTTATGTGCTGCGCCGAGACGCTGCGGCGCGCATTTGGAAACTTCGCAAGATTCGCGTATCATCAATGGCTGTCGCTGGCCAAGCGACGCGGCCGTAATTCCCCACCACGGGGAGCCGCGCAGACCGGCCGGCGCATTGGAGCCCCCATGAAACCCGGTATTCATCCCGATTATCACGAAGTCACCGTGCATTGCGCCTGTGGCAGCAGTTTCAAAACCCGTTCCACGCAGAAAGGCGATCTGGTCCGCGTGGAAATCTGTTCGAGCTGCCATCCCTTCTTCACCGGCAAACAGAAACTTTTGGACACTGCCGGCCGCGTCGAGCGCTTCAACCGCAAATACGCCAAGGCGGCTGAAGCGGTGGAAGCCGCGAAGGCCAAAAAGAAATAATCCGGATTCGGCGGACGGCGCTGTCCTGCGGCATGCTGGCGGTGTAAAATCCTCGCGGAGTATAGCCACGCCGTCGCCATCCACTTCTCAAAATAAAAACGATGGCGCGCCGGTGCGCGTCCCCGTTGCCGGGTCAGCCCCGCAGCCTATCGGAGATCCCGCCGTTGCGCCCATCGTCGAGCCGGCCGTCCCGCGCGTCACGCTGCGCAATTCCTTCGCGCATCCTTACGACTCGGCCATCGCCGCTGCGCGCACCTGTTATGCGCCGCGCCTGATTTCGCCCGAGGAAATCACCGACAAGCAGCGCACCACCATCGGTGCCGCCACCTTCTTCGCCGGCCATCACACCGTTTATCAGCNNCTCGAAAACGTCAGCCGCCAGTTCGTCTGGTCGTTTCTGCACGCGCATCCTTTTTATAATTCCGAGCAGCAAAGTCAGCGCTACGTGCGCCTCGACCGCGCCCTGGCTTACGTCCCGTCTCTCGGCAATTTCCCCGGCGCCACCGAAATCCCCAGCGCCACAGAAATATTCGAGCGCGCCGTCGCCCGCGCCTGGTCCGCGTATCGCGAACTCACCGCGCTTCTGCAGGACGACG
>PLJR01000279.1 GCA_003140295.1 Acidobacteriota bacterium
GTCCCATTCAGTGCAAAATAAAGTGGGGCCCCAATAAAAATGGCCGATTCTCTCCTCCAGTCCGGGCGCAACCAGCAGATTCTCGCGGGTATCGTGCGCACCTACGTCGAGACCGGCGAGCCGGTGTCGAGCCTGGCGGTCTCACGCTCCCACGCCGAAGGGCTAAGTTCCGCGACCATCCGCAACGTCATGGCCGACCTCGAGGAAGCCGGCTATCTCTACCAGCCCCACACTTCCGCTGGACGCGTGCCCACGGCGGCGGCCTATCGCTTTTTCGCGCAACAAATTGCCCCCAAGGCCACGCTTAGCGAAGAAGATCGCAAGTGGATTCGCAGCGAGCTCGACGCCGCCACCACGCCCGAAGAAGTCACCGAGCGGGCCGGGCGCGTGCTCGCGCAAGTGTCCCGCGGAATCGGTATCATCGTTATGCCGCCTCTCGCGCGCAGCCTGCTCGAGCACATTCGCTTCCTCAGCTTGCCCGATGGCCGCGTGGTGGTCGTGCTCATTTCCGCAGGTGGCGCCACTCGTGACAAAGTCGTGCGGCCCGAACAGGAGTTTACGCAGGCCGAGCTCGATCGCACCGCCGATTACTTGAATCGCCATTACGGCGGCTGGACTCTCGAAGCCATTCGCGCCGACTTGCTTGCCAAGCTGGCGTCCGAGCGCGAGCGCTACGGCCGATTGCTGCCCGCGGCGCTGGAGTTGTGCGACCCGGCGCTCCTCGAAGGCGGCCAGGCGCGCCAGGTCTATGTCGAGGGCACCGCGCAGTTCGCTTCCAGCCCGGAATTGGCCCAAGCCAAGCCTTTGCGCGAGCTGCTCGAAGCGATCGAGGAAAAAACGATGCTGGTCACGCTTCTTAACGGATGCATCGAGACTCCCGAGCCCCTGCACATTCAAATCGGCGTCAAGGAAATTAATTCCGCCGGCGAGCACCTCTCGCTTATCACCGCTCCTTATCTGGTGCGCGATCAGGCTCAGGGCTCGCTCGGTGTTTTGGGACCTATGCGCATGGAATATGAACGCGCGATTACGGCGGTCGCCTATGTGGCGCGCGCCTTTAGCGAAATGCTAAGCCGCACCTGACAGCGGAAAATTCCGCGGAACCGGACGAAATCTTATGAGCAACCACCGATCGCACGACAACGAAGGCCGGGACAACCCNNAGTTCCAAAGAGAGTCCCAAAGAGGATTCCAAGGAACCGAAGAAGGTCATCCTCGAATTTGACCGCGGCACTCGATCTGCCACCGATCCGGACGCCGCGGCGCAGGTGCCCGATGCGCCCGACGCCCCGGAGACGACGGCCGGCCCCTTGGCCGCGCAATTGGCGCGCCTCAAAGCCGAAAAGGACGAGTTGATGCAGACCCTGGTCCGGCGCCAGGCCGACTTCGAGAATTACCGCAAACGCATCGAGCGCGAGCGCGAGGAAGAGCACCGCCGCGGCGTCGGCCGGCTGATCGGCGAGCTCCTTCCGATGCTCGATGCTTTCGACCGCGCTCTTAAAGCTCATGATGATCCGGCGTATGAGGAATACCGCAAGGGTCTGGAAATTATTTATCGGCAGTTGTGGGACACCCTGGCCAAGCACGGGGTCGAACGCATCGCTGCGGAGGGCGCTACCTTCGATCCGCATTTCCACCAGGCTGTCGAGCGCGTGGAAACTCCCGACTATCCCGACGGCGCTATCGTCGAGGTCCTCCAGGACGGCTACATATTTCACGGTCGCGTGCTGCGGCCCAGCATCGTCCGCGTAGCCGTTCACACCGGTGCGACCGGAGACCGGCCGTCCGCGGCACGCTACGGAACGAATTGAGCGCCCCCCAAGGGGACGAGGGGCACGGGACGCATTCAGAGCCCCCGACTACGGGACGTGCGGCAGGGGAAACATTAAGCATCCGGGCGACACGGGACGCATTGCGCGTCCGGACAATATGGTGGCGATGACTTTTGGCCGTACCCATCGGGCGGCGTTAAGATGGGACGAAGTCAGCACCACAGGGCTCGCACCAAATTTATTCAAGGATACCGGTAACTCATCATGGCTGCGCAAGTGAAGAGCGATTATTACGAAGTCCTTGGCGTCATACGCACCGCCACTTCCGACGAAATCAAGTCGGCCTACCGTAAAGCCGCGCTCAAATGGCATCCGGACCGCAATCCCGAAAAGAAAGACGTTGCCGAAGTAAAATTCCGTGAGGCCACCGAAGCTTACAGCGTTCTCTCCGATGCGCAGAAACGCGCCGCCTACGACCGCTTCGGCCATGCCGGCCTTTCCGGCATGGGCACCGATTTCAATCGCAGCATTTTTGACGAATTCCAGGATGTCTTCGGCGATTTCTTTGGCTTTGAAGATGTCTTTGGCCGCGGCGCAGGAGGCCGTGGGCGCTCCCGCGTCCAGCGCGGCGCCGATCTCCGCTACGATATGCGCTTCAGCTTTGAGGAAGCCGCCGCCGGAGTCACCACCAAGATTCGCATCCCCCGCCAGGAATTATGCGGCGCTTGCAAAGGAACCGGCGCCAAAGTCGGCACCGGAGCGGTTACTTGCGAATCCTGCAAGGGCCGCGGCCAGCTCCATTACCAGCAGGGGTTTTTCTCCATCTCGCGCACCTGCCCCGCCTGCCAGGGCTCAGGCCAGGTGATTCGCGCGAAATGCCCGGAATGTCACGGCTCGGGACGCATCGAGCGCACGCGCACCATTGACGTGCGCATCCCGCCCGGCGTCGATTCGCAAACGCGTATCCGTGTTCCCGGCGAAGGCGAGCAAGGCGCGAACGGCGGTCCCGCCGGCGATCTCTACATCGTTCTCGAAGTCGCCGACCATCCCTTTTTCGAGCGCCGCGGCGCGGACCTCTACTGCACGATTCCGATCAGCATCACGCAGGCCGCGTTGGGAGCGGAGATTACCGTCCCCGGCCTTTCCGGCGACGAAAAAGTTTCCATCGAGGAAGGAACGCAAACCGGCTCGACCATCCGCCTGAAGGGCAAAGGCCTTCCCGACCCGCACGGTGGCGGCAAGGGCGACCTCTACGTGAATGTCCGCGTGGTCACGCCGAGCAAGCTCACCCGCGAACAGCGCCGCGCCTTGCAACAGTTAGGCGAGCTCCTGGAAGTTGAAAACCGCCCTGCGCAGCGCGATTCGTCTCTCTTCGAGAAAGTAAAAGACATCTTCGGATAGGCCGCCGCGGAGAAATGCCACTCCACGACCGCGGTCAACGGCGACCTCTACGTGAATGTGCGCGTGGTCACGCCGAGCAAGCTCACCCGCGAACGGCGCCGCGCCTTGCAGCAGTTAGCGAGCTCCTGGAAGTTGAAAACCGTCCCGCGCCGCTAGCGCGGCGGCGTTCCCGTTTCGAGCGCGCCCAGGAAAATCCGGTAAAATGCCTGCGCGTCGGCGCCCACGGCCACGCACGCATTAGGCGCTTGCGGTGGCAGTTCCCCATGCAGTTCGCCCTGCAATTCAATTATGCGCCCCGCGTCATGCGCCTCTCGGGCCACCCCGATGGCTAGACAACGCGTCCGCAAAATCTCCGGATGCACCAGCGCCACGGCTGCCAGCGGATCCCACGCGAAATATGCGCGTTGCGCAATCAGGCTGCGGTTCGTGCCCAGGACTTGCGCGACAAATCGCGCGAGCGGGGTCCGCGCCTCACGCTCGATCCGCGCCAGAAACGCCGAGTCGATGGGCACTTGGTTCGTGGCATCCAGCGGCACCAGCCGAATTTCTGGCGCCGGAACCTTTTTAACGGATGTGCTCGCCGCCGCGTTCCAGCTGCCGCCGAACACGCGCGCGGCCGCCACCGGATCGACGAACATGTTCCATTCCGCGGTGGTGTTGCCGTTGGGCGGTGGTCCGCCGTCGCTCAAGTTTCCGGGGACGCCGATGGCGCCTCCCATGACCACCATCTCGCTGACGCCCTTCGGGGGAGTAGCCGTCAAGTCGAGCGCGCTGGCGATATTTGTCAACGGGCCAAGTGCCAGCAACCGCACTCGCTGGCCCCGCACGCGATGCGCACGCACGCTATGAAGTGTGTCGGCAAAACGCTTCGCCAAAAATTGCGCGGCAGGCTCGCTCTGCAACGCTCCCGCCGCACGCGGCAGTGTGACGCCCGGCAACGTGTCCGCCGCCTCGCGCCACGCGGCAGGAAATTCGGCGGAGCCGGTAAGCGGCCGCTCGCGCCCCGCATATACCGGAATTTCCGAATGGCCGGCGAGAGCCAGAAGCCGCAGAATGTTTTGTGCCCCCGGTTTAACGTGGGCCACCCCGTTTACGACGGTGATAGCCTCCACGCGTACATCGCCGCGAGAAAGCAGAAAGGCAATCGCCATCAAGTCATCGGCGCCCGCGTCAGTATCCACAATGACGTGCACCGCCGGATCAGGCGGAACAACCGACGCCTCCCGGCGCAAATCCGCCGCAAACGGCATCGTGGCGAGTAGCAAAATGCCAGTGACGCCCGCTGTAGCGATTACCGCGGCATTCTTGTTAGTCACATCACAAATGTTATATGAGTGCGCAGCCGCCAATAAGGAAAACGACCATGAAACCATCAGACAAAGGTTAGAACCTGATAACGAGCAACCGTGCCGATCGCGCTTTATAACCTCTGTGAAATGAGCAAATTACAAACGCCTAAAAACGTAACTCAGGTGCCTTCAAACACATACAAACTGCCGGGGGTATAGCGCCTGGTAATATGTTACCCACTGAACGGGGTAGCCGCCGTTTGCGCAAGGGTTTTTCTGGGTGGCCGCATTTTCGCAGCGTGCCGGGCGAGGGGGCTTCAAAACATGACTCAAATGAGCTTTTTGCGGGGGGGGTGCCCATTTTTGCGTACGCGCCCGGCGAGGGCGCTACAAAAATGATGCAAAAGTGGGGCTTTGTCCGATCCTCGAACTGAAACGAACTATCGCAGGGCGTTCCTGCGATCGATGTTTGGCCTGAAAGGGAACCGTGAGGCGCCGATTTTTCGTCGATGAATTTGCCAATGGCACAGCGCGTCTGGCCGGCGAAGCCGCCCATCACCTCGGCCGCGTCCTGCGCGCCGAGCCCGGCCAGCTATATGAGCTGAGCGACGGCCATGCCGTCCATTTGGCCAAGGTCGAGCGTGTCGCCCCTGAAGAAATCACTTTCTCGCTGATTTCGCCGGTGGAAGCGCCGGAGAGCTCCTTGCACGTCACGTTGCTGCTCGCCATCGTGAAATTCGATCGCTTTGAATGGGCCCTCGAGAAGGCCGTGGAACTTGGCGCGGAATTTATCGTCCCGTTGGCCGCCGCGCGCAGTGAACCCAATTTGATTGCTGCCGCTGCGAAGCGCGCCGACCGATGGCGCAGAATCATCCGCGAATCGGCACAGCAGGCCAGATGCCGGCGCCTGCCGGAATTGCTTCCACTGGTGCGCTCGACCGACGCCTTTCAATCCGCGCCCCCGGCCGAAATATGGACACCCGAAATACGGGCGGGCCAAATAACGACAGGCCAAATAACGACAGAAGAGATACGCGTGCTGCTTTCTGAGCGTAGCTCAGCGCCTCCGTTACGCCATGCTTTCGCGGCAGCAGCAGTGCCTGGCCTTGCGCACTCATCGCCGGCCATAGCACCGCTGCGCGAGGCGGGCCCGCCGGCCGGCCCAGTAAAACTCTCCCTAGCCGTGGGCCCGGAAGGCGGATGGACCGATTCCGAGTTTGCGGCGGCCGCGGCCGCAGGCTTCGTCGAGGTGTCGCTCGGCGGTAACATCCTGCGTACGGAGACGGCAGTAGCCGCCGGGCTGGCCGCCGCCCATTTATATTTCGACGTATGACCCCCCGACGTATGACCCTTTATCTCGACGAATTAAGCCGTCGGAAGACGTGAGCGTAAGCGCAGCTTTTGGCCTGCTTCACGCATCTTATTAAGTTGGGCGGAGTATGTAGGCCGCATCCGCCTGCTTTCAGAACGCGGCCGTAAGCTATTTCCCCAATGCTAACGAAACCAGTGTTGGCGCGTCATACTCTCGCATGGTATAAATAACCGATCCACCGAATATTATGGAGCAGACCGTCCACTCCACTCCGCTGGAAAACGCCGAGCGACCATCCCCCTCCGGTTTACACCGCGAGTTGAAGGCTTGGGCCCGCGACTTGGTAATTGCCCTGGGCCTGGCCATGATCATCATCGTTTTCTTCTACCAGCCCGTGAAGGTCGAAGGCACCAGCATGGCGCCCCTGCTCTCCGATCAGGAGCGCATCTTCATCAACAAGTTCGTTTATCACTTCGAGCCCATCGAGCGGGGCGACGTGATCGTCTTCTGGTATCCGCTGGACCGCAGCAAGTCTTTCATCAAGCGCGTGGTGGGCTTGCCGGGCGATCAGGTGGAGGTGCGCAGCGGACGCGTATACATCAACGGGAAACCTTTCCAGGAGTCCTACGTGCCGCCGCAGTTTGTGGACATGTCCGCGTACGGGCCCTCCCGCGTCCCGATCGATGAATACTTTGTAATGGGTGATCACCGCATCAGCTCGAACGACTCCCGGATCTTCGGTCCCGTCCCGGCGGGATTTATTTACGGCAAGGCCGTTTTTGCCTATTGGCCTTGGAATCACTTCGGAACCATATCCGCGTCGGCCGATGCGGTGGTAAAGTAGGCGCGCACGAACATTTTTATTTTTTAGCGCACGAACTTTTTTAGCGACGCGTTCCCACGGAGGGCCCGCTGACCGAGACGCCCGCAAGTCCCGCCATCCTCGCACTCGAGGATGGGCGGGTTTTTAACGGGCGCGCAGCCGGGGCTCGCACGCGCCGCGGTGGAGAAGTCGTTTTTAATACCAGCCTCACGGGTTACCAGGAAGTTTTCACCGATCCCAGTTATTCCGGACAGATTGTTTGCCTGACGTATCCGCACATTGGAAACGTAGGCACAAACCTCGACGATGAGGAATCGGCGCGCCCCTACATCGAGTCCTTGGTGGTGCGCGAATTTTCCGATCTTGCGTCGAACTGGCGCTCGACCGAAACCGCGCACGCGTATCTCGGCCGTCACCATATTCCCGTAATCTGGGATCTGGACACGCGCGCGCTCGTCCGGCACATCCGCAAGGTGGGTGCGCTTCGCGGCGTGGTGGCCACTGATGGTACCTCTGCCGAGCAGCTCGTGCTCGAGGCGCGCCAACTGCCCACAATGGCCGGACTCGAGCTGGCTAGTCGGGTCAGCTGCGAAAAGTCTTATCCGTGGACGCGCGGCTCGATCGAGCTCGCCGCCACCTCCTGGCAGAAATCCGCCGCCGGGCATAACGCTTCTGGCACGGAGACGGAAACTCACAAGCCCGGTCGGCGCGGCGAGATCGGCAAACGCGGCGAGCCCGGCAAAAACGGCGAGAACAACGAGCCCGGCCAGCGCGGCGAGCGCGACAAAAACAAGAACGCCGCGCCCCATCGCGTCGTGGCCTACGATTTCGGTATCAAGCAAAATATCCTGCGCCTCCTGGTGGATAGCCACTGCGACGTCACCATCGTGCCGGCGCAAACTTCCCCCGAAGACGTGCTCGCGCTCAATCCCGATGGCGTCTTTCTCTCGAATGGCCCGGGCGATCCCGAGCCGGTTACTTACGCCATTGCAGCGATTCGCAAACTGCTGGGGCGCGTCCCGATTTTCGGCATCTGCCTGGGGCACCAGCTTTGCGGCCTCGCGCTGGGAGGCAAGACCTACAAGCTGAAATTTGGCCACCACGGATCGAACCACCCGGTGAAGAATCTGCGCACCGGACACGTGGAAATCACCGCGCAAAATCATGGCTTCGTCGTGGACCCCGAATCGCTGCCTGCAAGCGAGGTCGAGGTTACGCACCTGAATCTCAACGACGGCACCAACGAAGGGATACGCCACCGCTCGCTCCCGTTTTTCAGCGTGCAGTACCATCCCGAAGCCTCTCCCGGGCCGCACGACTCGCACTACCTGTTCCGCGATTTCATCGACATGATGAACGAGCAGGGAACCGCGAAGCACGCCAGCCGTGACCGGGCGGCGCGCAAACCAGCGGGGCGGCCGGACTAGCGCCCCATGCCCAAGCGCACCGACATCCAGAAAATCCTGATTATCGGCTCGGGCCCCATCGTGATCGGACAAGCTTGCGAGTTCGATTATTCGGGCACCCAGGCATGTAAAGCGTTACGCGCCGACGGTTATACCGTGGTGCTGGTGAATTCCAACCCGGCCACGATCATGACCGATCCCGAGGTCGCCGACCGCACCTATATCGAGCCGCTCACCGTCGACGTGCTCGAGCAAATCATCGCCCGGGAAAAACCCGAAGCGCTGCTGCCCACCGTTGGCGGCCAGACCGCCCTCAATCTGGCTGTAGAACTGGCGGAAGCGGGCGTGCTCGAGCGGCACGGCGTGGAGCTGATCGGCGCTTCGCTGCGCGCGATCAAAGTTGCCGAGGACCGGCTGTGGTTTAAGGATGCGTGCCGCAAGATTGGCCTCGACGTGCCCGCATCGGCCGTCGTGAACGAGACGCAAGACGCGCTGCGGCTGGCCGATCAGCTCGGCTACCCGGTCGTGATCCGGCCGTCGTTCACCCTCGGCGGCACGGGTGGGTCTATTGCTTACAATCGCGAGGAATTTTCCGAAGGGATTGCATTCGCGCTCGATGCCAGCCCGGTGCACGAAGCGCTGGTCGAGGAATCGGTGCTCGGCTGGAAGGAATTCGAGCTCGAGGTGATGCGCGATTTTCGCGATAACTTCGTGGTCATCTGCACCATCGAGAACGTCGATCCCATGGGCGTGCATACCGGTGATTCGATTACCGTGGCGCCCGCGCAAACCCTCACCGACAAGGAGTACCAGCGTATGCGCGACGCTTCGGCGGCGATCATCCGCGAAGTGGGCGTGGAAACTGGCGGCTCCAACATTCAATTCGCCATCGACCCTGCCACCGGCCGCATGGTCGTAATCGAGATGAATCCACGGGTTTCGCGCAGTTCGGCCCTGGCCTCCAAGGCCACTGGGTTTCCGATCGCCAAAATCGCGGCGCGCCTCGCGGTGGGCATGACGCTGGACGAAATTCCCAACGACATCACGCAAAAGACGCCGGCGTGCTTCGAGCCCACCATCGATTACGTCGTCGTAAAAATCCCCAAGTGGCAATTCGAGAAATTTCCCGGCGCCGACACCACGCTGGGAACGCAGATGAAATCAGTCGGCGAAGTGATGGCCATTGGCCGCACCTTCAAGGAGGCGCTGCAAAAGGGTATCCGATCCCTCGAGCCGCACACCCCCTGGCGCGCGCCCACCGCCGCGGATGCGCCACCGTCATTGCTGCGCGAAAAACTGGCCACGCCGCGCCCCGACCGCATTCACTGGCTGATGCTGGCGATCGAGCGGGGCTTGCCGCTGGATGAAGTTGCATCGCTCACGAAAATAGACCCGTGGTTCCTGAGGCAGGTCAGTGAGATCGCCGCGATCAACCGCCGCCTCGCGAAGGTGAACGTCGAAACGATATCGCCACCGCTTCTGCGTGAAGCTAAACGCAGCGGCGCGAGCGATGAGTATCTCGCGCAGATATGGAAAACCACGCCCGCAAAAGTTCGCGAGCGGCGCGCCGCCGCGGGCGTCACACCCGTGTTTAAGCGCGTGGACACCTGCGCCGCGGAATTCGAGTCCTTCACGCCGTACCTGTATTCCACCTACGAGGATGAAGATGAGGCGGACACCACCAGCCGCCCCAAGATCGCCATCCTCGGCAGCGGGCCCAACCGCATCGGCCAGGGCATCGAGTTTGACTATTGTTGCTGCCATGCCGCGTTTGCATTGCGTGAAGATGGTTACGAAACCATCATGGTGAACTGCAATCCCGAAACCGTCTCCACCGATTACGACACCTCCGATCGGCTGTATTTCGAGCCGCTCACCCTCGAGGATGTGCTGTCGGTGGTCGAGCGCGAACGGCCGCAAGGTGTGATCGTGCAGTTTGGCGGGCAAACCCCTCTCAACCTGGCACTCGATCTGAAGCGCAACGGCGTGCACATTATCGGCACGGCGCCGGAATCGATTGACTTGGCGGAGGACCGCCGCCGTTTTGGGCGTTTACTCGAGGAACTGGGCATTCCGCAGCCGCGCGCTGGAACGGCCCTGGTTCCCGCGGAAGCGGTGAAGGTGGCCAAGGAAATCGGTTTGCCGGTGCTGGTGCGTCCCAGCTACGTCCTGGGCGGCCGCTCTATGGTGATTGCTTACGATTTGCACACCGTGCAGGAATACGTTTCCCGTGCGGCGCTGATGGGCTCCGCGCGGCCGGTGCTGATCGATCAGTTTCTCGAAGAGGCCACCGAGGTTGATGTGGACGCACTCGCGGACGGCGAGACGGTGGTGATCGGCGGCATCATGGAGCACATCGAGGAAGCCGGCGTGCACTCCGGCGACTCCTCCTGCGTGCTGCCGCCGGTATCGCTCTCGGCGCCGGTCATGGCCCGCATTCGCGAATACACCAAGCGGCTGGCCCTGGCGCTTAACGTCGTGGGCCTGATGAACGTGCAATACGCCATCCAGCGCGAAACGGTGTACGTGCTCGAGGTCAACCCCCGCGCGTCGCGGACCGTCCCTTACGTCAGCAAAGCCACCGGCGTGCCGCTCGCCAAAGTGGCGGCGCGCCTGATGACCGGGCAGAAGCTTTCCTCGATGTCCCTGCCCATCATCGAGCACGATGGCATTTCCGAGTTGGCCGTGCGCGATTACCACTCCGTGAAATCTCCGGTGTTCGCGTTCAACAAGTTTCGAGGCGTGGATACGATTCTGGGGCCGGAGATGCGCTCGACGGGCGAAGTCATGGGCATCGCGCGCAGTTTCGGCGAAGCCTTTGCCAAGGCGCAACTTGCAGCCGGCCAGCGCCTGCCCGTCAAGGGCACTATCTTTTTAAGCGTGAACGATCATGACAAGCGCCACGTGCTGCCGCTGGCGCGCGATTTGCTGGACTTGGGGTTCAAGCTGCTCGCCACC
The DNA here is from genome assembly GCA_003140295.1 of Acidobacteriota bacterium. GTDB lineage: Bacteria > Acidobacteriota > Terriglobia > Acidiferrales > UBA7541 > Palsa-189. Next base: position 10,962 of record PLJR01000279.1, read on the forward strand.
CGGGGCACCGCCGCGGCCTTAACCGCCGCGGGGATCGAAGTGGAAGCCGTATTCAAGAACAATGAAGGCCGGCCCAATATCGTCGATCTCATTAAAACTGCGCGCGTGGACCTGATCGTCAACACGCCGCTGGGCCGCGAATCCTTTTACGACGAAAAATCCATTCGCCGTGCCGCCGTGCGTTACAAGGTTCCCTGCATTACCACTCTTTCGGCGGCGGGGGCGGCCGCACGCGGGATCCGCGCACTAGTGGGGCAATCGTTTGAGGTAAATGCCGTGCAGGATCTCCACGCGCCCAAGGCCGCCACCCAAAATCAGCCGTCGTCCGCGGACTGATTCAGCGCGCCTGCCGCTGATCGGCTCAACTCGCCTTTTTCTGCGGAACCTTGGCACCCTTTTTCCGCGCTTCAGACAGGCCAATCGCAATGGCCTGCTTGCGGCTTTTCACCGTGCCGCCCTTGCCGCCTTTNNGCTGGTGAAGGTTACACGCGGCATTCCGTTGGTGGCGGGTGCGAACTCGATTCATTTGCTGCCACGCGCCGCATTTGCGCCTCGCGCAATTCATTGCGGCAGGTGTGATTGCCCCGAACGTTGCAGGCATGTATGATGGCCGTTCCCATGGAGTGTCACTGTATCCCTGCGACTGAAATTCCGCACTCCACTCAGCTCTATTCCACATACATCCAGAATTTTCCGGCGGTCGAGCAATTTTACGGCCGCCCGCCGACCTTGGACGCCGTACGGCAGGAAGCTGCCGAAATTGCCGGCACGGTCGCAGGCGCAGCGGCGCCCGCAAGGCAACTGCGGGGCGAAGTGGCGGCCATCCTGCGCGCGCAAAACCGCCAGTTCGGCGCCGATCCAGCGGTTGAAGCGAGCCTCGACAAGTTTGCTGCCGGTGCGGCGGCCATTGTTTCAGGACAACAAGTCGGGCTATTTTCCGGTCCGAGTTATACGATTTATAAGGCGCTAAGCGCTCTCCGTTTAGCCAGCGAACTGGATTCATNNCCGTACGCCCGCTGTGGCTATTTTTTGGCTGGCGTCGGAGGATCATGACCTGGCCGAGGTAAATCACGCGCTCTGGCCGGGCCGCGAAGGTCCGGTGCGGCTGGAACTTCCCTCGGCGGGGCCGGCCGCTCGCCGCGTCGGGGAAGTACTGCTCGGAGAAAACGTGGCGCCGCTGGTTGAGCGCGCCGCAGAAATGCTCGACGGACCAGCGGCCGCGGAGGTTTCGCGGTGGCTCGCGGAGTGTTACACGGCGGAAGAAACGTACGCATCGGCCTTCGGCAAACTGCTGGCGCGAATCTTTGCGGGCCGCGGTCTGATTCTCCTCGACCCGCTTTCGCCCGAGTTGCACCGCCTGGCCGCACCGATTTACCGCCAGGCCCTCGAGCAGCACGCCGCGCTACGCCACGAGCTCACGGCTCGCAGCGCCGTGCTCGAGCGCGCGCGACTCCACACGCAGGTAAAAGTAGCGGAGAGCAGCACGCTCGTGTTCGTCAACCTCGACGGGGAACGCTCGACCTTGCGCGCGCGTAATGGGGAATTCCTGCTCGGCCGCCGCGTGTTCGCGCCTGCCAAACTGCTGGAATGGCTTGCGGATTCACCGGAAGGCTTTAGCGCCAACGTTTTGTTACGGCCGATCGTTCAGGATTACTTGCTGGCGACGGCCGCCTACGTCGCAGGTCCTTCCGAAATCGCTTATTTTGCGCAAGCCTCCGCGGTGTACCAGCAGCTTCTGGGACGCATGCCGGTGATTCTGCCGCGTGCGAGCTTCACGCTGGTGGACGCACACGCGGTGCGTTTGCTGCGCAAATATGGCCTCGAATTTTCGACCTTGCTCCAGGGTCCGCAAACCCTGCGCTTGAAAATGGAGCGCGACCTGCTCCCCCGGGCGCTCACGCGGCAGTTTGAAACCAGCGAAAAAAAACTCCGCAAAATCCTGGCGGATTTGCGGGCTCCAGTGGCCAAGCTCGATCCCACGCTCAGCGGCTCGCTCGATACGGCCGAGGGCAAGATGATCTACCAATTCACCAATCTTCAGGGGAAGGTGGCGCACGCGCTGTCGTTCCGCTCGTCGGTGCTGGACGCGCACTTGAAGGAATTAACCGGCCGGTTGTATCCCCATGGTAACTTGCAGGAGCGCACCTTGTGTTTCCTTCCCATGCTGGCTGCGCAAGGGATGGATCTGCTGGATGAGCTGACGGAGCGGATTACGCCGGGCGCCACGCAGCACCAGGTTCTTTATCTGTAAAGTGATTTTGTCGGGTGCATCGGGTAGCACAATTCCAGTTCGGAGGCAGGGATGAAGATCAGTCCGGGAAAGCAGCTCGGCCTTAAGTCTGTTGCGGATTCGCGCGGTGTGATCGCGGCGGCGGCCATGGACCAGCGCGGGTCGTTGATGAGCGCCATCGCCAAGGAAAAAGGCGTGGACAAGAAGGAAGTGACGCCGCAAATGATGGCGGAATTCAAGGAAGCGGTCAGCCGCATCCTCACGCCGCATGCCAGCGCGATTCTGCTCGACCCGGAATTTGGCTTGTCGGCGGCCAAGGTTCGCGCGAAGAACGCGGGCCTCCTTCTGGCCTACGAAAAAAGCGGATACGATAATACGCAGCCCGGGCGGTTGCCCGACCTGCTCGATCATTATTCGGTGCGGCGCCTGGTCGCCGCGGGCGCCGATTGCGTGAAGATCCTGCTGTATTACGCCCCAGCCGATAAGCCCGAGATCAACGAGACCAAACATGCCTGGGTGGAACGCATCGGCGGCGAATGCGCCGCCGCTGACGTGCCTTTCTTCCTCGAATTTGTGGGCTATGAAGAGGGCGCGGACGAAAAGGGTATCGAATTCGCGCGCAAGAAGCCCGACATCGTCACCCGCAGCATGGAGGAGTTTTCCAAGCCCCAATACGGCGTGGACGTTTTGAAGGTGGAAGTGCCGGTAAACATGGCCTTTGTCAAGGGCGCCCGCGCCTGCAAAGGCGAGGCTGCCTATTCGCGGGATGAAGCCAAAGAGCACTTTCGCCGCGCCGCCTCGGTCGCGAAAAAGCCGTTTATCTATCTTTCTGCGGGCGTGAGTAACGAGACGTTTAATGAGACCCTCGAGCTGGCCACGGAAGCAGGCACCAATTTCTCTGGCGTGCTGTGCGGCCGCGCCACGTGGAAAGAAGGCATTCCCGTTTACGGCAAGCAGGGCATCAAGGCGCTGGAAGACTGGCTGGCCAACCAGGGCGTGGCGAACATCAAGAACGTGAATGCCCGCCTGGGCGCGGCGAAACCTTGGTTTGGATTTTATGGCGCAACGTCCGCGTCGGCCCTCAGCTAAAAAATTGCGGCTGGCGTTCCGAGGAGCGCCACGGAGCGCCGAGGCCCAACGGGCATGGCGGAAATAGCCATCAAGACCGAGCGGCGGACGCAGTTCGTGGACGTGACCGCGCGGGTTGCGCGGCTGGTGAAGGACGCGGGCATTCGCAGCGGCATCTGCCACCTGTACGTTTCACATACCACCGCCGGGGTGATGATCAACGAGCACGATGATCCCGACGTGGCGTGCGACATCGAGATGGCCTTTGACCGCCTGGCGCCGCGGGATGCAGGTTACCGCCATGCAGAAGGCAATGCCGACTCGCATATCAAGGCGGCCTTGGCCGGCACCGCCGCCGCGATTTTTATCGCGGATGGCCAGCTCGATTGGGGGCGCTGGCAGGGAATTTTCTTCTGCGAATTCGATGGGCCGCGCGAGAGGCGCTTGCAAGTCAAGATTGTTTCCGACGAATGAGATGCCTCCAGTCGATAAATTCGGCACGATCTTTTCGAGAGCGGTATGCCTATGAGCGGTGAAAACCTCTCGCGGCCCAGCTCGCTGGGGATTTACGTGCAAGTGCCTTTCTGCCAGACCAAGTGCACGTACTGCAATTTTCATACGGGAGTGGCGGCGCGAAACCTCTACCGCCCGTATGCGCAGGCGGTCGAACGAGAAATCACCGAACATGCCGCCCTGTATTCCGCGGCGGGACTGGACCATGCTGCCGGCGACGCTCGGCGACGTGTCGTCGATACGATGTATCTCGGCGGCGGAACGCCCAGCCTGCTCGATCCCGCCGATCTTTCGCGAATCATCGACGCGGTGCGCGCGCATTTTACTTGCGAACTGGCTGAAGTCACCCTCGAAGCCGATCCCGAGACCATTCACGCCGATAATTCGGCCGCGTGGAAGTCGGCCGGCATCAATCGCGTCAGCCTGGGCGCGCAGTCGTTCCAGAACACCGAGCTGGCCGCCGCGGGCCGCATGCATCGCCGCGAGGACATCTATCGCGCCGCGGATTTCCTGCGCGCGGCAGGTTTTCGCAATATCAGCATGGACCTGATCGCAGGCCTCGCACACCAGACTCGCGAATCATGGGAGGCGTCGGTCGGCCAGCTCCTGCGCATCCTGCCCGAGCATGTTTCGGTCTACATGCTCGAAGTGGACGAGGA
>PLJR01000036.1 GCA_003140295.1 Acidobacteriota bacterium
GCGCAACTGTTGAGCAAAGAGGGCGATCTCGCGCTGGTGAAGCTGCCTTCGGGCGAGGTGCGGCGGTTTGCGGTCGATTGCATGGCTACGGTGGGCCAAGTCGGCAACCTCGATCATGAAAACGTAACGTACGGAAAAGCGGGGCGCACGCGCTGGCACGGCAAAAAGCCCACGGTACGCGGCGTGGCCATGAATCCGGTNNGATCACCCGCACGGCGGCGGTGAAGGGCGCGTGAAGGGCAATCATCCGCAGACGCCGTGGGGCTTCCCCACACTGGGAGCGAAGACGCGGCACAACAAGCGCACCGACCGGATGATCGCGCAAGGACGCAAGCCTCGGGGCTGATTTCCGGGGGGCACGCTGCGGCGTGCGGAGAAGCGACGATGAGAGCATCGCGAGGCGTACGGACAGCAGGAGGCGGAGCGCGAGAGCGCTCGCGCGCGGGCAAGCGTTCCGCCAAGCGCGCGCGCATCACGCGGCACACCGAGTCGCGCCTGCACGGCCGCAAACGCGCGGCAGTGGCGCGCCCGCCCAAGCCTATTGCTAAAGTTGCGCCGAAGCCGGCGGGCAAGGCGAACCCTCCCCTGGAGCCCGCGCTGCACCGCTTCTGCAAGCCGGGCTGGGCGGTGCTGGTGGAACGGCTGCCCAGCCAGCAGGGTACGCGTTTCGTCTGTCCGTTCTGTTCGCAATCGCACCGGGTTTCCGGGCCGGTGCGCGGTTTTCGCAAGGTGCGGCGCGCGCAATGGATCAAGCTGCGCCGCGTGGACGAGTAAGCGCGGTTCGTACGGTAAGGCCGGAAAGGGAGAACGATGGGTCGCTCGCTCAAAAAGGGTCCGTTCGTCGACGACCACCTGCGCGTGAAGGTGGAAGCGCTTAACGTGCGCAACGAAAAAAAAGTAGTCAAGACGTGGTCGCGCCGGTCGACCATCGTGCCGGAAATGATAGGGCACACAATCGCCGTGCATAACGGAAAGAAATTTATCCCCGTGTACATCACCGAGCAGATGATTGGACACAAGCTCGGGGAGTTCGCGCCCACTCGCACCTTCAAGGGGCACGCTGTGCGGGCGGCACTCGAGAGGGCCGCGGGTGTGGCCGGAGCTCCTGGGGCGCCGGCGCCGGGTGCGGCCGGCAGCGGTCCGGGCGCAGGCGCTGCGGCGCCCAAGGCCTAATTTATGGGTACAAACGCAACATTACCGGCAACTGCCGCACCCGCGATCGAGGCGCACGCGCTGGCGCGGTTCGTGCGCATGTCGCCGCAGAAGGTGCGGCTGGTGGTCGATCTGATTCGCGGGCAGCGCGCCGAGCGCGCCCTGCAGACGCTGCGATTCACCAAAAAGCGCGCGGCCCGCGACGTGGAAAAGGTGTTGCGCAGCGCCATCGCCAACGCCGAGCGCAAGGCCGAGGATGCGGGCGCTTCACTCGACGTGGACGAACTATACGTTTCGAAATGTTTTGTAAACGAAGGCCCGCGATGGAAACGGCTGCGCCCGGCGCCCATGGGCCGCGCGTACCGCTACCAGAAGCGCACCGCACACATTGTGGTAGGGGTGGCCGAGCATCACGTAGCCGCCGCGGAGCGCACCGCGGCAGCCGCAGCGGCAGCGGCCGCCGAAAGCAAGGGCGTGCGCGGGGCGGTTAAGAAGGCGCGCCGCGTACTCGCGGGCCGCCAGCAGAGCGGGCGCAAGCCCAAGCCCAAGAAGTAACGGCCCGGAAGTCACGGCGAACGAAGTAAACAGAGAAGTAAACAGAAGAGTGGAGGAATCGTTTGGGGCAGAAGACACATCCATACGGATTTCGCCTCGGCTATAACAAGCCCTGGCGCTCGCGCTGGTATGCGGGACGCGATTACGCCGACCTGCTGCATGAAGACGTGGCGCTGCGGCGGCAACTCAAGGAGCGGCTGCGTTCGGCGGGCATTAGCTCCATCGACATCGAACGCGCCGCCAACAAGCTGGTGATTCGCCTGTACACCGCCCGGCCTGGAATCATCATCGGCCGCAAGGGCGCCGAGATCGATAAGCTCAAGAACGAAGTGCAAAAGCGCACCAAGCGCGAAGTACACATCGACATCCAGGAAGTGCACCGGCCGGAGCTGGATGCGCAACTGGTGGCGGAATCGATCGCGCTGCAACTGGAAAAGCGCGTAGCCTTCCGCCGCGCGATGCGCAAGGCGGTGGATTCGGCGCTACGCTTCGGCTGCAAGGGCATCAAGGTGCGCGTCGCGGGCCGCCTGAACGGGGCGGAAATCGCACGCAAGGAATGGTACCTGCAGGGGCGCCTGCCGCTGCAAACACTGCGCGCCGACATCGATTTCGGATTCGCGCAGGCGTACACGACCTACGGCGTGATTGGCGTGAAGTGCTGGGTTTACCAGGGCGAAAACGTGCCTGAGCGCGGCATCAAGCGCACCACCGCCGGGGTTCCGGCGGGCGTGGGAGTTTAGAGGGCGCTTTATGTTAATGCCGAAAAAGGTGAAGTATCGCAAGCAGCAGCGCGGCCGGCGACGCGGCAAAGCGTGGCGTGGAGGCGAGTTGTCCTTCGGTGAATACGGGCTCAAGGCGCTCGAACCGGCCTGGATTACCGACCGGCAGATCGAAGCGTCGCGCGTGGCCATTACCCGCTTCATGAAGCGCGGCGGCAAGCTGTGGATACGCATCTTTCCTGACAAGCCCTTCACCAAGAAGCCTGCGGAAACTCGCATGGGCAAAGGCAAGGGCGCTCCCGAACACTGGGTCGCGGTGGTCAAGCCGGGCCGGGTGATGTTCGAGATGGCGGGCGTGGATCTGGCGACGGCCAGCCAGGCGATGGAGCTGGCTTCCCACAAGCTGCCCATCCGAACCAAGTTTGTCACGCGCGCGGGGAGCCTCTGATGCCGCCGCGGGGGTTCATCGAAAAGTTGCGCGACCTGGATACCTCGGAACTCGAAGCGCGCGAGAGGGAACTGGCCGAGCAGATCTTTCGGCTGCGCTTTCAGCTCACTTCGGGGCAGGCGGAGGCGGTGGGCCGCTTGCGGCTGGCCAGGCGCGATTTCGCGCGTGTAAAGACTCTGCTGCGGGAACGCGAATTGAGGAAGGCTCATGGCGACGGAAGCAAATAACCAGGCAGTGAGCGCGGCGGGCGGAGCCGAACACGCTCCGGCGGCCGCGGCGGTACGGCATCATCGCCGCAAGGAACTGATCGGCGTGGTGACGTCCGCGAAGATGCAAAAGACCATCGTGGTGCGCGTGACGCGCCGGATGAAACACAATCTGTACGTGCGCTACGTGCAGGTGGTGAAGAAGTTCTACGCCCATGACGAGCAGGGCGATGCGCGGGTGGGCGACACGGTGCGCATCGTCGAGACGCGGCCCATGTCGAAGCTCAAGCGCTGGCGGCTGGCGGAAGTGATGTCCCGCAGCACCAAAGTGCGCTAACGCGAGGAGAGCCGGGCAATGATTCAGATGCGAAGCTGGCTGACCGTGGCCGATAACTCCGGTGCGCGCCGGTTGATGTGTATTCTTCCGCTGGGCGGAGACGTGGGCAGCCGGGCGGGTTTGGGCGACGTGATTACCGCCTCGGTGAAGGAAGCCACGCCGGAAAGCCCCGTGAAGAAGGGTAAAGTGGTGCGCGCGGTGGTGGTGCGCACGCGCAAGGAACACCGGCGCAAAGACGGCACCTACATACGGTTTGACGATAACGCCGCGGTGCTGATCAACGACGCCAACGAGCCGGTGGGTACGCGCGTGTTTGGCCCAGTGGCGCGGGAGTTGCGCGAGAAAAAGTTCGCGAAGATCGTTTCGCTCGCGCCGGAAGTTTGGTGACGCCGCCAGTTCTTTGAAAGAGATGGTTTTCTGAAAGAGCCAGTTCTCTCGAAAGAGTATGAAAGGGGAAGGTAAACCGAAGTGCCCAAGGCAGCAAAAGTGGATTCGCTCGACCGGGCGTCGACCAACGCCAGCATTCGCAAGGGCGACCAGGTGCGGGTGATGACCGGCCGGGACAAAGGGAAGACGGGCCGGGTGCTGGCCGTAAACCCGTACAAGCGGACGGTGATGGTGGAGCACGCCAACATCATCAAGCGCCACACGCGCGCAAACCCGTCGAAAAACGTCAAGGGCGGCATTGTGGAGAAGGAAGGCACGATCCAGATCTCGAATGTGCTGCTGATGTGCGTATCGTGCAACAAGCACACGCGCGTGGGGCATAACACCTTGCCCGACGGCAGCAAAGTACGCGTCTGCCGCCGGTGCGGCGCGACGCTCGACAAGTAGAGGCGAAAACAGATGCCCGCAGAGATAAGCCGATTGCGAGGGAAGTACCGTGACGATGTGGTGCCGGCGCTGATGAAGCGCTTCGGGTACAAGAATCGCATGGCGGTGCCCAAGATATCGAAGGTCGTGGTGAATATCGGCTTGGGTGAAGCGAGCCAAAACGTGAAACTGCTCGACGTGGCGGCGATCGAACTGGGACAGATCGCGGGGCAGCGCCCGATCATTACGCGCGCCAAGAAATCGATCGCGAATTTCAAAATTCGCAAGGGCATGCCCATCGGCTGCTGCGTGACGCTGCGCGGCGACCGCATGTATGAATTCCTCGACCGGCTATGCAACGTCGTGCTGCCGCGCGTGCGCGATTTCAAGGGCCTGCCGGCCAATGCCTTCGACGGCCGCGGAAACTACACGCTGGGCTTGCGCGATCAGCTGGTGTTTCCCGAAATCGATTACACGCGCGTCGATAAGATCAAGGGCATGAACATCACGCTCACCACCACGGCGCGCAATGACGAAGAAGGGCGCGAACTGCTGAAACTGATTGGCGTGCCGTTGCGCACGCAGGCTTAAAGGAGATCTATGGCGCGAACCTGCCAAGTCGCGAAGCTGAGCAAGAAGCTGAAATTTTCAAATCGCCAGCGCAACCGCTGCCGCATTTGCGGGCGCCCGCGCGGCTTCATCCGCAAGTTCGAGATGTGCCGCATCTGTTTCCGCAGCCTGGCGCTGCGCGGCGAGATTCCCGGCGTGCTAAAGGCGAGCTGGTAACCAATCATGCAAACCGATCCCATTGCCGACATGCTGACGCGCATTCGCAACGCCATGCGGGCGCGGCACGCGCGGGTGGAACTGCCCGCGTCCAAACTGAAGATTGAAATCGCGCGGGTCCTGAAGGAAGAGGGCTACATCTCAACGTATAAGATCGTGGATGAATCGAAGACCCGCAAGGCCCTGCGCGTCTTCCTGAAATACACGCCGGACAAGCATTCGGTGATTACCGACCTGCGGCGCGTTTCGCGGCCCGGCAGCCGGCGCTACGTCGGAGCGACCAAGATCCGCGGCGTGGTCGGCGGCCTGGGCATCAGCATCCTGACCACGCCGCGGGGCGTGATGACGGGCCGCTCGGCGCGCAAGGAGCGCATCGGCGGCGAGTTGCTGTGCGAGGTCTGGTAAGCGCGGGCCAACTGATTTCGATCGAATTTGATCGCGTTGTTTAGTGGGGGAGCAGGCGATGTCGCGAATTGGACGCAAACCGATACCGGTGCCCGCGGGCGTTAAGATTCAACTGGGGACCGCCGTCGAGGTGCAGGGACCGAAAGGGAAGCTGAGTGTTCCGGTGCCGCGGGGCATTCGCTTCGAGCAGAAGGATGGCGTGCTGAATGCCTTGCGCGATTCCGAAGAGCACCGTGCTTTACACGGGCTGGCGCGCGCGCTGGTGGCGAATGCGGTGCGCGGAGTGACCGACGGATTCAAAAAAGAACTCGATATCGTGGGTGTCGGGTATCGCGCCGAGCTGAAGGGCAAGACGGTGGTATTCGCGCTGGGCTATTCGCACCCCATCGAGTTCCCCGTTCCTGAGGGCATTCAGGTGGCGGTGGAGAAACAGACGCATCTGACGGTGAGCGGCCCGGACCGCGCGCGGGTCGGCCAGGTAGCGGCGGATATTCGCTCGCTGCGGCCTCCCGATCCGTATAAACAGAAGGGCATCCGCCTGGTGGGTGAGCGTCTCAAGAAGAAGGCGGGCAAGGCCGGCGCGGCGAAGACGGCGTCGTAACGCGGCGATAAACCTTTGTAGGCGCCCGATGTAGGCGCGGATGTGCGCGGCGCCCGAGCAGCCGCGTGGCGCGGGAAGCAAGGAGAACAAGTCGTGGCGAAATCGGTACGCAAGCTGTCGCGCAACCTGCACCGGGACGCGGTTCACAAAAGGGTGCGCCGGCGCGTCATAGGGACGCCGGAGCGGCCGCGCCTGTGCGTGTATCGTTCGCTCGGTCATATTTATGCGCAGGTCGTTGACGACCGCAGCGGGCGCACGCTGGTAGCGGCAAGTTCGGTGGATAAGAAAATACGTGAAGGCGCCAAAACGGGCGGGAACGTGGCCGCTGCCAAAGTAGTGGGCAAGACCGTCGCGGAGCGAGCGCTCGGCGCCGGCATCCAGCAGGTCGTGTTCGACCGCGGCGGCTACATGTACCACGGCCGCGTCGAAGCCCTCGCGAATGCGGCCCGAGAGGCAGGATTGAAGTTCTAAGCGATTATGTCGAAACAAATCTTACGAGAAACTCTTGCGGTGCGCCGGCCTATCGAGGTGAGCGCCAATAATCTAAAGGACCAGGTGGTTTCGATCCAGCGCGTCACCAAGGTCGTCAAAGGCGGCAAGAACCTGAGTTTCTCCGCTCTCGTGGTGGTTGGCGATCAGCGGGGGCATGCCGGGTTTGGAATGGGCAAGGCCCGGGAAGTGCCCATGGCCATTCGCAAGGCCATCGAACAGGCCAAGAAGAATTTGATTCGCTTGAATTTGAAAGGCGCTTCCATCCCGCACCAGGTGGTGGGGCACTACGGGTCGGGGCAAGTACTGCTGAAACCCGCTTCCGAGGGAACCGGAATTATTGCCGGCGGTCCGGTGCGTGCTGTGATGGAGGTTGCCGGCATTCACAACGTGCTGACCAAGTCGCTGGGAACCTCGAATCCGCACAACGTGATCAANNACGTTCGATGCGTTGCTGCGGCTAAAAGACGAGGCCAAGGTGGCCGAACAGCGGTCGAAGTCAGTGGAAGATTTGCGGCACTAAATGTCGACGCTGGCCGCGTGGGCGTGAGCCGCAGGCATAAGTACGGGTCCTGGCTCTACTTGGAGCCCGCGCAATTAGATGAGAGGGTTTGGCGGACGAAATGGCTAAAGCGACTTCGGAAAATCCCGGCGGCAGATTTCGCATCAAATGGGTACGCAGCTTCATTGGCTGCACACGCGACATGCGCCAGACCATACGCGGCCTGGGTTTCCGGAGAATGCAGCAGGTCGTGGAATGCGAAGACACGCCGTCGGTACGAGGCATGGTGCATAAGGTCCGCCACCTGGTGGTGTTAGTGGATCAGGATCAGCCTGCCATAGCGAAGGCCAGCACGAGAGATCGAGGAGAACATGCCGGTTAATTTGTCGAACTTGCGTCCGCAGCGCGGCTCGCGCCACAGGAAAGTGCGTGTCGGGCGCGGCATTGGGTCGAAGCTTCCGAAAACCGCGGGAGCCGGCAACAAGGGCCAGAAATCGCGCAAAGGTTTTTCGCGCCGGCCGGGTTTCGAGGGCGGGCAGATGCCTTTGCACCGCCGGATTCCCAAGCGCGGGTTCCACAATCCTTTCTCCAAGGAATTCGCGGTGCTGAACATCGAGATGCTCAACGCCTTCGCGGAAGGTGAAGTCGTGACGCCGGAAACTCTGGCGGCGCGCGGCCTGGTGCGGCATGCTGGAAGGCAGATCAAGATCCTGGGGGACGGTAATTTGAAGGCGGCGCTGACGGTGCGCGCGCACGCCTTCAGTCAATCAGCTGAGGAAAAAATCACGCGCGCCGGAGGGACGGTCGAGCGGCT
>PLJR01000082.1 GCA_003140295.1 Acidobacteriota bacterium
CAGGCTGCGCTACGCCCCGACCGGCCGCGTGGGGAAGCGGAGGGCCTCCAAGCGGAATTGCAGAGTAACACATCAGGATGCGAGTCAGCCACTGAACAGGACCCGCGAGCAGGCAGCACCGATGAGTGAAAATGCTGGCATACGCGTCCGATGCCGGTCTCTGTATAATGACGGCGAAACAAATAAAATCGCGGCGAAACCAATTTGCCTCCCGCGCGTATAATATAGTGCGGTTGGCCATCGGGTTCGGCGGCAGGCCAAACTCGGCGCGTCGGCTCGTCTCGCAGTCCTAAACCGCTTGCGGTGCGGCGGTTAGCCTGCGAAAATCAGTTGTTTCTTGGCCATAGCGGGGTGCATCTAATGGCCAGAAGAAAAAATCGTGCGGGAAAACGCGTGATGCCCTGTTGGCGGCTTTAGCGAGCAGGCTGCGGCGCGCGGTGGGCCTAAGTTTATAAGAATTTCCAGAAGTGATTTTATCGCTCAGATTGTGGCGGGAGGCATGAATAAAATGGAAAAGCAGACGATTAGTATTAAGCGCTCTATCGCAACGGCCTTTTTGGGCGTGGCGCTTTTGGCAGGAAGCGCACTCACATGGACCTTTACCTCGAGCGGGAAGACCGTGCTCGGCGCAACCCGTCCTGTGGAGTTGCGCATGGCTCCCGCCTCCAGCAGTCCGGCGGTGGGACCGGTCTCGCTGTCGGAGGGCTTCGCAAATGTGGTGGAGCCTTTGCTCCCCGCGGTAGTCAATATTTCCACTTCAAAGATGGTTAAGTCCCAACGCGGCACCAACCCCTTTCAGGACGACCCCGCGTTCCGCCAATTTTTCGGTAATCCGTTTGGCGGCGGTGACGGGGAGGGGCAGGGACAGGAGCCCCGCCAGCAGAAGGAGCATAGCCTCGGCTCCGGCGTGATCGTCAGTCCTGACGGCTATATCCTCACGAATAACCACGTCGTCGATGGCGCCACCGACATTACGGTCTCGCTCAAAGACAAACGTGAACTAAAGGCTAAAGTCGTGGGTGCGGATCCGCACACCGATATCGCCGTGCTGAAGATACCCGCATCGGGGCTTTCTTCTGTAACCCTTGGGGATTCCACCAAGCTTCGTGTCGGTGACATTGTGCTCGCAGTTGGTGATCCATTTGGGATCGGCGAGACAGTCACGATGGGCATCGTCAGCGCCANNATCAACACCGCTATCATCAGCAACGGAGGCGGCGGCGGAAATCAAGGTATCGGCTTTGCCGTTCCCGTCAGCATGGCTCGGCACGTGATGGAGCAAATCCTGAAAACCGGCAAGGTGACGCGTGGTTATCTGGGCGTCTCCATCCAGGCAGTTACTCCGGACTTGGCGAAGGCGTTCGGCCTTCCCTCGGCTGAAGGCGCACTGGTCGGCGATGTCACTCCGGATAGCCCCGGCGCGAAGGCGGGTCTGCAAAAGGGTGACGTGATCGTCTCTCTGAATGGCCAGGCTATTTCCGATTATCAGGATCTGCGGCTGCGCATCTCGCAGTCGGCCCCTGGTGAGAATGCGAAACTCGACGTGTATCGCAATGGCCAGAAGCGCGAGGTCACCGCGACGCTCCGAGAGTTCCCCGAAAAGACCGAAACTGCCGCAGCCCCCACGCAGGGCCAAAACGCCGCCGAGGGCTTGCAGGTTGAAAACCTGACGGCCGATGTGGCCGAGCAACTCAATCTGCCGGCTGGCACTCGCGGAGTCATCGTGGCCCGGATCGATCCGGATGGCAACGCCGCGGAGAGCGGTCTGCAGCGTGGTGACGTGATTCAAGAAGTCAACCACAAGCCCGTGAATAACGTCGAGCAGTTCCGCGCCGCCATGAGTGCTGTCGGCCAAAACCAACCCGTCCTGCTTCTGGTGAATCGTGGCGGGACGACCGCGTTTGCCGTAATCCCGCCGCACCAGTAAAGCGGGCCGTAATCAAACGCCGCTCATCAAAAGGCGTCTAACCAAAACCGGCGTGACCTGAGGGCCACGCCGGTTTTTTTTTGCTCTAAGACTTTGCGCCGGTCTCACCAAATCGGTCTTTATTTCGCTACCAGACCGGTTTTTACTTTGCTACTAAACCGGGCGCCGCTACCAAAGCCGGCAACCGAATAATGCGCGCCTCAATAACGTTGGGAATGGCGTGCAGCAGATCGAGGATGCCGCTAGGCACTTCGCCATCCAGGCCGATGAGCGCCAGCGCATCGGCGCCTAACACGGCTTCCCGGCGGCCCAGCGCAAAGGTGGCAATATTCATGCCCTGGCGGCCAAGCAGCGTGCCGATCTCGCCGATGACTCCGGGAACATCGCGATTGCCGAGAAGCAGCAGCGTGCCTTCGAGAGATGATTCGACCGCAATGTCGTTGAGCCGCGCAACGCGCGGCGTGGTGCCGTAAAGCACGGTTCCCTGCGCGGAAAACTTGCTGCGCCGCGACCCATTCGCGGGCGTGGCCGTAATTTCCACCAGGTCGGCGATGCCCCGCTGGCGGGGCCGCGTGGTTTCCTCGATGATCAGGCCTCGTTCGGCCGCCCGAGCCGGCGCACTCACCAGGTTGACGCGTTCATCGAGCACCGCGTTGAGCGCTCCGGCGAGCGCTGCGCTGCGCAGTAAATGCGTGCCCAATTCTGCGGGCTCTCCCGCGCATGCCAGCCGCAAGCGCCCCACCGCGAAAGGCGCGGCCTGGGCCACGAACGAAGCCAGCCGCTCGGCCAGCTCGAGATAAGGGCGCAGCCGGCGGTAATGCTCGGGCGAAATCGCAGGCAGGTTGACGGCATTGCGCAGGACACCCTCAGCCAGAAAATCGCGAATCTGCTGCGCGATCTGCACGCCGACTTCCTCCTGCGCTTCCGCGGTCGAACCGGCCACGTGCGGCGTGGCGATCACGTTCGCAAGCGCCATCAACGGCGAATTCCCGGGCGGCTCGATAGCAAATACGTCGAGGCCGGCGCCCGCCAAGTGTCCCGAACCGAGCGCCTCGGCCAGCGCGGCCTCATCCACAAGTTCGCCGCGAGCCGTGTTAATGAGGCGCGCCCCCCGCTTCATCTGCGCCAGCGTTGCCTGATTTATCAGTCCCTCGGTAGCGGGAGAGAGCGCGGTGTGCAGCGAAACGTAGTCGGCCTGCCCCAGCATGTCCGCGAGCGGCAGCAACTCCACGCCCCATTCCGCGGCGCGTTCCGCGTTCAGATAAGGATCGTGCGCGAGCACGCGCATCTCCAGCGCCCTGGCGCGGCGCGCCACTTCCCCTCCCACGCGTCCCAGCCCCACCAGCCCCAGTATTTTCCCGCGCAATTCCGCGCCGGCCGCGCCCGATTTTTCCCACCGCCCCGCGTGCATCGCCGCATTCAATTGCGGCACCGAGCGCGCCATTGCCAGCATCAACGCCAAGGTATGCTCCGCTACGCTGGTGGCGCTGCTTCCCGGTGTATTTACGACGAGGATGCCGCGGTGCGTGGCTGCTTCCAGGTCGATGTTATCCACTCCTACGCCCGCCCGGCCTACGATGCGCAGGCGGGGAGCCTGTCCCAGCAATTCATCGGTTACGCGCGTGGCGCTGCGCACGATCAGCGCGTCGGCATCGGCAAGCTCGGCTCCGAGCGCGGTCGCGCCGGGTTGTTTGACTTCCCACCCTGCGTCGACCAGCAACTGCACACCGTGAGGACTGATTTTATCGGCGACGATAATTTTCATGGCACAAGAGCGTACTGACCCCTCGCCCGTCTGTCAAACCTGCATCACGCATCCCCGAATTGATAGTCCTCGGCGAAATGGCTGTCCGACGCCGTCTGAGCGTATGTTATAGTGGCGCTTCGCAAAACCCGCCATGGGCTACCTCGANNTGCGCCTGAGCGTCCTGCGCATGGTGAAAACCGCTCTCAAGAACAAGGAAATAGAAAAAATTCGCCCTCTCGACGATGCCGAATCGTTACAGGTGTTGCAGACGCTGATCAAGCAGCGCAAGGANNCGCGGCGGCCGCGCCGATCTCGCGGACAAGGAAACGCGCGAGATCGCCTTCATCGAAGCGTATCTGCCGGCGGCCCCCGACGACGCCGAGATCGATCGTGCGATTGAAGCCGCCATCGTCGAAACCTCGGCCAACTCGCCTAAGCAGATGGGTGCGGTTATCAAAGCCGCGCGCTCGCGGCTTGCAGGCAAGTCGGTGGACGGCAAAGCGCTCTCCGACCGCGTGCGCGAGCGCCTATCGCGCTGAGAGCGGCCCGGCCCCGCGCGAATGCGGCAATAAAGCTGGCAGACCCATGGCGCTTCCCCAGGAAATCCCCGTCCGTTACACCGAAGAAGAGGCCGGCTATGTGAGCTTTCGCCCGGTGGTTCGGCAGACGTTTCGTGTGCAGGAATTGCTGGACATGATACTGAGCGTTACCGGCAAACAGCCGGAGCGCATCCGGCAAATCCTGCGTTCGGGCACCGTGGTGTTTCACTTTTACCGCTACTGGTGGGATGGGTTTGAGGCCGGCGAGGCCGAACTCCAGACGCTGCTGGCCGAATTTCCGGACGCCGATCCGGCACGCGCGTTTCGCGCGGAAAATTGCACCAAGGCGTTCGTCGACGGCGACAAGGGTGACGCGGTCCACCNNCCCGCCGCGGCATGCGCCGCTCGAAATCGATCGCCGCGCAGCCAGCCGCAAACGCTGGTTGCGGCGCCGAAGTTTCTGGGCCGAGCTGATGGCGGCCGCGGCGGCAGGACCGCTCACTTACGACAGCTATTCGTATATGTATCATGCCGATCTTTACCGCCTTCCGGCGACCCCGGAGTTGCGCGCCACACTGGCCAATGCCGCGGCGTCGCTGGCGCCGCGGGAGATGCGCCGTGAACTCTCGGCGGTAAGCGACGCCGCGCGGATACTCTTCGCATGCCCTCGCGCGGGTTCCTGATCGTTCCTGATCTTCAGCGGCGAAATAAATTCCGCACAGCGCCACGCAAAGATGCGCGTCGCGCTGGATAGGGACTGCGCGACCAGGCGCGGACTCCAATTGGAGCCGGTGCGGGCGCTACTTGGAGCCTGCTCAATACCAAGGATAAAATCATTCCCATGACTGGCGAACCGTTTTTGGAACTGGAAAATGTCTCGGTAGCGCGCGGCCTGAAGGTTGTGCTTCACAATATCTCTTTGCGTATCGCCGCCGGAGAGCACGTCGCTTTATTGGGCCCCAACGGCTGCGGCAAGTCCACGCTGATCAAAACCATGACCTGTGAGTGCTATCCCCTGGCGCAGCCGGGCACGCGCGTGCGCATTTTCGGCCGGGAACGCTGGGAGATTTTCGAGCTGCGCAAGCGGCTGGGCATCGTCGCCACCGATCTTCCCAGCGAACGCACGCTGCACACCAAGGGAAGCGACGCCGTGATTACCGGCTTTTTCTCCAGCTCGACGATCTGGCCCGAGCTGCACGTGACCCCGGCGATGCGGGAGCGCGCCGCAGCCATCCTCGAGCAGCTCGAGGCGCGACACCTGGCGGAAAAACCGCTCGGGGAAATGTCCGCCGGAGAGCAACGCCGCATCCTGATCGGGCGAGCGCTGGTGCACAATCCGGAGATGCTGCTGATCGACGAGCCGAGCAATGCTCTCGACCTGGCCGCGCAGGCGGAGCTGCAGCGCACGCTGCGTGTGCTGGCGCAGCAGGGCACCGGAATCTTTTTGATCACTCATCATCTCGCCGACATTGCGCCCGAAATTGAACGCATCGTCATGATGCGCGACGGCAGAATCGTCGCCGACGGGCCCAAGAATGAACTGCTGACCGAAGAGCGGCTACAGGATCTATTCGGCGTGCGCGTAACCATGGCGCGCCGCGATGGCCATTTCCACGTCTGGTAACGCCCACCAAGCTAGAGATCGCTCCGTCCTGGCTATTGAACTGTTCTGATTTTTTCAAATTGCGGCCTACATCCCCCAGGCATTTGTAAGTGTGTGAGTTAATGGAAGTTGCAAAATGAGGCGTTTGTATCTTGCTGAGGCAATTAGGGTTACAAAGCGCGGCTTTAGGGATTTTCGCGCGTTGAGAGGTACGCTTCTCACCGAATTCCGCGAAGAGTTGCCGAGGCGATATGCCTGGCAGGGGCGGTCCGAAGTGGCAAGCCGAAGCACTTTCGAGAGCCATGGCGTATAGTACCACAATAGTAAATAAAATGCCACGGCTATATTAACTGATAGGGTATTCGAATACATTCATTGGAATACGGGCATTCGAGTCAGCAAACGCGTTCGCGCAAGGCGGCAGTTCGAATGCATACATCAGTGATGCGTACCGACCGGTCCAACCTGAATTGCGACGCGCCATTTCGCTACAACAAACGGCCGGTTTTGTGGGATAATGTGCAACGCGCCACGTACATCTTTTTTGGGGAGTGGCGTGTACCGGAGGCTCTTGGCCAAGAAATCCAACCCCGCGAAGAAACGAAAGATTTCCGCGCGCGAGTTCAGTGAGGAATTTACCAAGATTGTTTCGGGGTATCTTTCTAAATTCACTCCTGAGGAACAAGATAAGCGGATTCGTTCGGCTACGCGAGTCGCTGTCAGAGGCTCCCGCGCCTCTTCCGCCAAAGCTCGAGGAGTTGCCGATACTCGTCCGAGTCCTCGCTCAGCTCAAGCTCACAAATAGCTTCCAAATAAACAGCGAAATCCAGTTTGGGGTTATCGAGTATTCGCGAAAGGCGACGAATCGCCCGCTTCCGGTGTAATGCTCCGGCCTTAACAGGCTGCTTCCGCCCCCGGGAAGTTTCTTCGGCTCGAACATCGCTCAAATCTTCCGATTTATCAGCCATTCTGCCGCGCCCCTATAGTTCGGCCTGATTGTTCCATAGCTGCCCAAGCAAATCGAGTACTCGATGACTTTTGCGGCTCGGCAAGGGTGTAATTGACAGGGGTGTAATCGCAGCATTTTCTTACGACAATGGGCAGTTCTGCGCGATAATGCGCGACGCGCCACTTGCGGTGGCCTTTCGGCGCGATGAGGAGAGTGCGTGGCGACCAAGCTCTGGAGTTCGACTGCGCCGCCGGAGGAATTTCGGCCCTACGTTCCCGCGGAAACGATTCTGCCGGAATTCACGCTGCGCGCGGTGCTGGTCGGCGTCTTCGCCGGCCTTTTTTTTGGCGCCGTCACGGTCTATGTAGGCTTGCGCGCGGGCTTGACGGTCTCCGCTTCCATCCCCATTTCCGTGCTGTCCATCAGCATTCTCAGAATTTTCGGTAAAGTCAGCATTCTCGAAAACAACATCGTGCAAACGGTGGGTTCGGCCGGCGAATCCATCGCCGGGGGCGTGATTTTCACGCTGCCCGCCCTGATTTTTCTGGGGTTCCCGCTCGAATACTGGAGCGTGTTTTTCCTGGCGCTGATTGGCGGCTGGCTGGGCGTCCTGTTCATGATTCCGCTGCGCCGCCAGCTCATCGTCAAGGAACACGGCAACCTGCTCTATCCCGAAGGCACGGCCTGCGCTGACGTGCTGGTGGCCGGCGACCGGGGCGGCTCTTTTGCGAGCCGCGTTTTCTGGGGTCTGGGGCTGGGCGGGACCTACTCGGTGCTGATGAACACGATAGGCGCGTGGCGCGACACGCCCACGTACAATCCCGAATGGCTTCCCGGCGCATCGTTTCGCGCCAACATCACGCCGGAATATCTGGGCGTTGGTTACATCATCGGGCCGCGCATTGCGGGAATCATCGTTTCCGGCGGCGTGTTTTCCTGGCTGGTGATGATGCCGGCGATCCGCTTTTTTGGTTCGCTGTCGCCCGGAGCGGCGCTGTACCCCAGCACCATCCCGATTCCGCTGATGACTTCCGACCAGATCTGGTCGAGTTACATCCGCCCCATGGGAGCGGGCGCGGTGGCGGCGGCGGGCGTGATCACGCTGGCGAAAACGCTGCCTACGATCTGGTCGGCGCTCACCGCTGGGATTAAGGATGTGCGCGCCGGCCGAGTCGCGGGTGCTCCCGCGACTTCGCGCCTCGAGCAGGACCTGCCCATGAAATTTGTGGTCTTCGGCTCGCTCGCCGTGATCGTCATGATGTGGGGACTCCTGACTTTCCGGCCGATTCCCGGCGCGGAGACTAGTATCGGCGCAAACCTGCTGGCGGCAATTTTTGTGGTGGTGTTCGGATTTTTGTTCGTGACGGTGTCTTCGCGCATTTGCGGGCTGATCGGCAGCTCGTCGAATCCGATTAGCGGCATGGCCATTGCCACGCTGATGGCCACGTGCGCCATGTTTCTGGTGGTGGGCTGGACGCGCGGCAGCTACGCCGTGCTGGCCCTTACCATTGGAGGCGTGGTCTGCGTGGCCGCAGCCAACGGAGGCGGCACTTCGCAAGATTTGAAAACGGGATTTCTCGTCGGCGCCACGCCTTCGAAGCAGCAGATCGCGTTGATCATTGGCGCCATGGCTTCGGTTTTCGCCGTGGGAGGAACGCTCAAGCTGATGAATGTTGGATTGGCGGAGTACAAACCGGTTCAGATTGCTATCGATCCAGCAAATCTGCCGCCGGGCGCCCAGGTGGAAACGCAGAATTATGCTTACCAGGGAAAATCTTATGTATTGATCAACGCGATCGGCTCCCGCGTTGTTCCCGACGGGAAATACCTCTACGATAATTCTACGCACCAGATCGAGATTCAGTGGGTGCAAGGCATCGGCAGCGACAAAGCCGCCGCGCCCCAGGCGCGGCTCATGGCCACGGTGATTAACGGCATCTTGAATCGGCAACTGCCCTGGCGGCTTGTTTTGCTGGGAGTGTTTCTGGTGGTGGCCATCGAGCTGTTGGGCATCCGTTCGCTGCCCTTCGCCGTCGGTTCCTACCTTTCCATCGCCACCACCCTGGCGATTTTTGCCGGAGGCGTGGTGCGCTGGCTGGCGGAACGCGGGCGTGGCCACGGCCCCGCAGCAGAAAGCGAAATCGGTCCAGGTCCTCTTTACGCCAGCGGCTTGATTGCCGGTGGAGGCATTTTCGGGCTTTTGGGAATTGTGATCGCGCTCCTCGAAGACCAGGAGTTCCGCTACCACATCTTTCGGCCGGGCCTGTTCCAGATCGGCCCGAAAATCGAAGGCGCCCTCGCCGGGAGCACGGCATTTTCCGTGTTCATGTTCCTGCTTCTGGCCGCATCGCAGTTTTATTTCGCGCGCAAAAAGCTGGAGTAGCAGAAATGCGTTTGTGTCGGCCTACGGGCCTTTTCTGCTTTGCTGAACGAGGTCCCAGCGCTTACGTACGCGCTGGGTTACGTTGTTCCGTCCCTACGGGACTGGCGTGGGCCGCGTGCGGCACACGAGGACGGGTCGCGCGCATTTTGACGAGGCGCCACGTGCGGCACGAGCAGGAATGCGCGGGCGCCG
Organism: Acidobacteriota bacterium; assembly: GCA_003140295.1. Taxonomy (GTDB): domain Bacteria; phylum Acidobacteriota; class Terriglobia; order Acidiferrales; family UBA7541; genus Palsa-189. The sequence continues at coordinate 9,341 of PLJR01000082.1, forward strand.
CGACGAGCGGCCATGCGCGTTGCGACTACGCGCGGCGTGCGGCGCGAGAGGTGGAATGCGCGGGCGCGAAGCAACAGAGGGCAAGCGCAAACAGAAAAGGCGCAAAACTATCGCCGTTCATGGCGCGGTTGAAAAGTCCACGCTGGCAGAAACATAGGGCATCCACCGTAAAAAGCTGGAGTAGCAGTTTCGCGCATACGCTTTGACTCTGGTGTGCGCTCACTTTAGACTCTTTGCAGGATGGTTTCCTTTCCACGCGGGCCGCGCTATCGCATGCCCTGGAGTAACTACGTTACGCCAGCCATCCGCAACCTCGTGCTGGCCTGCACCGGCGTATTTTTATTCCAAACGCTTCTCAATCTTTTCGACCCGCTCCTCTCCTACCGGATGACCCGCGAACTGGGCCTCGTCCCGGTGCTCGTGACCCATGCGCTCCACCTGTGGCAACCGGTGACTTACCTGTTCCTGCACGGCGGCCTGATGCACCTGCTGTTCAATATGCTTTTTCTGTGGATGTTTGGCGTGGATCTCGAGCGCACCTGGGGCACGCGGCGCTTCTACAACTATTTCTTCTTAACGGGGATCGGAGCGGGCTGCATCGACGTGCTGGTGAGAACGGTGGTCGACCCATCGGGGATCGGCTCGTCGAGAATTCCAACCATCGGAGCGTCAGGAGCGATCTACGGAATTTTGCTGGCTGCGGCGGTGATGTTTCCTGACCGCAAGGTGTGGCTCATTCCGTTTCCCGTGCAAATCCCGATGAAGATTTACGTGCTGGGCGCCGGGGCCATCGAGTTCTTCTCCACCCTGGGGACGGGCGGCGACAACGTAAGCCATATCGCGCATCTTGGCGGAATGCTGGTGGGCTACCTTTATCTGCGACGCGGGTCCTGGTTCTATCGCGCGCGCAATGGATTTTCCGATTGGCAGCGCAAGCGGGCGCGCCGCAAGTTTGAAGTGTACATGCGCAAGCACAAGGAAGAGCCGCCCTCAGGCCCCGACAATTGGGTCAACTAGCTCCACACGGACANNTTGGATCAACTAGCTCCACACGGACGCGAATAATAATTTTGCAGCAGCGAGCATCGCCGTTGGCCGAGTTAAGATCGGCGGCGAGGCCAGCGGCTAAAGCCGCTTAATTACGATCGCTTGATGTCGCGGTTAAAACCGCGA
>PLJR01000315.1 GCA_003140295.1 Acidobacteriota bacterium
GTCGCAGGGAAAGGGCCTCGCGCAGTAGCGCGTTGCCAGACGTTTGGGAGCGGCGAGTGAGGGGATGTGTGGCCGATACCCGATTACTTGTGAAAATGTCCGGGCGCCTGTATTCGCGCACACCCCTGATCGGAGACATAAAACGGGGAAGAAAGTTTGGGTGGGGCGGCCCGGAGAGTGGGGCCGGCCCGGAGTAGACATAACGCAAGATTATTCGCAGCTGTCGATACGGACAACGACACGGCGATTCCGCCGATCACCCAACCCGCTGGAACAACCGGGGCCGTGAATCGGCGCACATTCCAGGCTCTCGCTACAGCGCCTCTCACCGGCTCCATTTTCGCGGCGGATTGCTCGTCGGCGCAGTATAAGTAAAACTTCTGCTAGTTTCCATTAGTTTCCACTTTTTTTTCGTTGGGGCCCGCGGATTCTCCGACGCTTCTCGCCATGTCAGCGTATCGGACGCGCTTCGACACTCGCGTGGCGTGGGGTCGCGCAGGGGAGTTGTTGGGGAGGGTCCGCGCAGCGCAGGCGAGAAGGGGGCATCCGCAAACACAGGGCTTTCCGATTCACAGCATTCAGCTATGATTAACAGTTCGGAGCCTCACTGATTTTGGGGAAGCTGGCAGCATACCCTCGACAGAACGGGCTGGCTTTGGCGTTACGCGAACTTGGGCGGATCGAGCGAACGATGTTCACGCTGGAATGGATTCAAAGTCCAGATCTCCGGCGGCGCGTGCATCTCGGCTTAAACAAGGGCGAGGCGCGCAACTCCCTGGCGCGGGCCATCTTCTTTTATCGCCGTGGAGCGGTTCGAGATCGACTGCGCGAGGATCTTCAGAACAAGGCGAGCGGGCTCAACCTGGTCGTCGCCGCAATCGTTCTCTGGAATACCGTGTATCTGGAGCAGGCGGTAGCCGCTCTCGAACGACAAGGAACGCCGATTCCCGCCGAGTGTCTACCCCACCTTTCGCCGCTTGGCTGGGAACACATCAACCTTACCGGCGACTACATCTGGGATCTGCGTCAAACGACGACCCTTCAGCGGCTGCGGGCACTCCGCCGAGGAACGGTTAGCGTACAGAACGGGCTGGAATCTAAGGTCGGGTAGTCCTTAGCGTACAAAATTCCCGGAATGGTCCCTCCTGGCCGATACGGGCCGTGATGCGCTCGTATACGTCCTGGCGTTCTCCGGCTTCGGCGTTGAAATTACGCTTCGTGGCCCGTCTCCGTCGTTTGGGTTTGGGGGAATTTAGCCGGGAGCTGCGTTTGTTGCAAGTTTTGCGCGCTGCTGTCTTCATGGTTTGTCCTCGCTATTTTTTATGGTTTTGAAAAGGGTATGGCGCTGCATACTGAAGTGAACCCTTGGAGTGAGACACCAAGTTAAGGGGTTATCACCGTTCGCTGTAAAAGCATTGACGGCGAGGCCACGGTTGATCCACTCTGATATTACCTGAGCGGAGGATAGGGCAACGCAGGGATGCGACCCGAGCGTCGACTCAGCGGCCGGAACGGCTGGGGCGGCTTCGGCCGCCCCATAGAACTTGAGCCATTCTGGCCCAACTGCGCTAAATCCCAGGGTCGCAGGGGCAGAGCCCCCGTTTTTGGTCGTGCGGTCGCGATCCCAGTTCATTGGGCAGCGCCATTCTCGAACTCGGCCGGTGGAACATATCCCAGGGCCGAATGGAGTCGTTTCTGATTATAGACAAGCTCTAGGAATTCACCAATACTGGTGTGAGCGTCGTGAAAGTCGCGGTATTCGTTGCGGTAAACCTCCTCGTATTTCAGTGTCTTCATAAAGGATTCGCAGGCTGCGTTGTCGTACGGGTTGCCCTTGCGGCTCATGCTGATGGTGGCCTGGTGCTGCTTCAGCATCTCGGTATAGGCCTGGGAAGCGTACTGCACTCCACGATCGGAGTGATGCACCAGGCCCGGCGCCGGACGCCGCTCGATCAGCGCCATGCGCAACGCCGCCACCGCCAACTCGGCTTCCAGAGTCCGGCCCAGCGCCCAGCCGATCACCCGTCGCGAGAACGCCTCCAAAACCACGGCCAGATACACGAACTCGGTGCGCAACCGGATGTAGGTGATGTCGGCCACCCAGAGCTGGTTGAGGGCCGTAAGTTGCATCTGCCGCGCCAGGTTCGGATAGATCGGCAGAGGGTGACGCGAATCGGTGGTCACCACGAAGCAACGGCTCCGCATGCAGAGCAAATTGTCTTCGCGCATCATCCGCAGCACCCGCTTGTGGTTGACATCGAAGCCGCGCCGCTGCAGCTCGAACGTAATTCTTCGGTAGCCGTACGCCGGCCATTCCAGCGCGACCTTTTGCATCTGGTCGCGTAGTTCCACCTCGACCGGTACGGCCTGCCGCGGCACGCGCCAGCGGTAAAAGCCAGCCCGGTTCAGGCCGGTCATCTGACACAGCGCGCTCACCGCTTTGCCTTTCGCCGCGGCTTGCTGGATTTCTTCAAACAGGCATCCGCGCCATTGACGACGTCCGGCGGATGATGCTCCCTGAAATGCTGCAAGGCTTTTTTTAAAAAATCATTCTCCATGGTGAACTGGCCGATTTTCCGCTCCAACTCGGCGATACGGTGGGCGTCGTCGAGCGCCGGATCGGCGCCGCGCCGCCCCCCACCCGGAAACGCCAGATCCCCTTTGGCACGCCACTCTCCGCGCCAGCGCTCCAGCAATTTGGGACTCAGTTGGTATTTCCGCGCAATTTCACCGGTG
>PLJR01000139.1 GCA_003140295.1 Acidobacteriota bacterium
ACATTCTCACTTTGCAGCGACAATTACCGGCGAATCCTTGTCAATCCGGAAGAATTCTTCTAACCTGTCGATGCTCCTGCTCAGCTCTCCGTGTGGCGCTATGGTGCAACGGTTAGCACGCGGCCCTTTCAAGGCCGAAATGCGGGTTCGATTCCCGCTAGCGCTACCAATTGTTTTTTAGCTAGTTTCTCCTGCCAAATGTAACGAAGGCATGCTAGTATCAGTCGTCCTATAAGTGCCTGCCTGGAATGCACTCCCCGCATAAATAGGCCGGTAAAGCGGCTGCCTCGTGTCGTCGAACTACTGAATCACGAAAAACAGATCCATTTCGGCGATCAATATCGGTCAGTTTGTCCGTTGCTGTGCCGGGCGGGCGCCGGTGCAGAAAATCCAGAGTCTTTCAATCAAGGATGCAAACGCATCCATAAGCTTCTGAATCCCCAGGATTTTAGGTTTTTCTTATTGTCGCCGGATAGTGCGTCATGCGCGGAGAATCGGCTCACAGGATCGCTTTTGCAGTAGGAATTGTTCATTTCTACAGCGATCCACTGTTACGAAATGGTGCGGCACGTGCTGACCATGAAAAACGATACCAAACCAATTGAGGGAACCCTTTTCTCGATGCGAATCGGTCTAGTTCTTGCATTACTGGCCATAATTTCGGGTCGGCCCTTATCTGCGACAGGGTGTTCAACCGTCGGAAAACAACGAATCACATTTCAGTGTAACTACGTAGCCGCGCCGCGCTCCGCTTCCGAGGCATTGACCGGTGCGCGGATCGTGCTTAATCGCGCACTGCTCTCATTCAATCCATCCGACGAAAGCCATTTGGCGATCAGCCTGACGTTTACGAATGCCGGCAGGATACGAGTTTCCGATCGCCGCAAAGTCTATCTGGCCATTGATGATGATGCGGGCGCAAATTATCTGCGGCGGGAACTTCCCTCCGTCGATCTCAACGAAATCGCGCCTGGCCAGCGTATCACCTTCTCCGAACGACTTCTCAGTCCGGCGTTCCGGCCGGGTCACTACCGTATCAGTGTGTGGGTGCCCAGCGCACAGTCTGAGCTGAAGTTCGATCCCACGCGCAATTTTCTGTTCAGCAGTACCGGTGTCACTGATCTTTCGGCAGGTCTCAACACATTAGGAACATTTACGGTCCTCAGTCGGGACAGGTGAGCATAAGCACGATGGTCATGCATAGCAGTTGGGTTCCCTTTTCCGGCAATTATTTCGCTATTCGTCGAATTGGCCACTGTGTTCTGCCAGTGCTGCTCGTCTGTGGGGCGCCCCTGCTAGCCTCGGCTCAGGTAAGCGTTCTCACTCAGCGTTATGACAATAGCCGGACAGGCCAGGACACCAGCGAAACGATCCTCACGCCCTCAAATGTGAACTCCACCCAATTTGGAAAGCTGTTCGCGCAGCCGATCGATGACCAAGCCTACGCGCAGCCGCTTTACGTCCCCAACCTGTTGATTGGGAACAGCACTCACAACGTGGTCTTCGTGGCCACCGAGGCCGACAGCGTCTATGCGTTTGATGCCGACAGCAACTCCGGGGCCAATGCGAACCCTCTTTGGAAGGCAAGTCTGATCGACACAGCACATGGTGCGGCTTCAGGTGCGTTGCCGGTAACCAGCACTCAAACGGGGTGTACTGATACCCAGCCCAACATCGGTGTTACCAGCACACCGGTCATCGATCCGGCCACCGGAACCATGTATGTGGAAGCCAAATCATATGAAGGCGGAAACTACATCCATCGCCTGCATGCCCTTAACATCACCACGGGCGCCGAAAAATCTCCCGGCCCTGTCGTCATCACGGCGACGGTCAATGGAACCGGTGACGGGAGCTCCGGTGGCAAGCTCACCTTTAATCCCCTGATGCAGCATAGTCGGCCGGGGATTTTGTTGTCGAATGGCACAATTTATATGGCATTCGCGTCCCACTGTGACTTCAGCCCCTACCACGGATGGGTATTCGCTTATGATGCCACCACATTTGCTCAGAAAGGCGTGCTTAACACCACAGCTAACGGCGGCCTTGGCGGTGTGTGGATGTCTGGTGCCGGGCTGGCGGCGGATTCCGCAGGGAATGTATACCTTGCCACTGGAAACGGCACATTTGATACCAGCAACATTCCGGCTACAGAGTGGGGAGACAGCATCGTCAAGATGGCGCTCAGCGGGGGAAAGCTCTCGGTACTTGATTACTTTACTCCGTTCGATCAATCCAATCTGTCCAGTAGCGACACCGACGTCGGATCCGGAGGGCTCCTGCTCGTCCCCGATCAACCGGGCAGCCACCCTCATGAACTTGTAGAACTAAGCAAAGCTGGGTCGATCTATCTGGTCGACCGCGACGTTATGACCGCAAATAACCTTCATTATTGCAGCAATTGTAGTTCCGACTCCCAAATCGTGGAGGAGTTAAGCGGTGCAATCGGCGGCGCCTGGAGTGCACCGGCATACTGGAATAATAATCTCTATGTCTGGGGGTCCAACGACTTTCTTAAAGCGTATGCGTTGAGCAATGGACTCATAAGCGGCGCTTTCACCTCGAAATCTACCAATTCTGGGGACGACCATGGCGACACCCCTATCGTTTCATCGAATGGCACTGCCAATGGGATTGTTTGGGCTATCGATCGGCCAAACGCTAACGTGCCGGCAGTGCTGTACGCGTACAATGCGACCGACGTTTCACAACTGCTATACAGTTCCTCCCAGGCTGCGGGTAACCGTGACGCGGCGGGATTCGGAGTGAAGTTCGCTGTTCCCACGGTTGTCAACGGCAAAGCTTACGTGGGCACATCTAGTGAGTTGGACGTTTACGGCTTATTTAGCGGCGGCGTACCACAGACCGAGACGCCAGCTTTCAGTCCCGCTGCCGGCACCTACGCCAGCGCCCAGTCAGTGACCCTGAGCGATACCACTTCTGGTGCCACCATCTACTACACCACCGACGGAAGCACTCCGACGATTAGCTCGACTCCGTATACGGGTCCCATTTCGGTGACCCAGACCACCACCATCAACGCGATGGCGACTGCCAGTGGTCTGAACAACAGCCCGGTGGCCACGGCCACCTATACCATTCAAGCGATCAATTTTGTGCATGTTCAAGGCAATAGCGCGGTCAGCGGCGCGACAGGAGCGAATACGATTTCTCTGACGATGCTGAATCCGGTGACCGCGGGAAATCTTATGGTTTGCGGCTTGAGTGGCGCCGACCCCACCAACACGACTCTGGTCAGCCTGAAGGACCAGGCCGGAAACCTCTACGC
>PLJR01000048.1 GCA_003140295.1 Acidobacteriota bacterium
TCGCCGAGCGGCGTGGAGGTGCCGTGAGCGTTGACGTAGCCGACCTGTTGCGGCTCGACACCAGCATCGCGGAGGGCCGCGCGCATGACGCGGTAAGCGCCATCGCCATTTTCGGCGGGCTGGGTGATGTGATAGGCGTCGGCGGACATGCCATAGCCCACGATTTCAGCAACGATGGGGGCGTCGCGGCGCTGGGCATGCTCGAGCGATTCGAGGATAACGATGCCGGCACCTTCACCGACGACGAAGCCGTCGCGCTCGGCGTCAAAGGGGCGGCTGGCGCGCTCGGGCTCGTCATTGCGCGTGGAGAGAGCTTTCATGGCCGCGAAACCGCCGACGCCCATGGTAGTGATGGCGGCTTCGCTGCCGCCGCAAATCATGACCTCGGCATCGCCGCGCTCGATGAGGCGGAAGGAATCGCCCACGGCATGCGCGGAAGCCGAGCAAGCCGTGGCGGTGGCGGAATTGGGTCCGCGAGCGCCGTAGCGAATGGAGACGACGCCGGAGGCGAGATTGACGATGGCGGCGGGAATGAAAAAAGGCGAGATGCGGCTGGGGCCGCCTTCGAGGAGCTTGCAATGCTCGCGCTCGATGATGTCGAATCCGCCGATTCCGGAAGCGATGTAGACGCCGGTGGCGTCGGCGATATCAGGGGTGACTTCCAGACGAGCCATGCGCATGGCGAAATCGGCGCCGGCCACGGCCAGTTGAATGAACCGGCCCATTTTTTTCAGCTCTTTTTTGGGGATCCAGAGGAGAGGATCGAAATCGTGGACCTCGGCGGCGATGCGGCAATCAAAGGCGGTGGCGTCAAAATGAGTGATGGGCCCGACACCACTCTGGCCGGCAAGAACTTTCTCCCACACGTGGTCGGTGCCGATGCCCAGGGCACAGACTAATCCGACACCGGTTACCACGACGCGACGCCTCAACGTGGAAATCTCCCCTGGTGGAATCCAGCGCGCGGATTATTTCTTGGCCTGAGCGTGTTTATCGATATAGGCGACGGCGTCCTTGACGGTGGCGATTTTCTCGGCGTCCTCGTCAGGAATCTCGATGCCAAAACCCTCTTCAAAAGCCATGACGAGCTCGACGGTGTCGAGGGAGTCGGCACCGAGGTCGTCCACGAAGGACGCGGTAGGAGTGACTTCGGCTTCATCGACCCCCAACTGCTCGACGATGATCTGCTTGACGCGTTCTTCGACGCTGGCCATTCCGTTTTCCTCCGCTAGATGACGCGCTGGGTTGCGCACCGCTGGTGCGCGAACCATATTGCGAATGCGATGTTACGTGCCGGCGATAAGTGCCGACGTTAAGTGCCGACGTGCCAACGTTACTTGCCGACTGTACTTGCCGCAGGAGGGCAGCCTGCGCATTCTATGCAACCTGCCCATTCTATTCACGGGCCAGAGCGAAATCAACCGCCGTTCGAGCAGCGGTTTCAACTCATGCGCATACCGCCATTGACATCGAGGACGTGGCCGGTGATGTAGGCGGCTTCGTCGGAAGCCAGAAAGACGATTGCGGCGGCGACCTCGGCGTCGTTTCCCATGCGGCCGAGCGGAATGCGAGCGAGCAATTCGTCCTTCACCGGCTGCGGCAGGGGATCGGTCATGGGGGAGACGATAAATCCGGGGGCCACCGCGTTGACCGTGATGTGGCGCGAAGCGACTTCGATGGCCATGGCGCGGGTAAGACCGATCAGGCCGGCCTTCGCGGCCACGTAGTTGGCCTGGCCGGCATTGCCGGTTTCGGCGACAACCGAAGTGATGTTGACGATGCGGCCGTAACGCTGGCGCAGCATTACGGCAAGCGCCTGCTGCATACACAGATGCGCGCCGGTGAGATTGGTTCGCAGGACCGCTTCCCAATCGTCCGGTTTCATGCGCACCGCCAGGGCGTCGCGAGTGATGGCGGCGTTGTTGACCAGAATGTCGAGCCGGCCGAAGCGCTCGGTGGCCAGCCGGAAGCCGGCCTTGATCTGCGCGGCGTCGGCCACGTCCATGGGCACGGCGAGGGATTCACCGCCGGCGGCGACAATTTCAGCGGCGACGCCGGCCAACTTCTCCGCATTGCGGGCGGCGACGACGACACGGGCGCCGGCGGCGGCGAGTGCAAGCGATGTGGCGCGACCGATACCTTGGGAGGCGCCGGTGATCAGTGCCACGCGATCTTTCAGGCTGAACATGGGGGAGACTGTGCGCGGTCGCCGCCGGACTTTTTTGCCGCCGCTTACCGCGGCTTTTTCATGAGCCGCTTGGCTTTTTTATTCACCGCTTGCCGCGGCTTGTTTTATGAGTTAGGAGCCGCTTGCCGCGGGTCTTTTTTTGAGCCGCTTACCGCGGCTTGTCTCACCCACGCTTTACGCGCGCGCGCTGCGAATTACGACGACGCTTCGGCCGATTCTCCCTGGGCTTGCACGAGACGGCCAAGGGCGTTTTGCAGCGACTTCGCGTCCTCGACGTTCACGCAGTGGACGGAACGCTCGATTTGCCGGAGGACGCCGCTCAGGACGCGTCCGGGGCCGACTTCGACGAAGGTGGCGGTGCCGAGCTCGACGAGTTCGCGCATGGATTTTTCCCAGAGCACGGGGAGGGAGACCTGGCGAATGAGCGCCTCGCGAGCTTCGTCTCCATCGGTGATGACGGCGGCATCCACGTTGGTGACGAGCGGAAATTTCAAAGGAGCAAATTGGGTGGCGCGCAAATCTTTTTCCAGGCGTTTCTGCGCGGGCTGCATCAATTCGCTGTGGAATGGCGCGGAAACCGCCAGCATGACGGCACGCTTGGCGCCCGCGGCGGAGGCCTGCTCGACGGCGCGCTTGACCGCGGCGGCATCTCCGGAGATGACGGTTTGATCGGGCGAATTGAGATTGGCGGCGGAAACCACCTGGCCGTCGGCAACCTTGCGGCAGATTTCGATCACCTGGCCGGGGCGCAAGCCGAGAATAGCGGCCATGGCGCCTTCGCCGGGCGGTACGGCGTCACGCATGTACTGGCCGCGGCGGCGGACGAGGCGAAGCGCGTCCGCAAAGGCCAGGGAGCCGGCGGCCACCAGAGCAGAATATTCGCCGAGGCTGTGCCCTGCGACATAGTCGGGGCGCACGCCCTCGTGTTCGAGCACGCGATAGGCGGCCACGGAAGCCGCCAGGATGGCGGGCTGGGTATTTTCGGTGAGCTTCAGATCGTCTTCGGAACCTGTGAAACACATCTGGGAGACGGAAAAATCAAGAGCCCGGTCGGCTTCGTCGAATGCGGCGCGGGCAATAGCGGAAGTTTCCGCCAACTCGCGGCCCATGCCCGAGTACTGCGATCCCTGCCCTGGAAATAAAAATGCGAGTTGCCCCATGAGAGGATTCCGATTTCTCCGTGCCACGACACGGCGGGTACAGCCGTTTTCACAAAGGCGCTTTCACAAAAGCGCTCTCACTAACTGCTTCCAAAACGACACAGACACGAATTGCCCGTGAAGACTAAACCTCGACGGCCACCGGCAGGGCGGATAGTTCCTGGTCGATCTTCTCATTCACGCGAGCGCGNNACGCCCAGCAGCGGCGCGCCACCATATTCGGAGTAATCGATGCTCTTGCGAAATTTCTCATAGGCGCTGCGCGAGAGCACGTAGCCCACCTGCGATGCGAGCGTGCTCTTGAGGGCCTTCTTGAGCAACGAGGCGATATGCAACGCGACGCCCTCACTGATCTTCAGCGCCACGTTGCCGATGAAGCCGTCGCATACGATGACATCGACGGCGCCCGAGAAAACTTCCCGACCCTCGACGTTGCCCACAAAGTTGAGGGGCAGATGCTTCATACGGTTGTGGGCTTCACGAGTCAATTCATTGCCTTTCATTTCCTCTTCGCCGATCGAAAGGAGCGCGACCTTGGGGCGGCGCGTGCCGAAAATTACGCGGTAGTAGATCTCCCCCATTACGGCGAATTGCAACAGGTGCGC
>PLJR01000317.1 GCA_003140295.1 Acidobacteriota bacterium
CCTGGGGCCCAATGGCGCCGGGAAAAGCACTTCGATCAAAATGTTGCTGGGGTTGGTGCAGCTCTCCGGCGGCCAGGCTTTCGTGCTCGGCGTCCCTTCGAGCGATGTCGAAGTACGCCGCAAAATCGGCTTCCTCCCCGAGGATTTTAGCTTTTACGAATGGCTGACGGCCACCGAACTCCTCCATCTGCATGGCCGCCTTTCCGGCATGCCCGCCGCCACACTGCGCGACCGCGTGCCGGCGCTGATCGACTTGGTGGGTCTCGCGCCGCACCGCGACAAGCGCCTGCAGAATTTCTCCAAGGGCATGCTCCAGCGTATCGGTTTGGCGCAGGCCTTGATTCACGAGCCGGAACTGATTTTTCTCGACGAGCCCACTTCGGGGCTCGATCCCATGGGCCGCCGCCTGGTGCGCGACATCATTCGCGCGCAGCGCGAACGCGGCGCCACCGTTTTCCTCAATTCCCATTTGCTCAGCGAAATCGAAATCACCTGCGACCAGGTCGTCTTCATCCGCGAGGGCGAAGTCGTCACCAGCCGCGACCTCCGCACCGTTCTCCAAGAGGAAGTCCGTGTCATCGTGCGCGCGCGCAAACTTACCCCGGAGGCCGTGGCCGGCCTCGCGGCGTGGTGCACCGCCCCCGCGACACATGCCCATGAACTGGTCGATGCCGATGACAATGGCGATAAGCAGCTCACCTTCATCGCGCGCTCCGCCGATGCGCTTCCGCATATCGTCCGCCACCTGACCGCCTCCGGGGCCGACATCTACCAGTTCACCCCTCAGCGCCTCTCACTCGAAGATTTGTTTGTCAGCGTGATGGGCGAGGATCAGGGATTGTAATGGCCGTCTGGATCATGGCCGCCATCACCTTTCGCGAAGCGGCCCGCAAAAAAATCGTGTGGGCCTTGCTGTTCGCGGGAATCATTTTCCTGTCGGCCTTCAGCGTAGCTCTGCATTTGCAGGTGGCCGATTTCGCCGCCCACAACGTGCCCCAATTCCAGCGTTACCTGATTCTAAGCGGCATGCTCATGATCGGCTTGTACACCGTCGACCTGCTCTTGGTGGTCATGACCATTCTCACTTCGGTCGATACCATCGCCGGCGAGATTATTTCTGGAACCATTCACGCCATTGCCACCAAACCGGTGGCTCGCTGGCAAATCCTGCTGGGCAAATGGCTCGGCTTCGCGGGAATGCTGGCGGCCTACGTCGTCCTCATATTTGGTGGAACCATTGTCGTCGCTTACTGGTTCGCTGGCGTCACACCTCAAAATCCCGTACACGGCGCCCTGCTTGTGTTTCTCGAATGTCTCATCGCGCTCTCGGTCACTTTTATGTTCGGCACCTGGTTTTCGACTTTGACCAACGGCGTGATCGTGTTGGGCCTTCACGGTCTCGCGTTCATGGGCGGTTGGCTCGAACAGATGAGCGGGTTCACGGAAGGTTCGCGCATCGCCATGGTCGGCATCCTCTCGAGCCTGGTCATGCCCACCGAAGCCGTTTGGCGCCGCGCCGCATTCGAGATGGAATCGCCTCTTGCCGGTTCGCTGCCGCAGTTTGGCTTCTTCTCCGACGTTTCCTTGCCCAGCCCAGCCATGATCGGCTACGCGGGATTTTTCCTGCTCGCTGTTCTGGCCATCGCCACCTGGCATTTTCAGCACCGCGACCTCTAAGCCCTGCGCATTCACCATTGGCCGCAATTTCCGTTTACATAATTACCCAACCAGGGCTACACATATCCCTCGATTGCCGTCTGCTGCCCGCGCGCCTATAACCACTGCGAGAGTGCGAGGCCAACACAATGAACACAACTGGTATTGTGATACTCGTTGCGGTAGTGGTGGCCGTGGCCATCGCTGCTTTCCTGTTCCTGCGCATGCGGAGCGCCCGCCTGCGCTCCCGCTTTGGTCCCGAATACGACCGCGCGGTCCAAGAGACGGGAAGCACCTACAAGGCGGAATCGAAACTCGAGAAGCTCGAGAAGCGCGTGCAGAAATTCTCTATCCATCCCCTTCGCCCCGAGGAAGTCGACCGTTTTCGCAACGCTTGGCGCATGGTGCAGGCCAAGTTCGTTGACGATCCCCGCACGGCGCTGAGCGATGCGGACGTGCTTATAGGCCAATTAATGACCGCGCGAGGATACCCGGTAAGCGATTTTGAGGAGCGTGCGGCCGACATTTCGGTGGATCATCCTCGCGTTGTCGAACATTACCGCTCCGGGCACGAAATTGCCGCGCGCCACGCCCAGGGCCGCGCGTCCACCGAAGACCTGCGGCAGGCCATGATTCATTATCGAACGCTCTTTGACGAACTCATGGGCGAGCCTGAGCCGCAGCGAGCCCGGACGAGCGCTGCCGGAAGATCCGTTTAACTCCAAGATTAAGCCTTTTTACCAATCGAAAGGGGTGCTGCTGTGGCGGATAAAATTTCGGAAAATGATGTTTCGCGAAACGAAGGACTCACTACCGCAGATTTGGCCGGTGCTGGCGAGAAATCGCGCACAATTGAAAGTGAATCGCGCGCGGTGAACAGGCCGGTGGAGTCCCAGTTGCCCAAACACAATATTATTTTAGGCGAAGGCTCCGGAGCTCTCCCGAATACCGGTACTGCTGCGGGCGCGGCCGCTGCCCCAGCGAAAATGCAGGAAGAACACGGGCCGCTTTTCTCCGCTGATGAAGCGAATAACCTCCGCGCGCGATGGGATAGCGTGCAGGTCGCCTTCGTGGATGAGCCGCGCAAAGCCGTGGAGGATGCCGACAGCCTGGTCGCGGCCACGATGAAGCGCCTGGCCGAAGTGTTCGCCGAGGAACGCCAGAAATTGGAACACCAATGGGATCGCGGCGACAACGTGTCCACCGAAGATCTCCGCCAGGCATTGCGCCGTTACCGCTCCTTCTTTTCGAGGTTGCTCAGTATCTGACGCCCACTTATGTAAGCAGTCCAGCACCGGCACTGATGGGCGAGCCTCCTAAACTGGGGAGGTTCGCTCTTGGAGCGTTGCTGCCCCACGGCACCAGAACCTTAGCTCTTCCCTTTGGCGGACATCACCAATTTCCGAAACCATCCACCGGATCGATTTTGTGGAGCGCTAGCTCCGCGATTTTCTTTTTTGGAGTAGGATATTCGGTATGTGGCGCTGGCTTGCACCGCGACCGATGATTTTCGGATGCGCCATTCTGCTGCTCGCCTTGTCGGCGCTTCCCGCTGCCCGCTCGCAAAATTCCCCGCCGTCCGAACACGAAGCGCCAGCTCCGGGACTCGCCGTAGGCCGCCGCGCGCCCGCCTTCTCCGCCAGCGATCAATTCGGCCGCGTCCAAACACTCGACACCTTGCGAGGAGCGAACGGCACCGTGCTGCTGTTTTTCCGTTCGGCCGACTGGTGACCCTACTGCAAAGCGCAGCTGGTTCAGCTGCAAGAAGCCCAACAGCGGTTCGAGAAACAGGGACTCCAGCTCGCGGCCATCAGCTATGACCGTGAGGAGATTCTCAAATATTTTGCCGGCCGCCGTAACATTGAATTCCCCCTTCTGGCCGATCCCGATTCGCGCATCATTCGCGCCTACGGCGTCCTGAACGCCGAGGCTTCCGGGATGAATCAGGGCATGGCTTGGCCCGGATACTTCGTCATCGACAAGCAGGGCATTGTCCGCGAGAAATTTTTCGAGTCGAAATATCAGCAGCGCTTCTCGCCCAACAACGTAATCGGAAAGCTCTTCCCGGCATTATCCGCCGAGGTCTCGAGCAAAATTGACGCGCCACATTTGGGCCTGGCGGCCTGGCAATCCGACCGCAACGCCAGTCCCGGCACGCGCGTCACGCTCGGCGTCGAAGTGCATCTTCCCGCGGGCGTGCACGTCTACTCTCCCGGTGTGCAAGGGTATAAGCCCATCGAGCTGGCCATCTCGCCCGCGCCCGAAATCGAGCTCGCCGCCCTGAACTACCCGCGCGCCAAAATCTTGTACTTGCCCGCCATTAAGGAACGCGTCCCCGTTTTCGAGGGCACGTTTCGCATCACGCAGGATTTGCAGGTGAGTTCCGCGCCCGAGTTCAGCAAGGCGCTTCAAGGGGCCGGCGGCCAAACGCTGGTCATCAAAGGACAGCTCCAATATCAGGCCTGCGACCGCACCATCTGCTACGTGCCGGTCACGATCCCGCTGGAGTGGCAACTGGCCGTTGCGCCACTCGACTTGCAACGCGCCCCCGACCCCATTCGCCACAAATAAGTTCGCCACAAATAAGTTCGCCATGAATAGCCGCTACCAATAGCGTCTAGCATCGGCCATAAAATGGCGCCCGCATAATAG
>PLJR01000017.1:0-181 GCA_003140295.1 Acidobacteriota bacterium
ACCGGGGTGAGCAAATCGGCGGTGAAGGTATCGTAGACCGGCACGAGATTGCCACTCTGCGCGAGTTTGCAGAAGGTCTTAAAATCGGGCTCGATCATATGGCGGCGAGCGCGGTGCGGCGCGCGGAAGCCCTTTCTTCGTCGGCCAGGGCGCGGATGACCGCGCGGCGCATGGCGGCGCT
>PLJR01000017.1:195-3510 GCA_003140295.1 Acidobacteriota bacterium
CTAGAAACATCTCCACCCCCGAAATTGTTTCGATACCCCGGCGCCCGGCAAGATACAGCAATTCCGTCTTCTGCGGGCGATAGATCAGATCCATCACGACGCGGCAGTTCAGCTCGCTAGGTTCGAGCGGCGAGTCGCCGGAATCACCGCCGGAACCAGGCGTCCCGGTGGAATACATCCCGACGGGCGTGCAGTTCACCACGGCGTCGAAAGATTGTCGGCGTAACTCGATACGTTCGATGACTTCGCCACGCGCGGCGCGCGCTAACGCACGCGCCTGCCCCGGGCGCCGCGCCCAGATCGATACGTGCGCTCCCTGCGCGGCCAGCGCAAAGGCTGCGGCTCTGGCCGCACCTCCCGCGCNNCCGCGCCGACGAGCAGCACGCGGCTGGATCGCAGGGATACACGGCTTTCGATGGCGCGCAAGACTCCGACGTAATCCGTATTGTACCCATAGAGCCGGCCTCGGCGCACAATGACCGTATTGACGGCGCCAATCGTGGCGGCCAGCGGCTCGCACCCGTCAAGGTATCGCAGGATGCGCTGCTTGTGCGGCAACGTGACGCTGAATCCGGAAATTCCGAAAAGTTTCACGGCCTCGATGAAGTCCGCCAGATTGCGCGGGCTGCGGGCGAGCTTGTGGACATGAAAAGGCAGGTAGATTGCGTCCAGGCCGCGCACCGCGAAAGCCGTATTGTGCAACAGGCCCGAGAGCGAATGCGCGATGGGATCGCCAATCACCCCAAAGATGCGCGTGTAGCGCGATGGACCGAGCGCACGGCGCGCGGGCGAAGAACGGCCCTTATCGCGGCTGAGCGGCGAGCCAAACACGCGGTTCAAACGATAGACGCGCTTGGTTGCGTCGAGCGAGAGCTGCCCCGGCGCGGTTGTTGTCCCGACAGCGGCGTAAGTGAGCGCGGCACCTTCGCGCAGGGCGAGAATCCGCGGGGCAGCGACGTCCTCGCACGAGGGGTCGTCGTTCGCGACGTCATCGTCCAAGGCATCGCTATGCGCGGCGCCGTTGTGCGAGGCGTCGCTGTGCGTGGCGTCGGTGCCCGCTGCGTCGCTGCCCGCGCTGACGACAGCGCAGTTCGCGCTATTCGGAGCAGCGTTAGCGGCACCCATGGGCACGGCCACAACGTCGCCCCGGGCGCCGAGGATCGCGAGCAAGCGGTACGTGTCGGCAAGCGAGCGACACACCGCGGCCACTTTGACCGCGTCCGCATCGCAGCGGCGCAGCTTCAGCAGGAGGTCCGGCAGGCGCGGCGGCAGGCGCCGAAAGTCGTGTGCCGAAACGAGTATGCACGCGGGCGACAGGGCCGCGCGCAATTCGCCGCGGCCAAGCCGACCAGCGGTCTCGATCTCAACGTCGCACCACAGGCATCCGGCACGCACGGCCTGCGCCAGTATTTCGAGCTCCTCTTGAACGCTGCCGGTGAATTTTCCGTCTCCGGCAAGCCTTCGGCAAGTGGCCACGATGAGGGGCGTACGACTGTTTGGTGACATCTGCGGTGCAAGCGGTTCCCGGCACTGACGGGCAAGCTGGTACGACACCCGGTATGACGCGCGATGAGAAAGCTGGCGCACGAGGTGCCGCGAGATCCATCGCAGGAGCGCGGCGCGCTCTTTAGCGTCGCGCAGATAATCGACGCGCAACTCGAGTACGCGCGATCTGCCACGGGGGCCCATGGCAGACTGCAGCTGCCGCACAGCCTCGTCGGACGTCGCTGCGGCAATCACGGCACATACACGATCCGATCCAAAAACTGAGATGATAATACCCTCCTGGTAAGACTAGGGCTTCTATCATGCGGTATCAAAAGTGTAAAGAGCACCTCGGCTGATCCTTGACGGCACATAGACGCTTTGTTACGGTCGATTGAGGAATTTGGCCTCCCGCAACAATCGTTTAGCGCTATTCATAAGGAGCCTGGCAATGTCTTTGCGTACCCGCTATGTTACAGCTGTACTGGCACTTATAGGATTTTTAGGCAGCGTCAATGCCGATGCCCAGATTAACGCCACCCAACACGTACAGGACGCCGTGTACTGCGGCTGTGTAGTCACGACGCAGCCGCCCAACCTGAGCACCTACGTGATTTCGGGTCCCGAATCTGAAGTCAAAGACGTCTTCAGCCAGGGCAATTACGTATTCATCAACAAGGGCTCGGCCCAGGGCGTTAAGGTGGGCGATGAATTTCTGGCCTCGCGTCCGGAGACCGAGCAGGTTCCGGTCCCGTGGTTCAAAGGTCAGATCATGCTGATGAAGGCCATGGGCACGTATTACGCCGATCTGGGACGGATCAAAGTTGTCAGCCTGCAGCAAAACACTTCGGTTGCGGAGGTGACTCTTTCCTGTGATTACATCCAACGCGGGGATGTGCTCGAGCCTTTCAGCGAGCGTCCCGTGCCGACTTTCAAATCCGAGGCGACCATTGACCGCTTCGCCGCGCCCAACGGCAAGCCGAAAGCAACGATTGTATTCAGCAAGCAGTTCGGCCAGATGAACGGTACCGGAACCGTGGTCTACGTCAACCTGGGCAGTGCCCAAGGTGTGAAGATCGGCGATTATTTCCGAGTTTTCCGTTACCAGAGCTCCAGCCGTGAGGAACTATATGAGTACTCGGGCACAGCTGATAGGCTCTGGGGATTTGGATCCACTCCGGTGCCTTACAGTGCGACCGAACTGCCCCGCGACGTTATCGGAGAAGGTGTGGTGCTGCGCATCGGCCCGAATGCCGCAACCGTGATACTCACGAATAGCACGAGGGGGATTTTTGTTGGCGATTACGTGGAAGTCGAGTAGGACGGTTACCGATCTTCGCCAATCGGTAGGGCCAAAGCAATAGAGGCCAAACCAGCAGGCCAAACGAATGCAGTCTGACCGGCCCGGCAGAAATCATGCCGGGCTTTTTTTTGCGATGCCTTTTTTTGTGAATTAGGCGGGAGGTAATTCCGTTTCCGAGAAAACGTCCGCGGTAAAGGCGAGTATCTTCGTCTCCGGATCAAGGCAGGCGTCGCCATCGAGTCCCGCTTTCTTACACGTCTCGGCAAGAAAACGGTCGGCGGACCAGTGNNATGTATGACTACCAGCCCGTGCTTACCGGGTTCGATCGCTAGCGGCGAAATCGGCGCCATTTCCGACAGCACCGAAATTTCGATCTCCAGGCCGGGAATATCGGCGGGATCCAAGGGCGCGAATCTTGGATCATGCAGCGCGGCGCTGATGGCGCATTGCACGACCGTTTCGGCCAAGGGCAGGCTTGGATCCGTGCGGCCGATGCAGCCCCGAAGTTTCGAGAAGCAATGTACGGT
>PLJR01000346.1 GCA_003140295.1 Acidobacteriota bacterium
AAGAAGAGCTTGTCTTTCTTGATGGGCCCGCCCACTACGCCGCCAAACTGCTTCAACTGTGCCGGCAACTGACCGCAGGCGGCGAATTGGCTTGGGTTGGCGCTAGTAGAGCCGTTAAGAGTGCAGGTTCCAGCGACCGGCGCGACGTTAAAGTAGTTGCGCGCATCCCACCCCTGGGTACGGCCGAATGCATAAGCCGCGCCGTGAATCTGGTTGGTTCCCGACTTGATTCCCACGTTTACCACGGCGCCAGACTTCCAGCCGTATTCCGCCTTGGGGACCTCCTGAGTATTGAACTCCTGAATGGCGTCAATCGGCAGGATGGAAGTCGCATCGCCAAAAACGCCCGTGGCATTCACCACGCTTTGCGATGAGAATCCTTCGATCGTGTCGATTCCGTCCAGAATATATACGTTATGCTCGTTGCGCATCCCGTTCGAGCTCTGGCTCCACTTTCCGCTTCCAGGGTTGAGGTACACGCCGGGGCGGAGTTCCAGTAGCTTGGTGTAGTTGCGGCCCCCGACAGGCAGGTCGCCGATCAGCAGGTTGCTGATTGTGCCCCCGAGCACCGCGCTGGTCGTTTCCACCAGCGGCAGTGATTCGCTCACAGTGATGGTCTGGGTTTGCTCGCCGGGTTGAAGCGTCAGGTCAACGCGGTATTCGTTGCCGACCTCGATCCCAATATTTTGCCGCTCCGTGGCCTTGAAACCCCGGTACTCCGCCTTTACGGCATATGTGCCTGGAGTCAAATCCGGAGCGTTGTACTCGCCCGCATCGTTGGTGGTGAGCGATCGCGTCGTGCCCCTTTGCGTGTCCGTGACGGTTACCGTGGCGCCTGCCACGGCGCCGCCGCTCTGGTCCGTAATGCTTCCTAAAATGCGCCCGGTACTCTCCTGCGCAAGAATGGGCGCGCACAGAAGAGACAGCCCCAGACCCACGCTAAGCAGCCGCATAACCATCTTTAGCTTCAGGAGATTCATAGATACCCCTCGCTGTGAAGACGTTTTGAGTTCCGCAAAGCTCCCAATCCCGGGCCCCAATACGCTAATGGCGCAATTCAGCATTGACCACCCCTTGAAAGTTTGGAAGGCGAGACATGCCGCCGCCCCGGCTCAGAATTACAGTCCGGACGCAGTTGCAACCCTCGCTAAAAATCGTCTTAACACCCCGTTAGGACGTGTTCCCCGCGGCTAACATGCGCCAGCCGCTTTATTGATGACGTTGGCATATCATTTCACCAGAAAAGCGTCAAGGAAAAACCTGTAACGTTTAAGGTTTTCTTAAGGCGAGTTGAAAAGTGCCTTTGTTTCCTCAATCCTGTAAATAGGATAAGCCGGCGGCGGGCACACCCGGGCGGAGCACCATTATGTCTACGCCTGTGCAGACGAGCGCAGCCTCGGCGCGATCTGGAATCGCGCCTGGAAGAAACAATCCGTGTTCTACCACTCCAGGAATTTCCTTCAATCGCGCGCCCAGGGCCGCCGGATTCTCGATGACTCCGAAGTGGCAATCAATAATGTAGTTTCGCTGGTCGGTGAGATAAGGCTCGCCCGGGCGCTCCATGCGTACGGCGGGATCCGGCGCGCCCAGACTCTGCAGGCGATCCAGCACCCATGGCGCGGCGAAGGGAATCACCTCGACCGGCAACGGAAAAGCTCCCAACCGCTGCACGCGCTTCGAGGAATCGCCGATTACCAGAAAATATCGTGCGGCCTGGGCCAGCACTTTTTCGCGCAGTAAGGCCCCGCCTCCTCCCTTGATCAGGCTCAGATCAGGCGCGATCTCGTCGGCTCCATCAATGGTGACGTCCAGCCGCAATCCGCGGCGTGGCTCGGTCAGCGTGAGACCCGCCTGGCGCGCCGCCTCTTCGCTATCGCGCGACGAAGCCACCGCCGTCACTTGCAGCGTGCCGCGGTGCACCTGCTCGCCCAGGAAACCAATGAAATATCGCGCTGTGGTTCCCGTCCCCAGGCCCACCGTCATGCCCGTGCGCACCCATCCCAGCGCGGCCTGGGCCACTATTTGTTTTTCCCGCTCCAGTTGTTCGTGCGTTTTGGGAAGGCTCATTTTGTTCGCGTCAAAGCATATACTCGGAAGCGATTTTCGTCTTGGCCCGTTTCACCGCGCCAGTGAAATAGCGCGTAACTCGCCGCTCAACGTATCCGTGGCGCGTTCCGAAACATCTATGTAGATACAAATGCAGCGATCGGACCTGCTTTCGCTCCCGCATGGCGTGGCCGTCCCCAGCGACGCGCACACGGGGATTCCTCGCGCTCGCGCCCGCGTCCGCCGCCTGCGCCGCAGCGAACTCCCCCTCGATACCGCCGAACTCGCGGCCTGGTTGATCGGCAAAACGCTGGTGCTCGAGCGCGGCCATGCCCGTGGCTCCGGGAAATTCGACGGTGCCTCAGACAGCAGGATCAGCGGCAGAATTGTCGAAACCGAGGCCTACATCACCGGAGACGCCGCCTGCCACGCCTTTCGCGGCCAGACGCCGCGCAACCGCTCGCTGTTTCTGCGCCGCGGCCACGCGTACGTGTATTTCACCTACGGTTCNNCGCCGCGATGCAACGCAAGCGCAACACCGCCGCGATGCAGCGCCATCGCAACAGCGCCGCGATGCAACGCAAGCGCAACACCGAATGTCTGCGCGATTTGGCCCGGGGCCCCGGACGGCTCGCCGCCGCATTGGAGATCGATAAGCGGTACGATGGGGTGGACCTGTGCGCGCCCGGCGAACTCTGGCTGGGCACCGCGGTGCAGCCCGCCGGCGCGGTCGGCGTCAGCACGCGCATTGGCCTCACACGCGACGTGGAGCGCCGCCTCCGTTTTTACGAACGTGGCAACCCGCACGTCAGCGGGCCGCGGCGCATGCGCGAGTAGCGGAAAATTTTAATAATGCATTTCGTGTTTCATTTACTGCCAACAAGCGGGATGAGAATCTCAAGGAGGAACACATGTCCAGAGACAAAGACAGGAACGGCGGAGAACGCGGCCGCAAAACGGTGACTGCTCAACCCCGATTGCATCAGAAAGCGGGCGAAATCCAGCGCTACGGTACGGTGACCCCCATGCTGCCGCTCGAACTCGAGGAGCCGGTACGCCTGGAAATGACCGAGCAGCTCAATCAGTTGCTCGCCGATACCATGACACTGCGCGACCTGTATAAGAAATCGCATTGGCAGGTGGCAGGCCCCACGTTTTACCAACTGCATTTACTGTTCGACAAGCATTTCGGCGAGCAATCCGAGCTGGTGGATACCATTGCGGAGCGCATTCAACTGCTTGGCGGAATCAGCATCGCCATGGCGGCCGACGTCGCCGAGACCACCCGCATCGAGCGTCCTCCGCGAGGCCGCGAGGAAGTCCCGGTGCAGATATCGCGGCTGCTCGATGCCCACCAGCTGATCATCGGCCTGTGCCGCAAGCTGAGCAAGCGCGCCTCTGACCTCGGCGATGAAGGCACCAACGACGTGGTCGTCAGCGACGTGCTCCGCACCAACGAGTTGCAAGTGTGGTTTCTCGACGAGCACCTGGTCGATGAGCCCCTGATCCACGCGGAATAATCTGTAGAACGCTAAATTCATACTTACATCAATCGCAGGCACATTATTGATATCACGTTATTGATATCACGGCGCGGGACGCTCGACGTCGATCCCAGTGCGTGGCGCTTAACGTTGATACTGGCGTGCCGCGCTTAACGTTCATATCAGCGTGCCGCGCTTAACGTTTGATACTAGCGCGCCGCGCTTAACTGGCCCGCTACATGCACTTTGATTTGCGCGGTGTCGCTGACGCGCAATAAAAAGGTGCTCGGATTTTTGACTCCCCACTTCGTGTAACGCAGCGGGAAGGCGGCATCCGAGGTCAGTTCGGCGTCCGCGCTATCATTCCCGCGCGGAGCGCCGATGTGCACTGCCGCACGCACCGAAATCTCGTGCGATTCGCCGTGCAGCTTGAAGTCTCCGCGCAGTTCAATCTGCGAATCTCCCTCGGCAGCAACGTGCCCGCTCACCTCGGCGGGAGCGAAAGTGATTTCGGGATATTTTTCACTTTGCAGCACCTCGGCGTGCATTTTCCGGTCGCGCGAGGAATTTCCGCTCTCGCCACTGGTGGCGTCCACGATTACTTCGCCTCCGGCCTTTCCTGACGTCAGGTCGAAATGGATGCTGCCGCTCCTTAATTTAAAGGTTCCGTGCACGGTATGCAGCACGTCGCCCAGCATAAATTCGACCGTGGTTTTCGCCGGATCAAGCTGCAGCACCGCTTCCTGCGCGTGGGCGACACCCCCGAAGGAGCAGAGCGAGCCGAGCACCCATAAAATCGCGCCCAGCTTTGCACGGCCCCACGGACGCTGCGATATTTTAATGGTGCTCATCGCTCACTCCGCATGATCCAGGCTTCCCGAATACGCGGGGCTGAGGACCAGCCGCCAACCCAGCTTTAGAGCGGTGCCGAAACCGAACGTCGCAGCGGGCGACGCGTGAATGTGGGTATTCAGCAGGCGCGC
>PLJR01000351.1 GCA_003140295.1 Acidobacteriota bacterium
TCTCAGCTTGTCGAAGATACTCCCTACTTGTCGAACATGAAATGTCCCGCCGTATTTAAGAGTGTCGTCTCTAACACCTTGCCGGATAGCTCGCCACCTGCGGATTTAGCTGCTACATGTTCCGGCCCGAAGAGGGCGCACCATTAAATCGGTTCCCGAGGGTACCAATTGTATTGACTTTTATCCTCGCGCATCCTCATGAGCCAGCCTTACTGACACATGCTTATGTGTCGCAACAGCCTCGACCTTCATCTCGGTTTGGCATGTCTCTAGCGACGCCGACCCATTAACTCGCTTGATGGCGGCCAATTGTCCCGACGACCACGGGTTTTTTATTAAGAGATCGGTAATTCCCTGGGCGCAATCGTTGCAGTATGAAATGACCTTTCCCACTTTCCAGCTAGATCCCTCCCCCGCAGATGAAATCCCTCCTACCATAGTAACTCGACTCACATGTGATCCCGATGGGTCGCAGTTTCCTTCGGGCTCGAACTTTAGAGCCGCGACTACACTTCTTGCCGTTCCTTGATCAATTGCCGTTTTGCACGCTTGGCACGTCGTTGGGACCAACCGCCGCTCCTGCTCCATTGGTCGGGACTTTCGACTGCTGCACTGTTTAAATTCGCTTCACTTGGTGCTCCCTGGATCGGCAGCCGGCAAAAGACCGTGCTCCAAATCCACGTTTAATCAATAGATCAGCGATAATTCTTACGAGGAACCGTCGAGGAAGATGTAGAGCTTGCTGGATCGTGATGGATGGCGCAACTTGCGCATCTTCCAAATGCGAATCTTCTTCCTCCCCAACGAGCGCTTCGAGCGAGACGGGCTGCTGCGCGATTTGTTTCGTCTTGCGAATCTTGTCGACGGAAACGCCCATGTGCCTGGCGATCTCTTCGGCAGTGGGCTCGCGGCCAAGCTCCTGCACCAGTTGCCAGGTGGCACGCAGCTGCTTATTGATCGTCTCACTCATGTGAACGGGCACGCGGATCGTGCGCGCTTGGTCGGCAATCGCTCGGGTAACGCCCTGCCGAATCCACCANNGTCGCGTACGTGGAAAACTTGTAGCCTCGCCGCCAGTCGAATTTATCCGCGGCCTTCATGAGGCCGATGTTGCCTTCTTGTATCAAATCCAGGAACTGCAGGCCCCGGTTGGTGTATTTCTTCGCGATCGACACAACCAAGCGAAGGTTTGCTTCGGTCATCTCTTTCGTCGCTTGTTGGGCTTCAGCTTCGTCCCGCAGGATCAGAGTGAGAGTATGCTTCAGATTGCCTAGCCCGACCTCGCTCGATCCGTCGATGTCTTTCAACACCGAGCGGGTCAACCGCAGACGCTTACGCGCTTCTGCGGCATTATCGCCCCTCGTCACGCCTGCGTGCCGCTCGAGTCTGCCATCTTCGCGCTCCAGCGGAAGTCGCAGACAGCGCGCCTGTCGCCATTGCTGAGGGGGTCTTGGAAGGAAGTGAAGGCGCACACCATGCCCTCTCTGACAATGGAGTGCTGGTTTACGTTCCGGGCAGTCCCCGACAGTATGAACGCAGCTTGGCCTGGGTAGATCGCAATGGAAAGATTGAGCCGCTGGCAGCTCCCCCTCGCCCTTATGAGTGGCCTCGGCTTTCGCCGGACGGTCAGCAGGTGGCCCTTGAGATTCGTGAAGCTAAGGTTGATGTTTGGGTTTACAACATTGCAAGGAGTACTTCTACCCGTCTAACGTCGGAGACCGGCAGCAGCCAGAGGCCCATCTGGACACCGGATGGAATGCGGGTGACCTACCGGGCGACTCGCGCCGGTACTCGAAACATCTTCTGGAAGATGGCCAATGGCAGTGGGGCGGAGGAACGCCTGACGACAGGGGAAGGCAACGAAAGTCCAGGTTCCTGGTTACTTGGCGGCAAAGTGCTGGCCTACGATGTGCAGTCTACCACAACTGCAACATCTATTTGGGTCCTCGGAATGGAAGGCGACCGCAAGGCGCAGCCGTTCCTTCGAACCCCGTTTAACGAATCCGCACCGCAGTTTTCCCCTGATGGTCGCTCGCTGGCCTATCTCTCGAACGAATCCGGCCGCAACGGGCTTTACGTGCAGTCCTATCCCGGCCCTGGCGGGAAGTGGGAGATTTCTACTGACGGAGGCAGCGAGCCAGTGTGGAACCGCAACGGGCGGGAGTTGTTCTACCGCAGCGGGAACAAGATATGGGTGTGGACATTGCCACGCAGCCTACTTTCACTGTCGGGAAGCCCCATATGCTCTTTGAGGGACCCTACCTGCTTACGCCGTTAACGTATCCCCAATACGACGTGTCTGCCGATGGGCAGCGCTTCCTGATGCTCAATCCCGTCGAGCAAGCGCAGGCCGCGCCGATCCAAATCAACGTCGTGCTCAACTGGTTTGAAGAGTTGAAGCAGAAAGTTCCCACCGGGAAGAGATGACGTCAACTGATTCGACAATGATCGGCCAAGCCATCTCGCACTATCGCATCATAGAGAAGCTCGGTGGCGGCGGCATGGGTGTTGTGTATGAAGCGGAAGACCTGAAGCTCTGCCGCCACGTAGCGCTCAAGTTCCTTCCTGAAGAATTGGCCCGCGATCCGCAGGCGCTGGAGAGATTCAAGCGCGAAGCACGCGCTGCGTCCGCTCTCAACCAACCGAACATCTGCACGATTTACGAGATCGACGAAGCCGATGGCCG
>PLJR01000304.1 GCA_003140295.1 Acidobacteriota bacterium
GGCCGCGGGCCCGCGCGTAGCCGGCTTCAATACGCTGAGCTTGCCCCACCTGGCGGAGCGCCTGTGGAGCATTTTGGGGCTGGGCGTCGAAGAACGGATGGAATCTTTGGGCGTGCGGCGCGACCGCGCGGAGGTGATCGGCGTCGCGGCGGTGGTCTTCAATACGCTTGGCGAATGGCTGGGCGCGCGGCAAATGGTGGTGCCCGGCGTGGGGGTTCGCGAAGGGATCCTGCACGATCTGACGGCGGCGCATTTCGGACCGGCGACCGCGCATGACGAACGCGCCGAGGGCCTGCGGCAACAGGCACGCCGATTTGCGGCGCGGATGCACTCGGAGGCGGCGCATTGCGAACACGTGCGGCGCCTCGCGGCGCAGCTCTTCGACCAGCTCGCAGCGGTGCACGGATTGCCTCCCAGCCAGCGCGTGCCGCTGGAGCTGGGGGCGCTCCTGCACGAGGTGGGCTTCGCGGTAAATGCGCGCGATTACCATAAGCACGGCGAATACCTGGTGCGCAACGCGGACATCCCCGGCCTGGGCCGGCATCAGCAGGCGCTGGTGGCCTGCCTGGTGCGCTACCAGGCGGAGGCTTCGCCGAAACCACATCACCGGCTGTACGGGTCGCTCGCTCCGGGAGAGCGCGATCGCGTCAGGCAATTGACAGCGTTGCTGCGCATCGCGGTGGCGCTCGATGCTCACGGCACGCAAACCGTGCGGCGCATCGAGATTCGTGTGCAAGGCAAAACGATTTGGCTGCGCGTGGCCGCGGCGCCCGATGCGCGCGTGGATTTCCGGGAATTGCGCGCGAAGTCAAAGCTGCTGGAAAAAGAATTCGGCGTGCGAGTCCAGGTGGGCCGCGCGCGCCGGCCTCATCCCGCGTTGGGCGAGCGGTTTCCGCGCGCCGGCGGAGGCCTGGGTGGAATTCGCCGCCCGCCAGCGTCACTGCCTCGCCGCTCGGCGGCGTAAAAGTTGCGATGTGGCAGACCGGGCGTCTCCCTGGACAACGTCGATACGGACCGGTCTGCCGGCCGTTCGCCCTTGCTGCTTAACCCTTGAATCGAATTGCCTGATTCTCTCCTTTTAATTCGATCTCCTGGATCTGATTGTTGTTGGACAACACTTCAGTTTCGGTCGCCTTGGAGTTGAGCGGCACCCACTCGCACGGAACATTGGCCACCGCCTTGGCGCCTTTCCATATCTCGACATGAGTGTCTTCGGGCTTCACACGAAATTCATAATGGCCCGGCTGCAGTGTCACATTCGTTCCAGCCACCGTCATCGGCTGCATCACATCCATGGTTGCTGCCTCCGTGCGTGCCCATGCCGGCGCGGCCACCGACAACGCGGCTAAAAGCATGGATCCCAAACCCATTCGGAGTTTCATTTGCGCATTCCTCCTTCCCGGTATCCTCGGAAATAAGCTGTCTACATACTTATTAGACGGGAAATCTTAGGGAAGGTTAACGGCCTTTGCCCCATCTCTCTTGGACTCAACACAGCGACGGGCATTCTGAACAGTCTTGCAGACGCGGCGCCGGTATTTTTGCCTATGGGAGGCGATCCGCGCTAAATTCGGGGGAGTAAAACAGAACAGCGAGGTTCTAGAATGCGCCTGTACTTGATGCGCCACGGGATTGCCGTCGACCGCGAAGATCCGGATTGCCCTACTGAAGAGGAACGGTACCTCACGTCCAAAGGCATCGATCGCACGCGGTCTGCCGCGCATGGTTTGGCGGAATTGAAGGTGAAGCCTGCGGTGCTGTTGACCAGCCCACTGGTGCGCGCGGTACAAACCGGCGAAATCGTGTGCGAGGTGCTCGATCTCGATCCCAAACAGCTTCGGGCGACCGACGCCCTGAAAAGCGATGCCAAGCCCGCCCGCCTCGCCGAGGAATTGGCGCAGTTGGACGGGGAGGACGTAATCTGCTTCGGGCATGCGCCGCATCTCGACGAATTCATCGCCTTTGCGGTGAAGGCGGGCAGCGCCTTTACGGCGCTGAAAAAAGCGGGAGTGGCTTGCCTTGAAATTGGGAGCTTGTCGCCGGTGCGCGCTAGGCTTGCCTGGTTGTTGACGGCGAAGGCGCTGCGCCATTTAAGTGATTAAGGTGAGCCATATGCTCCAGCCGCGCGCGCCAGCGGTCCCAAATCTGGCCGTTGCCATTGCGCGGAGTGGAAGCGCGCAAATCGGAATTGTTGACGCGGGGGCCCAGTGTGCTCGAACGGCGGGCGCTCGAACGGGGCGTGCTGGAACGGAGAGCGCTGGAACCGCGAGAATTTGAACGGCGAAGGCGCGAGATCGTGCGCGGCTTCACTTTGAGCCCGACGCCCTCCATAAAGGCATCGGCGCGCTGCCGGCGCCACCGCTCGATCGTGCCCAGCCACCGCTTTTGAACGCGCGCCGATATTCGCGTGGCGCGTGCCACACTCCGAACGTAGCCGCGCAAGACATCCAGGTCGTGCCCCTCCCCTAAGATGTCCTGTAAGCCGCGGAGCCTGTTCTTGGACGCCGCGCGCTGGTCCGGAAGGAAACTCTCGAGTGTGTAGCGCAATCGTTTTATCGCCACACGCGTCTTGTGCCAGGCTGTGGCGCTGTGCGTCTTGCGCCACCGGTGCTCCAGCTCGCGCGCCCTGGTAAGCCGCTCGAGCGCCATTACCACGAGGCGCGACTCGCCGACCGGAATCATCTCCGCGCGAACCGGCAACTCGCGCAGCCAACGCTTCCAAAGCTTACGGGGAAATGCTTCGAGCGTTTTTCTGGCGCTCCGGCGAGCCAGGCGCTCGCGGCGCTTCAATTCGGTGGCCAATATGGCGCCGGCGCGTCCTTCGTCAAGTCCCAGGCGCTCGGCTAATTCCCTCATCACCTGGGTGTCCCGCAGGGCCGTCAGGCCGCGCTGCTGTTTTTTGCATACCTTTTCGAGTTGGCGCCAGACGGGATGCGGATCCAGGGTCGAAAAACCCTCGGCGAGCGACCGGCAGCGCCGCAAGGCTACACGAAGGTCGTGGATCGATTTCTCGTCGAGGTCCTTGCGGGCCTGCTTTTGCTTGCGCAGCGCCCGGCGCAGCGAATCCTCGAGCGCGGTCGAGGGCGGCATATGGCGGGCTGCCGCAGCATGTGCCGCAGCAGCGGATTTTGGCGCCCGCGACACTGGCGATAGTTCGAGAAATGGTAAAGCCCGAGAGTGCGCCAATTCAGATCACCGGCCGAAAGGTTGAAAGTGAACGCATTTACGAAGGTCCCAGGCGCGGTGCGCCTCGCGCCGCTCCCATCATGCAGTCAGGCTGCTAGCGCGCCTTGGCGATTTGGTTGCGACGCTCCTCCGCCGCTCCGCCAGCCTCGGGAACGCTTACGGCGACGACGTCACCCGGCGGTGCTTCCGCCGGCACCGCAGCAGGAGGATTGGCGGCAGAAGCAGCCGGAGACGGCGCCGTCTTTGCGGCCGGCTTGACCTCCGCCGGCTTGACCTCCGCCGGCTTAGCCTCCGCGGGCTTGGCCTCCGAGGGCTTGGCTTCCGCAGGCTCGCGGCTAACCAGCACCTTCAAGATTCCCTCGCGCAGTTGCTCGAAAATGACCGCGGGCTCGGGCTTCGCGTCGATCACATTAAACTGGAATTCCTCGGCGAGCTGGTCGAACCGTTCGAGCATCGCGGTTTGGTAGCGCCGGAAACTGTCGTACATATCCTCGGTGGAGTAAAAATCCATTCCCGATTCCCAGTAATCGAAGCCTCGGGTGAATACGGCGCGCGGAATCAGATCATCCAAGCCGATGCGCAAATAAAAAACGGCATCGGGCTTCAGAGCAAAACGATGGATGTTGCGCACCCACGCCGGATCGAGGCCGCGCACCATGGCCCGAGCGATCAAGGAGTAGATATAGCGGTCGGTGAGCACCACGAAGCCCGCGCGTAACGCGGGAATAATCTCATTTTCGAGGCGATCGGCGAAATCGGTGGTGTAAAAAAGGCTCAGCGTGATCCGCCCAAGCGTGTGGCCTTCCTTGGCGCGCTTGATGCTCTTGCCCACCAAGCCCGAGCGAGACAATCCGGTATCGAGTACCGCATGTCCCTGTTGCTCCAGCCACTCTTTGAGCAGCCGAATCTGCGTCGAGCGCCCGACGCCGTCGGTCCCTTCAATGACGATAAGCTTGCCCACCAGATCGTCGAGCGATTCCTGTGGCAGGACAGCGCCGTAGGTCTCTTTCATGGGGTCTCTTTCACTGCTTCTCTTTCAGTGGCTCTTTCAGGGGGTCACGCGCAACTGCCGCGCCTGAGTCAGCTTGGCCAGCACCAACTGCCGCATTTGCTGCTGCTGGGCCTCGATCGGCAGAGTGGCGTCAATGACCGTCATGCCGAACTCAGAAATCATTTTTTCATATTCGTCGAGGATACGGCCTTGAAACATGCGAAAACTCTCGTTCGGATCGGGGCTCAGGCCCAGATCCATGCCCGCTTCATAATATTTGAAGCCAGCGCGCCCGTCATTGATGCGCTTCAAGGCAACTTCGAGCGGCACGCGGAAATAATAGGCAATGGTGGGTTTCACCGCAAACGCGTAGAGCTCCCGCAGCCATTCGGGGTCCATACCGCGGCTGGCGTCGCGCGCGAAAGCGGTATAGATGTAGCGGTCGCAGAGGACGACGGCGCCAGCCTTGAGCAGCGGGATGATATTGCGCTCGGTGCGGTCGGCAAAATCAGTGGCGTGGATGAGGCTGAAGGTTGCGGGAGTCAGCAACTGCTTTTTTTTGCCCCTCTTGGTGGTGTCCTTGACCAGCGGCGAGGAATTCCACTCGCTGAAAACCACGCCGTAGCCTTCGGCTTTGAGCCACTGATGCAGGAGCATCAGCTGCGTCGATTTTCCCGAGCCGTCAATGCCCTCGACGACGAATAGCCGGCCCGGAATGCGATGATCGCCATACCGTCTCATGCGGTGCAAATCCTTTAGAAGGGGACGCTCAGATGTTCCCGAAAGGCCATTCTAACAGGTTGCCTATGACGGAATCGTGAAATCTGAACGTCCGCAGTGGGGTTAAACCGAATCGCACGGAGGCCTGGCATACTGTTTAAGTCTTTAATAATGAATAGATTAGCTGAGCTTATCGAGATATAGCGCCATTCCTACCGCGGCATTCATGCCCAGGCGTTCGAGCGCGCGCACTTCGCGGTGGCTCCGGATGCCGCCGGCGGCGGTGATGGGGAGCTTTGTGGCGCGTCGCAAAGCGCGAAACCAAGCGAGATTGGTGCCCTTCATGGTGCCTTCCGCATCCACGTAAGTGCATAAGAACTCAGATGCATAGCGCCCCAGCTCCGGCAAAACCTCGGCCGGCCTCAGGCGCAGCTTCTCCTGCCAGCCGCGAACCAGGATGCGACCGCCTTCGGTATCCACCGCGACGACTATGCGCTTACGTCCCACTTGAGAGGCAAGGCGCGAGAGGAAACCGCTATTCACGCGGCCGGCGCGAAAGGCCGCACTTCCGACGATAATTTTTTCCGCGCCGCCGGCGAGGATCCGCGCGGCTCGCGCGGTGGTGCGTATTCCGCCGCCCACGCGCACGCGCATGGGCGCGCGCCGGCAAAGTTCCCGTACCAAGCGCGCGTTGCTTCCCCGCCCCATGGCGGCGTCCAAGTCGATGACATGCAGCAG
>PLJR01000338.1 GCA_003140295.1 Acidobacteriota bacterium
CGGCGCTTGCGGCCGTGCACCAGCTGCACCGCGCGGCCATCCTGCAGATCGATGCACGGGATAATCACCGTGTTAGGCGCACCGGAACGCCGTTTTCGGCCAGATAGCGTTTCAGATCTCCCAGGCCCTGCACGGCATCGTGAAAAATCGACGCCGCCAGCGCCGCATCCGCCCGGCCTGCGATGAATACGTCGAGGAAATCCGCGGGCACGTTAGCGCCTCCCGAGGCGATCACCGGCACGCCGACCTTTTCGGAGATCGCCGCGGTAAGCGCGATGTCGAAGCCGCTGCGCGTGCCGTCGCGATCCATGGAGGTAAGCAAAATTTCTCCCGCGCCGCGCGACGCGCCCTCGCTGGCCCACTCAACGGCATCGCGGTCCGCCGAGTCGCGACCGCCCCGCACGAAGGTTTCCCAGCGGTGGCCAACGCGTTTGGCGTCAATCGCCAGCACCACGGCCTGCGAACCAAATTCCGCCGCGAGTTCGGTAAGCAGCTCGGGACGCCGCAACGCCGCGGTGTTTACGGTGAGTTTGTCGGCACCGGCGCGCAAGATGGCGCGCCCCTCCGCGACGGTGGCCACGCCCCCTCCCGCGGTAAGCGGGATCGCCAATTCGGCGGCCACGCGGCGAATGGTTTCAAGGAACGTCGGGCGATGGTCACGCGATGCGGCGATATCCAGCACCACCAGTTCATCCGCGCCTTCCGCGTTGTAGCGGGCGGCGAGCGCCGCGGGATCGCCGGCGTCGCGTAGGTTGACGAACTGCACGCCTTTGACCACGCGCTCTCCGTCGGTGTCGAGGCACGGAATGATGCGCCGCGCCAGGGTCATCGGCGGCTCTGAGCCGCGGCCCGCAGAGACGCGGCGTGAGCGACGAAGTTGCGCAGCACTCGCGCGCCGGCCTCGGCCGATTTTTCCGGATGGAATTGCACCGCGAAAATATTTTTTTGCTCGAGTACGGCGACGAATTCGGCGCCGTGATCGCAGGTGGCTACCGCGGCATCGCCGGCGGCTTCGGCGGCGCCCCCGGGGCCCTGATGGAGAACGGCGTAGGAATGCGCAAAATAAAAATAGGCGCTCGCCGGCACGCCTTCCAGCAACGCCGAGGCACGCTTGCGCTGGAGTTGATTCCAGCCCATATGCGGGAGCTTGGCGGTGGCCGGCAGGGCCGCCACCTGGCCTGCATACAGGCCCAGCCCGGCATCGCCGGGAGCCTCCTCGCTGCCGGAAAACAACGCCTGCAAACCGAGGCAGATACCGAGGAGCGGCGTCCCGCGCGATATGGCCTCCGCGAGCGGCGCAATCAGTCCACGCGCGCCTAGCGTGCGCATCAATTGCCCGAAGTGTCCTACGCCCGGCAGGATCAGCGCCTCCGCGCCGCGGACGGCATCGGCGGTGGCGGCGCGTTCGCAGGCCACGCCCTGCCGTGCGAGCGCGCGCTCGACGGAGGGGAGGTTGCCGGCATCGTATTCAATCAGTGAAATTTTCATGGGCGCACCGTCGTACCCGCCTTCCGATCTTTCCCGTCTTGCCGATCGTGCCGATCTTTTTTCTCTCGCCGTTCTGGCCGATCTGGGCCGATCTTCAGATTAGCCCCTTGGTGCTGGGCAACACGCGCTGCAACTGGCGATCGCGTGTCGTTGCAAAACGCAGCGCCCGCGCAAAGGCCTTGAACAGCGCCTCCACCTGATGGTGGCTGGATCGGCCGTAAATCAGCCGCAGATGCACGTTGGCGGCCGCGGCCTGGGCGAAGCCGCGAAAGAAATCCTCCACCAGTTCGGTCTGCAGGTCGCCGACCTGGCGCGCCGAAAATCGCCATTGGCACACGCAGTGCGCTCGCCCGCTGAAATCGATGGCCGCCGACGCGAGCGTTTCGTCCATGGGCATCAGGAAATATCCGGCGCGCAGGATGCCGCGCTTGGAGCCCAGCGCCTGCCGCACCGCCTCGCCCAGCGCGATGCCCAGGTCTTCGACGGTGTGATGCTGATCGACATCCAGATCGCCGTTGGCCGCAAGCTGCAAATCTAAGCCGCCGTGGCGGGTCACAAGTTCCAGCATGTGATCGAAAAAACGGATGCCCGTTGAAATTCGTGCTTTGCCGCGGCCGTCGAGATTCAACTTCACTCGCACCTCGGTTTCGTTGGTCTTGCGATGAATGCTGGCTACGCGAGGCATCGCTAATTTCTTCCTTGCCGAAACGTTGGTCTTATTTCGTTTTGAATGACGTTAACCAGCCGCTTCATTTCGGCCGCGGTGCCGATGCTGATGCGCACAAATCCCGGGCCAATATCCTTCGATCGCTCCCGCACCAAAATGCCCTGGCTGGCCAATTTCTTAAACAGCGCCGGTCCCTGCACGCCAAAATTAGCAAGCAGAAAATTTCCCGCGCTCAAAAAAGTTCTGACGCCGAGCCGTGCCAATTCCCCCGCAAACCACTCGCGAATTTCTCGCGTTTGTTTCACGTAGTTTCGTATCGAGCTGCGCTCCTGCAGCGCCGCTTCCGCCGCGGCCAAGGCTGCTACATTGACGGGAAAGGGAGGCATGGCGCGGCGAAGCAGAGCAAGCGATTCACGACAAGCCATTGCGGCGCCTAATCTCAGACCCGCCAGACCTGCAGCTTTTGAAAAAGTGCGCGTGACAAACAAGTTCGGATACTTACGAATCCACGGCAGCACTGTCACCCCGGAAAATTCCGCATATGCTTCATCGATCACCACGACGGTACTGGCTGCCGCAAGCAAGATTTTTTGGATATCGGCTAGCGGCAAAAGCGTCCCCGTCGGATTATTTGGATTAGCAATAAAAGCGACCGCGGGCTTTTTTCGCAATGCGGCGACAAATTCATCCAGCGGGAACTCCATCTCGCTGCCATAGCGAAGAGTTTCAATCCGAGCCCCGGCAATCTCCGCGTAGTACCGATACATCGGAAATGTCGGCTCGCAAATCAAAACGTGACTGCTGGGTTCAACGAACGCGTCAAAAAACACGCGTAGCGCATCGTCTCCGCCGTTGGTGAGCAACAGTTCATGCTCCGCAATTCCGAAGTACGCCGCGATGCGCCGCGTGGGCGCAGCATATTCCGGATACATGGCCACTTGCTCGGGCGTGAGTTTCCTCAGCGCGCGCAGCACCGCCGGCCCGCACCCAGACGTATTCTCATTGAAGTCCAGCCGCATTTTCTTCAGCCGGCCCTCCGCGGGAGCCTCATATGTTTTGCGTTGCAAAATGGCTTTGCGAACCGGCAGCCGGACTCTCATCGGCGCACCTCGACGGCATTTGAGTGCGCAATCAATCCTTCGGTTCGCGCCAGAATTTGAACGTCCCGCGACAGTCGCGCGAATCCCATCTCATTGATGTGCTGCACGCTGATGCATTTCACAAAGTCCGCGGTGCTAAGGCCGCCCCGCGCCCGCGCCCAGCCGGCCGTAGGCAAAACGTGATTGCTCCCACTCGCATAATCCCCAAATGGCTGCGCGCTCCAGGGCCCGAGAAAAACAGTTCCGCTGGCATGAATCCTTTGCAGCAAGTCATTGGCGTCTTGCGGCAAGCTCAAGTGTTCCGGCGCAAACCGATTCACGAACTCACATGCCTGCTCCATCGAAGACGCCAACAAAATCGCGCCGCTCCGCATCGAAGACTCTTGCGCAGGATTTGCTTTCGGCAGTGCACGTAGCTGCTTCCTAATCTCCCTTTCAATTCGAACCGCGAAATCACGAGAAGTAGTGACTAGGAAACTTCCAGCGTCAGGCGCGTGCTCCCCCTGAGCCAACAAATCAGCTGCGATCCACGCGGGCTGGCCGTCATTTGCGAGCACAATCGCTTCCGTCGGACCCGCTGGAAGCNNAGATCAATCGCGCAATCGCCGCTCACCAATTGCTTCGCCGCGGTAACAAAGCGATTCCCCGGCCCAAAGATTTTGTCCACCGCCACGATGCTTTTCGTGCCGTAAGCCAGCGCCGCAATCGCCTGAGCACCGCCAATCCGCGCGATGCGGGTAACACCCAGCATCGCCGCTGCCGCCAACAGTTCGGTATTTGGTTTCGGAGAAACGACGACAATGCGCTTCACGCTTGCCACTTGGGCCGGGATGACGGTCATCAGCAACGTCGACAGCAGCGAAAAGCGTCCGCCAGGCACGTAACAGCCGATAGCTTCGATAGGCCGGACAACCTGGCTGATATTTACTCCGGGTTCCACCTCCAGCGTCCATTCATGCGGTAATTGGCGCTCGGCAACCGCGCGAATGTTACGAGCCGCATGCTCCATCGCAAGGCGCGTCTCTTCGGCAACACCGTTCGCCGCTTTTTCAATCTCGCTGGGCGAAACCCACATGCCCGCGCGCAAGTCC
The DNA here is from genome assembly GCA_003140295.1 of Acidobacteriota bacterium. GTDB lineage: Bacteria > Acidobacteriota > Terriglobia > Acidiferrales > UBA7541 > Palsa-189. The sequence continues at coordinate 4,347 of PLJR01000338.1, forward strand.
ACGCCATCAAATTTTTTAGTCCATTCGCGAATCGCCGCGTCGCCACGCTTTCGCACATCGGCAATAATGCGTGCCGCCACGCGGTGCGCTTTTTCATCTCGCTCCCGCCGCCCCCGCAGCAGCGAGC
>PLJR01000297.1 GCA_003140295.1 Acidobacteriota bacterium
AGCGCCCCTACTCCAGCGGCTCCGATTCAATCCCAATATCCTTCTCCCCCGCCGCTCGCTTATCGTTGTACTTCTTGACCCAAGCCGCGAAGCTCTTTCCCGCCGCCGTATCGCGCCCGCTAAACGACAGCGCCGCCACGTCGCTGTAACGCACCGCGATCTTTTCCGGCCGGTCACGCGGCATGATGCGCACAATACAATCTTCCAAAGCGGGAGTTTTGCGCTTGCGGTCGAAGACGTAGCCTTCGATCTTCCCGCCATCTTTCAGCAGAATCGTCAGATCGCCGCGATAATCGAACGCCTTCTCGAGTGCTTCGCAAACGTCGGCATCGGTCGCGAGCGCAGGCACCCAGCCTTCGAGCATTTCATGCGTCGTGCCCAGCTTTTCTTCAGAAGCGTTTTCTTCAGAAGCGGGGGCGTCGGAGGAAGAGTCTTTCGGGTCCGTCATGGCCTGAAGAACTGGCGCACGCTAGGAGTTTGGGCCTGTCGAGATTTGCACGAAGCGCCCCGAGCCCGCTGATCCAACTCCCGGCTGCTTCGGACTGCCGCCCATCACATCAGGGTCCTTGTACTTGTCAAATAGCGTCGCCCGCACCGTGCTGAGAAATCCGCCCAGCGAGCCAAACGTGTCGTTCACCGCGCTGGCCTCGTACCCGCTGTGTACCATGCAATTCGCGCATTTCGGATTCCCGCTCTCGGTGCCGTACTGCTCCCAATCGGTTTCGCGAATCAGTTCCGCAAACGAATCGGCGTATCCGTCTTGCAGCAGGTAACACGGCTTCTGCCAGCCGAAAATGTTGTAGGTCGGCATGCCCCACGGCGTGCACTTGTACTCGCGCTTGCCCATCAGGTATTCCAGGAACAACGGGCTCATATTGAACCGCCAGCGCTCGTCGCGGTTACTCAGAATCTCGCGGAACAGCCGCCGCGTCTTCGTCTTGCTCAGGAAATGCGCCTGGTCGGGCGCCTTGTCATACGTATATCCGGGAGAAAGCATCATGCCTTCGACGCCCAGTTCCATCATCGCGTCGAAAAACTGGCGCACGCTTTCCGGCTGCGCGCCATCAAACAAAGTCGTATTCGTGGTCACCCGAAACCCGCGCCGCAGCGCCTCGCGGATTCCCGCCACCGCCTTGTCGTAGGTCCCCTCGCGGCACACCGAAAAATCGTGGTGTTCGCGCAGTCCGTCCATGTGCACCACAAACGAGAAATATTTGCTGGGCGTGAATTCGTCCAACTTTTCTTTTAGCAACAGCCCATTCGTGCACAGGTACACATACTTTTTTCGGGCCACCAGCCCCATGGCGATTTCCGCGATCTGCGGATGCATCAATGGCTCCCCGCCCGGAATGCTCACCATCGGCGCGCCGCATTCCTCCGCCGCCGCAAAGCATTCTGCCGGCGTCAGGTCGCGCTTCAGCACGTGCCCCGGATACTGAATCTTGCCGCAACCCGCGCAAGCCAGGTTGCAGCGCATCAGCGGCTCGAGCATCAGCACCACCGGGTAATGTTTGTCACCCTTCAGCTTTTTGCTGACGACGTACGACGCCACCGTCCACATCTGCGAAACAGGTACGGCCATTCGCAACTTCCTCTCAGCCGGCCGGGCCGCGCTTCACAATTCCGAACGCCCCGCGTCTCCACTAAACCAGCCCAGCACAGCCCGCAAAGATTGTACTACAGGACGAAGCCTCGCCCCGTCGGCCGCGCCGGCAAAATAACCGGTACGTGGTTACGACGCGCCGTGCGGCCCGTTCGGGGCGCCTCGTTCAGCCGGATCGGGCGGCGTTCCGCTGCTGCCGCTGGCCCGAAACCCTTCGAGTGTCCACGCATCTCGTCCTTCATCGTGTCGCACGATGTAGAAATTCCCATCGTCGGCGCGAATCCGAAAGTAGATCGCCCCCGGCGAATACCACCGGTCTTCCACCTCCGCCACCTCGAAGACCCGCCCGCGCAACGTGAAGCGCAAAGGCCGCTCATCAGCGCGAAACCCCGCATAACATTCGACGAGAATCTCCGCCATGCCCTCAGTGTATCGCGCCCAAGCTGCGGCGTCACGCCATCTGGCCCACCCTTCGCTGTTAGTAGGTGCGATCGTTTCCGAAGTCGAGTCGGGTGCCGTTTTCCAATAAGCTACATACCCCGCTCGTACCATGGAACTCCGCCTGCCCCGCGCCCACTATGAGACCGAGCAGAGGCGGCCGTAATCAACGGTAGTGTACCGAACATCCAAGCGGGTAAACAGCAGCGCCCCATCTCGGCAGCAGCCCGCAGGGAGATCACATGATGGCGTTGTGGGGGCTAATAGTGATCGCGTTCGCCGTATTGTCCATATTTCTCGGCGTAACGGTCAGCCCCTTGCGTTTCGAGACCGGACTCATCTCTCGTGAACAAGATCCCAGTTCATTTCGAAAGGCGGTCGGCGTTCATATAGTCGTCGGCCTGGTATTCATAATCATCGGAGTATTTTACAAATGAAGGCAGAAACCTCCCGCCATAGCTAGGACCACGGCCCTCCAATCTCATAATTTCCGTCAGACAAAAGCCCCAGTGCGACTCACTGTCGCTCCGGGCCCTTTTTTCAGCGCTCCGTCTCTCACCACCGCTCATGCGCGCCGGGTGCGCCTTCGGGAAAAGTTCGTCCGCGAATCCTTCACACCACCCCCCCTGGCAAATTTCATGGCAAATTTGCGTCAGAGGCCAGACAGGCGTAGGATCATCAACCACTGGTCACCAAATAAGCGCTGGCCCATACCTTAGGGAGACAAAACCATGTTGCGTATCAACGATGTAGCTCCGAATTTCACCGCCGAAACTTCCCAGGGCACCATCAACTTCCACGAATGGATGGGCGACGGCTGGGCCATCCTGTTCTCCCATCCCAAAGACTTTACCCCGGTCTGCACCACGGAACTCGGTTACATGGCCGGCCTGCAGCCCGAATTCGAGAAGCGCAATTGCAAGATCATCGGCCTCAGCGTCGACCCGGTCGATAAGCACGTCAGCTGGGCCAAGGACATCGCCGAGACGCAGGGCTTCGCCCCGGACTTCCCGATGATCGGCGACCCGGATCTGTCGATCGCCAAGCTCTATGACATGCTGCC
>PLJR01000223.1:0-10081 GCA_003140295.1 Acidobacteriota bacterium
GAGCGCCTTCATCCGTGTGGGACGCGACGGGATTGTGACGCTGATGGCTAAGAATCCTGAGGAAGGCCAGGGCGTCAAGGCGATGCTGCCCATGCTGATTGCCGAAGAGTTGGATGTCGACTGGAAAGACGTGAGGATCGAGCAAACGGACGTTAGCCAGGCAAAGTATGGCGGCCAGGTCGCGGGCGGCAGTACGGCGACGCCGCAAAATTGGGGACCCATGCGGCAGATGGGCGCCGCGGGCCGACAGATGTTCGTGAGTGCAGCGGCCCAGACGTGGAAGGTGCCGGAAACCGAATTGTCGACTGGATCGGGACGCGTGATGCACGGGCCTACCAAGCGATCCATGAGTTATGGCGAACTCGCCGCCATGATGCCAAAGGCCGGCGGCCAATACGTCTACCTTCGCGAAGCCTATTCGCCATTTTGGGGTTTTCTCTACGGCTGGACGCTGTTTTTGGTAATTCAAACGGCTACGATCGCGGCGGTCGCGGTCGGCTTCGCCATGGCTGTCACTTATNNCGAACTCGCCGCCACGGCGGCGACGCTGACGCCACCCGATCTGCAGACCGTCAAATTCAAGGAGGCCAAGGATTACAAGATCATCGGGCAGCCGGTTCACGGTATCGACAATGCCTCGATCTTGACCGGCAAGCCAATTTTTGGAATTGACCTGCAATTGCCGGGCATGCTGTGCGCGGTCTTCGCCAAGTGTCCAGTCCATGGTGGCAAGGTGGCCAGCGCCAAGCTGGACGCGATCAAGGCCATGCCAGGAGTGCGTTACGCATTTGTTGCCGAAGGCGGGAGCGACTTGACGGCGCTGGCCAGCGGCATCGCTATTGTGGCGGATACCTGGTGGCATGCGAACACCGCACGGCAGAACATGGAGGCACAAAAACTGGTTACGTGGGAGGAGGGGCCCACCGCCAAGCAAGGCAGCGCCCTGTTTGCCAGCCGCGCGGTGGAACTTTCGACGCAAACACCCGCGCAGACGCTGCGCACCGATGGAAATGTGGACGCCGCGTTTCAGTCCGCGGCCAAGGTGGTCGAAGCGGCCTACTCTTATCCCTTTCTTTCGCACGCACCGCTCGAGCCGCAAAACTCGACGGCGCGCTACCAGGACGGCAAGCTCGAGATTTGGTCACCGAGTCAGACGCCGCAGCGGGGTTTGCAGCAGGTGATGAGCACGCTAAGCATGGCCATGAGCGACATTACTCTGCACATGGTACGCATCGGCGGCGGCTTCGGCCGGAGGTTGACGAACGATTACATGGTTGAGGCCGCGTGGATTGCGAAACAGATAGGCGGCGGCGTGCCCGTCAAGCTGTTGTGGACTCGGGAAGACGATATGCACCATGACTTCTACCGCCCGGCGGGATTTCACTTCCTTAAAGGCGCGGTGGACGGTTCCGGGCACCTTGTCGCTTGGCGAAACCACTTCATCAGTTTTGGCGAGGGTAACCGCTTCGTACAATCCGCGAATCTTTCCGGCGACGAATTTCCGGGGCGCTTCGTGCCCAACTTCGCGCAGCAATACACGCTGATGCCGCTGGGAGTGCCGACTGGGGCTATGCGCGCTCCTGGCAGTAACGCGATTTCGTTCGTGATGCAGTCATTTATCGACGAACTGGGGCACGCGGCGGGCCAGGATCCGGTCAAGTTCCGACTGGCGCTACTGGCCAATACACCCATGGCACCGCTGCCTCCAGCGGGCGCGGGCGCCGCTCCGCCGCAGTTCAACGCGCAGCGCATGCGCGGCGTGCTCGAGTCTGTCGCGCAAAAGTCTGGGTGGGGCTCGCGCACGCTACCGAAAGGCACCGCGACGGGAGTAGCGTTCCACTTCAGCCACCTGGGATATTTTGCCGAAGTCGCAGAAGTTGCGGTGGACGCCAATAAAAAAGTGAAGGTCAATAAGGTTTGGGTGGCCGCAGACATCGGCAGCCAGGTCATCAATCCGAGCAGCGCGATGAATCTGGCGCAGGGGGCCGTAATCGAGGGGATGAGCCACCTGATGGACTGGGAGGTCACCATCGACGGCGGCCGTACAGTGCAAAGCAACTTCCACCAGTATCGTCCCACGCGTCTGACGCAAGCGCCTGCGGCGATACAGGTAGATTTCCTGCACACGGACTTCTCGCCCACAGGGCTGGGCGAGCCGGCGCTGCCTCCGGTCTTGCCGGCTATCTGTAATGCGATTTTTACCGCGACCGGAGAGCGTATCCGCTCGTTGCCGCTGTCAAAGCACGGCTACGCCTGGGCATAAGGCGCCCTGCGACGCCGCTCGGTAACTTCCGATTAGCCATTAGCCGAATTGTCGGAACGTTGGTTAGCGGCTGGGGCATCAGGGCGGCGGGCACGACCGCAGATTCGGGCATCAGGCGGTTGCGGTTTTCGCATCGGCCTCATCCTGGAGCAGCGAGCGAAGCTGCTCACGAAGTTCGTCGGTTTGTGGATGTCCGTGGACTGTAACGGCGTGGAGAACTGCCAAATCGAGTACTTCCTCTTCGGTGCCTGAAATCGCTATCGTGCAGTTTTTTTCACTGGGAAAGTTTCTACAGTCGATACTTTTGCGCGAATCGGGCATGGCGGAACCTCCTGGGGCTGGATTTTCTGCCGGGAGCATAGTCCCGCGAAAGGTTATTGTAAATGGGCAGGTGCGCTCCTCCCGGCGCGTACTCGGGGCATTTCCCTCGCTCCATCCCATCCCGAATACCAACTGCGCGAGGTTCGGCGCTACACTGAAACAGCGGGAACCGCCTAGGCTAGCGAAGCGGCAGCAACATTTGCGGCCGGAGCACACATGCCGGCCGGCGGAATCGAATCGACGAGCGGAACCCTTATGGAAACCAAAGACATCGAGTTAGTGCACAACGAAGCAGCACAGCGGTTTGAGGCGCACGTCGGGGGGCAGACCGCGTTCCTCACCTACCAGCGTTTCCAGGACCGGTTCGTGATGGTCCACACGGAGGTGCCCCCGGCGCTCGAAGATCAAGGGATTGCCGCAAAGCTGGTGGCCGCAGCGCTCGATTTTGCGCGCGCGGCGAACCTGCGGGTGGTCCCGCTGTGTCCCTACGTCACCGACTTTATCAGCAAACATCCCGAATACCAGGATCTGCTTTCCGAGAAAGACCGGTCGCAGATTATGGAGCATGCGGAAAGTGCCGCCGCCCAACGTGCGAACGCGCTCAGCCTGATGGCATTTTACGAGATTGCGCGGCGAGCGAACCTGACGAACCATCCCGACCTGCTGAAATTGCCGGCATTCCAGAAAGCCAAGGAGCTCTACGAGGCGAGGTCGAAATATTTGTGGGAAGGATTCCGCAACCAGGAAGCCATCGACGACTATTTTAAGTTTCATCTCGAGGGCGCGTTGGCCCGCCAGGGCAAGAGTTGGAAAGATGACTGGGAAGAGTTCGCGCCCGAATCGCTGAAAACGTTTCCGCTGCCACCGGGCAGTTTAACTTGAGCCCGGGTCCCGAAGCCGGATTCCGGCGAAATGCGCGTGCCCCAGGCATTGCGGCAGGTACTACTCCGGTGAGAAGCACGGCTCAAGAATGCGGCGTTTTCTGTTTTCTAAAGTCGCAGGTCTGGGGCAAAGGCTCGTTTCACAGCCGCGCTTTTCGAATCACGGCAAGGCTTTGGGAACCTGGAGCTGCGGCATGGGACGAGCAGAGAACAGGTAACGGCAGGGCTTGGCGAGCCAACGCGCCCAGCGCGCGGACCGGGCCGCTCGCGCGCTATCGGTGGCCAAGCCGGTATTCGCATACATCTGCCGATACAGTTTAGAAACAAATATGAAAGCGAGGCGGCTGCGGATGGAGGGAGTGAAACTCGAGCGTTTCCAGATAAGCTTCAAACTGTAGAAATGATCCCATACAGCCTGAGTGCGCTGGCGTATTTCTTCGCTGGACATCAGCGGGTGAGGCCAGTACAGCTTCGGACGAAGGTCTTGCGGGATCAGCCAACGGCGGGTGAGCGGAATGCCGGAGACGCGCACAAGATCGCCTTCCATCATTTTTTCCCACTTCGCGAAATCGACGGTGCCGGGGAACGGAGTGAGCACCACGAACTGCGCGAACGCTATCTCCGCGCTTTGTGCTATAGCGGCGGTGGCTTCAAAAGTCTCGGGCCGGTCGCTGGGCAAGCCGAAAATAAAAGAACCCAGCACGTGCACGTTGTGACGGCGAAAGGTGCGCAGGCGTTCCACCAGGCTATCTCCCGCGGAATTAAAATCTTTGTAGACGTCTTTCAGCCCTTCTGGCGTGACCGATTCGACGCCGACCAGGGCGCCTTTGATGTTCGCCATGCGCATGGCCTCGAGAAAAGAAGGATCCTCGGCGGCTTCCATCGTAATTTGCGTGAAGAAAACCATATCGGCGGGAAGCTGAGCCAGGCGCGCCATAAGATCGAAACGCTCATCCCGCAGAGCCTTGAGCTCCTGCCAACGCTGGGTGTTGCCCTGCCGGGAGGCTAGTTCGAGATCCGTGAGCGTGACGGGATAAAAATTATCGTCGGCCAGCACGACGTAGCGAAAGCCCTGACGCCTTAACTGCACGATTTCTTCAATGACGGCATCGGAGGACCGCTGGCGAGGACGCTGGCCATCAGTTTTCCAGACCGAGCAAAAGGAGCAGTGTTTGGGACAGCCGCGAACGGTCTGCACCGACGCCCACATATATTTTTCGCGAGGTAAAAGATCCCACCGCGCGGAGAGGAAATCCGAGCCCTCGACGCGGCCTCCCAGGTAAGTGGAGCGAGGAGCGGCCCGGCGACAATCTTCGAGCACGGCAGGCCATACGATCTCGCCGTCCCCCAATACCACGGCGTGCGCTCCGCCCAGGTTGCGCGCTTCTTCGGGATAAAGCGTGGCGTGGATCCCACCGAAGATGACAAACGCGCCGCGATCGCGCGCGATCTTTCCAATGTCATATCCACGCAGGGCATTCTCAGTATGGATGCTGATGCCCACGACATCGCCGGGTTGAATGAGATCCGGATTCACATGCTCGAGAGTTTCGTCCACCAGAATAGGATCTCCGAACGGGGCGGGGGTAGCGGCGGCGATCACAAACATCCAGCGCGGGGTAATGACCGCCGTGCCAAAGGAGGCGTGGCTCGGATTGACGAGGTGAACCTTCATGTCACTTCGCGTGACCGGTGAGAATCATTATGGATTCGACTGCTTGCTTTGTGACGCCGGAGGGTGCACGCGCCACCCCGACTATTCCTGCTGCGCAACAGTATTTAGCACAGATGCGGAAATGAAACCACCACAATAACCATACCGACGTTGAATTGGATCCGCTTGTTTCCGGGCGAAGCGCTCAGTGCACGAAATAAACAGGCGGAAAAGGCCAGGAAAAAAATCCGCGCAGGCACAAAAATCCCGGCGGCGCGGAATACGCGCGGCCGGGATTTTTTCTTACTTCTCGAAGTTGGCGAAGCTACCGTTGTCGGCGCAATTCTGCTCCATAATTTTCCAATCAGGCTTCAACTGGAAGACCAACTGGCTTACCCAAGGCTTGGCGAGAGCCTTGGAATCATCCATGGAGATATCGACTTGAAGGGTGTCGCGACCGGTGCGCTGGAAACGCTCGACGACGTGCAACTGGTCGCTATGCCGGTGCCCGGTGCGATCGAGCCAAGTGGTGTCGTTGAATCCGGTGGTATCGACGACAAGCTTGTCGCCTTCCCAGTGGCCAATGGAGTGCCCCATGTAGGTTGGAGTCAGGTCATCGGGATGCTTCTGCAAATCGGTGTAAATGTGGCGAACGGTGTGATCGTATTCGTACAAAATGATGACTTCGTTCGGTGTCTGCACGATCTGCAGAGGGAACGGCTGCAGGTAGATACGCGGCACGCCGGGAGGCAGGCAGGACCGGAGGACCGGATCATCGGTGGTATCGAGGGTATGAGTGCGCGGCCCGTTAGAGGGCTTGGTAGCTTTGTATTGTTCTTCGCCCCACGGCGTCATCGCGGGTTCGTCCTTGGTGAAGGTATCGCCTATATAGCCGCGGGCGCTCGTGGGCGCATGCATGGTCCAGACACCCGACAAATCATGTGGAGATGCGGGTGCGCTGGGGGCCTTGGCGGCATCCTGTTTAGAGGATTGCGCACTTAAAATGAGCGCACATGCCAAAAGCCCCACGAGCGGAAGGACCGACACCTTTAAGGAGGCGCGCATAACGTTCCCGACGTGAAAGCTTTTAGTTGTCGCCGCCGCCGCCCAAGCTGACCGGCTCGCCATTGGCGCCGACGATCTTGCGGATCCAGATTGTGGACGAACCGCTCTTGGCGCCTGCGCCCATGAGCGTGATCGTGTCGCCAAGCTTGATCGTGCTCTTGGTCCAGCCAGCGCGGGCCAAGTGGTTGGGGCTGGTCAATTCGCCTTGCCACTTCTGGACGGAGCCGTCGTCTCCCTTAACATCAATGGTTATAAGCACATGCGGGTTGATGAACTGGAAATCCGTGACGACGCCTTTTACCGTGACGGGCTTGGCCATGTCATAGGCGGCCGCGCCATGATGGGCGAATGCGGTGCCGGTAACAGCCAGAACGGCTATGGCCAGAAGTGCCAAAACGCGAGTTTTCATACAACGCCTCCATAGAATAACTAGATTCACGAATGGGCCGGACGGAGACCGGGGGTTAAAGTTGAGCTGTTAAACTGTACAACATACTGCTGCATACAGTCAAACGGTCCGCCGGTCCACTACGGTTGATCCACTACACTGCGGTACAGCCGATACACTGCTCCGGCTCCGGGACGCGACCATTGCTAGAGCGCAGTCACTATGAAAGACGGCTGAGGGAAGCGCCGGTTTCAATTTTTTCAGACTAAAAACAGCCCTCGCCTTTCAAATTCTGCAGCTTCTGCTGTGCGTCGGCATTGCCTTTATCGGCGGCCGCGCTAAGTAGCACGCGAGCCTGCGTGCAGTTTTTGGCGACGCCGTCGCCGCGAACATAGAGGTCGGCCAATATGATTTCCGCGGTAGAACTGCCTTTTTGAATGGCCGCCCACAGAAACTGAGCGGCCGCACCGGCGTTGCGAGGTCCATTGAGGCCCTGCAGATATCGCTCCGCGACGTCGATGTCGGCACCGCTATCAGCGTCCATTGGCACTATTGAGGCTGAAGGCTGCGGAGGACGGGCCGCGCCGTAGCGGCGAGGCGACGAGTCAAGATTGGCGGAGGAGCGCTGCGCCTCCGCCGACGGAGCCGGCTCGGCGCTCACGTCGAGCGAGCTCGGGTCGAGCGAGCCGGGCGAAGCGGGCGACCGTGGCGCCTGCTCGGGTGCAGGGGACGCCACCGAAGGCCGCGCGGGAACTCGAAGAACTTCGGGCGGCGCGGAAGCGGCCGATGAATCGGAAGCGGGCCCTTGCGAAGTAGGAGGGGAGGCGATCTGGCGACTCGCGTCAGATCCGGACTTGGGTTCGACCGACAAAAGCATCGGGCCTAAACGCAGGCGATAGGTGTAGCCCAGAAATATAATCGCTATAAGCAGGCACGCGGCAACACCGGCAAAAAAACCTCGCAAAAATTTTGGCTTCGATTCGGCCACCTCGGCATTCGGGGGTTCCCAATACATGGACGATGCAAAGGGCCGCGGACGCTCGGGTGGGGCGTCCACGGCTCCAACCGTGGGCAGGAACGCCGACAGCGGCGACTCCGCACCCGACCCCGCAGGGTTTGAGGTCTCACGACTTGTGGCCTGATGACTTAATGGGGGTATCGCGGGGACGGCTCGCTGTGCGGGAGCAGGCGATTCGAGCGGCACAGCGGAGGGAATGGCCGCGGTGTGAAGGACGCGGGATTGCGGGCCGGCCGCTGGCACGGACGCGTCCAAAGGTGCGAGGCGTTTCGCGATGGAAACCGGAGCAGCGGGTTGATTCATCCACTTGCGAATTTGTTGCCGGGCGCCTTCGGAAAGAGCGGTAAACTGCAATCCACCCGTCTTTCGCGTTTCGTCGGTCCAGACCAATTGGCCCGACGCTTCCACACGCTGATTCAAATTTAGAGAAACCCAAAATCGGATGACTCCCGTTTGCGTCACGGGACCGACGGCGTGAAAGGCCAAGCCACTCTCAGAAACATTCAGAACAATCGCGCCGCTATCCGGTTCGAGGTGAATGTAGACGAGCTTCGCGAGAGTCACGCGAGGAGAGTGACGCCGCTCGCCGATCGCGGTCGTCACAGTTGAATCCATGTTGGGCTGGTCAAGCATGGGCTCCTTGTAAAGAGAGCAATTTCGGGGCCGGAGTCTTCCACGTTAGATGACATAAGGTTGAATTAGGCTGCAACGGTGCTAAAAGACGGCAGCGGCGCGGGTTAAGCGCGCTTAAGGGCTCGGTTGCAGCGATGAATCCGCCGGGATTTGAGCAATGCACTAGTGAGTCATGCCGTAAATGATGTAGTTAATTCCCAAGCGAAAAGCTAAGGATGCGTCGCGCTCGGGATAACGCGGGCTATCGGCCCACTCCCAGGCGTCACCCACGTCGGAGTTATGGCAGATGGCAATGACGATCCGGCCGCGATCGTCGCGGATGGCGCGCCATTTGGGCACACTGCTGTCGGCAGTGTAGCGGCGGCCTCCCCAGATGTATCGGGTTCCGGGTATCTGAAATCTCTCATCCAAGTCATAGAGGACGTGGAATAACTCGTCCTGATCGGCCAAGTCCTCGATGGGGCGATCTGGAAAAATCATGCGCACACCATCCAAGAGGGTCTGCCATTCAAAGTCGCCGTGGGTATCGTCGAGCATGATGAAACCGCCCCGCAGGAGGTATTGGCGCAACCGCGCGGCTTGCGGCTCGGACATGCGCCAAGCGCCGGCATCTTCGACGAAAATCCAGGGCCAATTGAAGATATCGTCGGAGTTGGCATCGACGACTTGCTCGATGGTGCGCGTGTCAACGCGCGTAAGACGCTTCACGGCTTCGATGAACTGGCGATCGGATTTGGGGTAGTCAGCGGCCCAGCGCTGGAATCCGCGGCCGAAGCCAAATCCGCCTCCGCTGTCGTAGTGATAGCGCGCGAAAACCCATTCCGCCTTCAACTTGGCATTCAGGGGCAGCGATTCGTCGTAGTTCTCGTCTTTCTGCAGAGCTCGAGGCTGGACGGCCAGTAGGGCGGAACTCAGGACGGCAAGCAAAAAGCCAGTGAGGATGAAGGAAAAGAGCTTCATGTCAGCGCGTCACGCGCGGGAAATTGGCCCCAGTGATGGAGGTGGCTTGATTCCCGCTGGGAATGGCCACTACCTCTCGTCCTTCTTTTTGGCCTTGTCCACTTTCAGGGAGACGACGATGTCTTTACGGCTGTCGAAGCTGGAGACAGTGTGATTGGCCGAGGTCTGATCGTCGTGTTCGGCATGCATCTCGTAATCCACGTTGGGGTCGAGACCGCTGAAACGATATTGGCCTGAATCGTCGGAAATGTAGGTCTTGACCGTCAGGGTACGGACATTCTTGAGGTAGACGATCGCTCCGGCAACGGGGTTTTCGGCTTTATCGATCACCACACCGCGAACCGCGCGCAGATCAGACTGAGAATCCTTTTGCGCGCGGGCCGGGCTGGCTGAAAAGAGCAGCGTCCCGGATAGAACGATAATGGCGAGCAGCGTTCCGGGCAGCGCCGCAGGCGGGGAAGCTGCGAACCCGGACGATCCGCCATTCAGCCATCGCGAACTGGTGGCGCGGTATTGTTCCCCACTTGCACCTTGGCGGCAGGCGCTAAGCTGGCGGACGAAACCGAGTGACGCGTCAGCCGGGAGGTTTGAAGGAGAAGAACTACTCAGGTTCCTCCTCTTCATCCTCGAGGACATCCTCTTTGGGCTCGGGTTGATCCTCATCATCATCGTCCTCGTCGTCGTCTTCTTCATCTTCGTCATCATCATCGTCGTCATCGGAGATGATATTAATGTGCACAGGATGTATCTGGACTACCTCAAGCTCGGCTTCGCACTCAGGGCAGCTGAGAATTTCGCCTTCTTCGACTTCGTCTTCATCCACGTCGATCTGCACGGCGCATTTAGGGCACTGGACCACGGCCGAACCTCCTGGCCAAGGATGTGTATCGGAGCAAGC
>PLJR01000223.1:10151-10295 GCA_003140295.1 Acidobacteriota bacterium
GCACGCGGCGAATGGACCATCCCTGGGGGGCTGCTGGAGACGGGTGAAACGCTGGCGGAGGGGGTCGCTCGGGAACTTCGGGAAGAGACGGGAGTAACGGTGCGGGTGGTGGAGCTGATCGAAGCCCTGGAACGCATTTTTTAT
>PLJR01000223.1:10355-30812 GCA_003140295.1 Acidobacteriota bacterium
GCGCCGCAGGCCGAAATATCACTACGTGATTCTCGATTACCTGTGTGAACTAATCGAAGGCGACCCGGCGGCGCTCGAGGAGATCAGCGATGTGGCCTGGGTAGGCGAAGAGGAAATGAAACGCTACAACCTGACGCCGGCTGCGACACGCGTGCTGCGTAAAGGCTTTGCCATGGCCCGAAACAGGTCTCCAAAGCTTGCGAAACAATAGGCCGCGCTAACGTTCGCGGGTGGCTCGAATCAAAGCTTCCATGTGGTCGAGGTAGCGTTCGAGGGCGCGCCTTCCCGCGGAAGTGAGGCGGAACCTGGTTTTGGGTAGCCGCCCGTCAAATGACCTGGAGGAGTTGATGTAGGCAGCCTCCTCGAGTTTATGCGCGTGAACGAACAAATTCCCATCGGTAGTCTTCAGTAAGGCTTTTAATTCATTGAAGGTCAGTGAAGGGTTGACGGCCAAGGCGCTGACGATGCCCAGGCGCATACGTTCGTGAATGAGGCGGTCGAGAGCAGGCGCGGCCGGAACCGGCTGCGAGGCTTGGCCGCGAAGGGGCCCGAGCCGCGGCTCTGATTCACGAACTCGCGAGGGCCGGACGACCGCTGCTGCTCCTGATTTTGTCGCCACGCTGGCCTCCTTTTATGGCGCATGGGCGCCGCCGAAATCACCCGCCGTAATTTTTGGCAATGACGAGACCGAACACGATCTGCAAAGCGCCGAAGCCCGCCATCATGTACGCATCCCCCCACGAAGGAGGAGAGAATAAAGCCGCGGCGCCCACAGCCAGAAAACAAATGCCCATGACGGGCACGATGCGGACGGAAAATGCGCCTCCGCTAACGACCGCGGTGCCATAGAGAAGGAGCCACATCGGCGGCAGCACAGCCAGATTACCGGCGCGGTAAAGCGTGGCGGTGAGCAGCGCGCCCACGATGAGGGGCGGCGCAAAGCTCAGTGCGAATTTACGTCCGGGGCCGGAAAATAATGGCGGCCGCGCCGAGCGCGCTTTGCGGGCCGTGGTGACCAGGGCGAGCGCGATGGCCAACGCTGCTTCGGCAAGCCAGGTAAGCAACCATTGCTGCGGGGCCGGGTGGCGGGCCGCAACGATCGCGGCAGCCAGAGCCGTCAGGCCGATGCTCGCTATGCCCCATCCCGGAACGGCGGTAAAGGATCCCGCGCGCTCCATCGTTTCCCGGATAAAACGCAGGTTATCGGCGGCGCGATCTTCGAGCGGGACAAGGACCGGACGGCGCGATCTCGCTGGAGTAGCGGGTGCCATGCGAATGAGCATAGCGTCCAGGCTGTAGTTGTCAAGCGATCAAGCCGGGCGAAGCTGTTGCTGCCGGAACCTGATCGTCGAGAAAATACCGAGGACGACGAAGAGCAGCAAAACTGCAAGCTGGACCAGCTTAAACGGCATTTCGGTTTGCGTGGGGGCGAGCGCTTTCAACGCCGGAACCTTCAGGAACAACTGCACAATGAGCACGAATACGTTCAGGTATAAGGCGAGGACGGCGCCGATGGCGTAAATGCTGTTCCAAGCACCGGCCAAGTGGCGCGCGTAACGCCCGAACGTCGCCAGCGCCAGCACCACTAGCGAGAGGATGCCGACGGCGTGCGACGGCAGGAACTTGTCAAACGAAAAAAATAGGAATCCAGTGGCGCTGGTGGCGATGGTTGCGGACAGGAATGTCGCGGTCCAGCCATCCATTCGCCTGGCCGTCAGGAGCCCGAAAACCACCACGAACCCGGACAAAATTCCGATGAGACTTATTACGACATGAACGAAGGTCAGCGTGGTCATTCCTAAAATCATGATGCGAGTACCTTCTTTTTTTGAAAAGCGTGAGCCCGATCCTGCACCTGCATAAGCGCATAGCACTCATACTTCCGTGGCATGGCGGTGAAGGTCAGAGAAACTTTACCAGGGCGTCGGTCGTATCCTTGGGCCGTTCCTCCAATATCCAATGTCCGGTGTCTTTCAACACGATCACGGACACGTTTGTCGCCACCAGCCTGGTCTGTTGCCCCAGCGCTTCTCCCAGCGACTTGTCGCCGCCAATGGCCAGCACCGGCATGGTCAGCTTGGTCTGAGACAATTGAGCGAAATCCTTGGCCGCCTGCTGGAATGACACGAAGTAGGCCCATCCGGCATGCATGCGTCCCGGCCGAGAATAAGCGGCAACGTAGGCTTTCCGAGCGGCTTCTGGAATCGAATGCGTCTTGTCGGCGGCAAAGTCATTCCAAAAATAATCGAAGTAGATCCGTTCGCGCCCCTGTACCAGGGCCTCGGGGGTCGGCCCGTTGAAGCGGAAATGCCAAATGGTGGGATTATTGTAAATGGCGTCCCAACCGCGGACGCCGGGCAAGAAGGCGTCCATCAAAACGAGCTTAGTTACTTCCGCGGGGAACTGAGCGGCATAGGCGTAGGCGACCATCAGGCCGATATCGTGCCCAACGACTTCAGCCTTCTGTATGCCAAGTGACTTCGCGAGGTCGTGAATGCGGACGGCCGCGCTCTTCATGTCGAGGCCGTCGCCGGGAATATCCGAGTCTCCGATGCCGGGCAGGTCCGGTGCGATTACGGTGAAGCGCTTGGCCAGAACCGGGATGATGGGCTTCCACATAAGGGATGTCTCGGCATACCCGTGCAAGAGCAAGAGCGGTGTGCCGTGGCCCGCGGTCAGGTAGTGCAATTTGACGCCACCAATCTCAGCGGTGCGCGCTACGATCGCTTGACCAGCAGCCTGCCCGTAGGCATTCGAAAAACAAGCGGTGAAGAGAAAGAGCGAAGCGAATAGGGCCAAGCCGAGAAGAATACGTTTCATGTGAAACTCCTGACGAATCGTCTACAACTTATTTACTCAGCGGTCTTCCAGCCGTGTTCGCCGACCAGAGGCACGAAGCGGCATTGGTAGAAGCACTCCGTCACAATTTCGGTTCCGCGGCGCCTGATCCGGAGCAACTCCTGGGTCTCGGGCGGCCCCACGGGAAGCACGAGGCGGCCGCCGTCCGCCAACTGTTCCAGCAGTGGCTGAGGGACACGCGGCGCGGCCGCAGTCACGACGATGGCATCGAAAGGCGCCTCGGCCGGCCAGCCGAGCGTGCCGTCGCCAATTTCCACGCGAACGTTAGCGTACCCCAAGCGCGCGAGGCGCTCGCGCGCGGAGTGGCCGAGCGCCGAGCGGCTCTCGATGGTGAACACGTCGCGGGCCAGGAGTGAGAGCACGGCGGCCTGATAGCCTGAACCGGTGCCGATCTCGAGAACCCGGTCCGGGGAAGAAAGTTCCAGCGCCTCGGTCATCGAGGCAACCATGAAGGGCTGCGAAATCGTCTGGCCCTCGCCAATAGCGAGCGGCTGATCTTTGTAGGCTTCCGCTACAAATTGCGGCGGAACGAAGGCGTGGCGCGGGACGGAAAGCAGTGCAGTGAGGACGCGGGAGTCGCGAATGCCGCGCTCGCGAATTTGTTTCTCGACCATCTCGCGGGATGCCGCCAACTGCTGTGCGGTAAACGCAGCGGCGGGAGGGTCGGGGTCTTCGCGGCGCAATGAAGTTGCCTCGGAATCGGTCATAAAGCCATCTCCAGGCAATCATACCCCCGCCAGACGGCCTAGAGCGCGGCGGGGCGCTCGTTTTCGCAGTGTATGGGCGGGCGGCTACTTGAAACGCTTCTTGCGGACAACGTCGATGCCGAACGTACCATTCTCGTCTCGGAGGGCGATGACGGAGATATTACGGCGCAGGGTGTACTCAATCTGAATGACTTGCTGCTGAGTGGAAGTAACGTCGGTGCTGTAGGTGATGATGAAGTCATGCGAAAACTGTTGCGAAATGGTGACGCGAGCGCCGGGATTTTGGATGGCGGTGTCGGAAACGTAGGAGGGATCGACGCTGAAATGGCTGATGCCGAAAAGGCGCTGGATACGGCCGCCTAGTTGGGAGGAGACAGCTTCGGAGAGAAGGGCGGTGGCGCCAACTTGGGGTGTTTGCGCTCCCGAGGTGCCGCGAAGCTGGCTCTCCTGTCCCGTTTCTCCCAGTGCGAGAAGAGCGATGATGTCGCTCGACGGCAAGGGCGGATCGGAACGGTAGGACAAGCTGAGGTGGCTGGCGGCGCCGCTAAAATTCACGGTCACTTCATATTGCCGGATATTGGTGGTCGCTTCGATGTTGAGCACCGGATCGATCTGGAAAGGATTCACAAAGTTTATGTCACCACGAGAGAGCCGGTAACGCTGGCCACGGAAGCTCATGTCGCCGCTCAGCAAATGAATGCTGCCGAGCAGAATGGGATGATCCCAGGTGCCCCGAACGCGTAAGCTGGCGTCGGTTTGAATGCTTCCGCTGGGCCATTGAAGCTGCGCGGTGGGCGAGGAGTCGGCGACTATATCCAGCTCGAGATTGCGCAGAAAGGGGGACGTGCTGCCGCCGCCAGCGGTTCCGCTCTCCCCCCCGAACACGGAGGAAAAATCCAAGCCCTCGGCCATTAGCAGCCGGTCGACAGTGACGTGCCCACTCATCGTGCCAGCCTGAGCGGTGCCGGTAAGGCGCAAATTGCCGGCGGCGAGCCAGCTCATGCCGACGGGATAGCGAATGCGCGCCTGGCTGGTGGTCGCGCTGATATCGAAATGGGCCGGGCCTCCGCCGTAGGTAAGCGAGCCGGCGAGCAGGATCTGGCCGCCGCCAATGCCCCCCGTGACGTTGTCAAAAACCAGCCGGCTGGTGTCGAAGGTGAAATCGCCCTTGATCCCACTCAACCCCGCTGGAAAGTCTCCGTAACGAACCGAACCACCGTCGACATGGATACGGCCGGTAATGCGCGGATTGGAAACTGTGCCGGCAAACGCTGCGTTCAAAACCCCCGGGCCGCGAGCATCAAGATTGGGTACGAATCCGCCGAACAACTGCAGATTTACGTTGCCGTCGACGCGCATGTCGAGAGTGCGATCGCCACTGAAGCGCGCCAAGCCTGTGACGCGGAAATCGGTCTCCGCGCCGCGCAAATTGGCCTGTTCGACGCGAATCTCGCTGTGGGCGAACTGCAACCGGACCGGGCCGGCGTTCTCGAGCTTGACGTATTCAAAGTCGAGCAAAATTCGCGAGAGATCGGCCTGCAACGCCAGAGTTTCGGGACGCAGGAGCGAACCAGCGAGAGTGAATTGGCCGTCCACCTGGCTGTGGCCGGTGAGCGCGGTTAGGTGCAGCACACCGGAGATAAGCGGATCGAGATCCAGCTGCGTGACGGCAATCTGCGAAGTCACTTGGTAGGCGCCCCCCAGTTCGACACCCACAGTGGCATGCAGCGAGCCCGTAGACATCGCGGAATCTACTTGCAGCGCCAGGTGCGACCCATCCGATTCCACGTTGCCGTTAAAACTTCCGACCACCTCGGAGCCCAGACGCAAGTCGACCAATCGCAGCGAGCCCTGCAGCTTGGGCGCCAGCACCGGCCCCTGGCCGGTCAAATGAAACGTCAACTGGCCGCCTACGGGCAAACGGGGCGTTTGAATGTGCCCGATGCCGGCCAGAGGAAGAACCGCGCCGGTTAGATCGAACGCTACCGACTGTTCATCGGTGCGGTAAAGGAAATTACCCGTCACAACGCCGGGAGGCGATGACGCTTGCGCACCACTGGGTACCGGTGGAGGAGGCAAACGCAATTCTGCATTCGAAATGCGTACCTCACCGTGACCTAAATTGATTTGGCCCCGCGCGCGATCGAACTTCCATCCCCAGGCTTCGGGATCGATGATGTCGAACAGGCCATTCATCGCGGGACTGGCGCGCGTGCCCGTGCCGTGGAAATCGCCGCTGATGACGCCATGGACCGGATAGGACACACCGAGAAGGGTCTGGAGACCATCGCTGTCGGTGCGCACGAGTGTCGCGTCAAAACTCCACGGACTTTCGGGGGCAAAGCTCCAGTTGTCGAGTTCGAGCGCCGCATCAAATTGGGCCGAGGAACGGCCGAGCCGCGCCACCGAGTGAGCCATGGTGAATGCGTCGGGTGAGTACGTCATGTCGCCTTCTACCTCGTCCCAATAGAGGCGGCCGTATCGCGCGTTAATTCCCTTTACGTGGCCGGCGAATGCAGGACCGCCCAGAGGCCCGGACATGCTGCCTTGCCAGTGCGCCTGCCCGGAGATAACCTCCGGCGGAGCATCGGCGCCGCGCAGTCGATTAATGAAATCGTCCCAGGTGGTGAGGTCCTGGCTGTCGAAAGTCGCTTGCAGGTTTGAATGGAGCGAGCTGAGGCCGCCATTGAACTGCAGGCGGCTTGTGGGCGTGGTGAGCACGCCCGATTGGAGTGCAACATTGTTCGCCACCATGCTGTAGTGATAGTTGAACCGCGAGGTTACGGGGATTTGTCCGGCGCGCGCGGCCGCGGGAGGAGTCCAGACAGAAACGCCGCTGGAATCCATTTTCTTAAAATCGGCCACCCAGGTATTCGCCGATTGCACTTCGACGTTGCCGGCCCAATGCAGCGGGGATACGGGGAAGCTGGCATTGTTCACGGCGCCCATGATCGTGGCCAGATCCATGCCCTGGGCGTGGGCGTTGACGTGGAATTGCAGAGTGCGCAACTCCAACTGCACGTTGCCGTTGATGATGCCGCCCAGCGCGTGGGCGGAGAAATCCGGCGATATAAAGGTGTTGGTATCGGAGCGATAGGTGCCGCGCGTCGTGATTCCCGCGGTGTGGAACCATTGAAAATGCATGGCGATTTGCTCGGCGGCGTAAGCACCAGTGAGGGCCAGCTTGCCGTCCGCAAAATGGCCATCGCCGTTGAACTCCACGCGCCCGTCCGGCGTGGTGGGCTTACGCAGAAGCGTGCGGATGTCTTGGAAGTCGAGCCGGCCACGATAGCGAAACGTCCACGAGGGATGCACAAAGCTGGCGAGCGAAAATTGCGCGTCGAGTGAGGTGTGGGGCGCGGTCCAGCTAAGCTGAGTTACAGACAACGAGTCGGGTTCGAGGGCAAAGCGCACGGCAATGTCGGATGCAAATGGCAGGTAGCGGCGGGCAGCCAGCTCCATCTGGTCCCAGCGGAATTGGCCGAGGTACGTGCGGCGCCCCTGAGTGTCACTGTAATCGACCGCCAGATCCATTCGCTGGCCTTGCGCCACGAGCGGAACCCGCACATCGTTGAAAAGCAGCTCGCCATCATCCAGCCGCAAGCGCCGCACAACCACCTCGAATAGGCGCTCGCGTATGGGCTTCCCTGGTGTGGTCGAAGGCGGCAGGGGCACATTCGTTTTCCCGCTGGGTTCGACGCGTACGTGAATCGCCGGGCGAACCAACTCCACGTCACCGACCGAGAACTTGCGTCCCCACAACGAGTCGACGCGAATTTCCACCTCCAGCCGCGCGATCTGCAAAAACGGCGGCGTGCCCTCGGGCTCGCGGCCGTGAATCGTGAGATTGGCGAGGATCACGCGCAGCCGCCAGGGATCGAAGTGGAACTGCCCCAACTCCGCGTTGGTATTGAGCCGCTTCGCGATCTGCTGCGTGATCTCCGCGCGAATGCGGCTGTCAAACACGCCGCTCGAGAGAGTGAAGAGCAGGCCCACAATCATGACGTTCGGCAGCAGGACGGCCAATATGACAGCGATCGTCAGCCAGTATTTCCAACCACGTTTTTTTCTCTTTTCCGTCATGGCTGTTTCGCCGGCATCACGACGCCGCCGGAGGCCCGCCAGAAGGGCCCGGTGCCGGCGCCGATCCCTGGGCTACGGGAGCGTCCGACGTATTGATTTCAATTTTCAAGCGTGATTTGGTCTCAGCAAACCACATTTCCGCGCGGGCGCTGATTCCCTGTTGCACAAGGACTTCACGAATCTGCTCGCTTACGTCGGCCAATGGTGGAACGGGCTGATTTTTTGCCGCCAGCTGCGGCGCAAGCTCCTGCTTGTAATAGGCTTCGATCGCGGCATCATCCACCTGGACGGCGGGACGAAATTTGTAATCGAGGTAGCGCGCCAGATAAATTTGCTGCGCCACGATGCGCCCCACCGTCTGCGGCGTGATTCCCAGCTCGGCCAGACGTTGCTGGTAGGCGTCCATGCTGGGGAAGCGGCCCTCGATCTGTGCGACCTCGCGGTTGACCTCGGATTCCGCCGCGGCAGGAAAATGCGCCTCCGCCGCCTCGCTATTCACCATCCATTGTTCGATGAGTTCAGAGATCAGCTTGTCGTACGGCTCCGCGCGCCCCTCGACGAGCTGCTGGTAGGCGGCCAGCTCGTGTACTTCGCTGAGCACAATGATGTCGTTCTCGATGCGCACCACAATGCGATCCACAACCTCATCGGCCAGCGAAACATGCGCGAGCCCCGGCCGGCAAGCCGCGGCGAGCATGAACAGCAGCGCGAGCGCGAAGGAGCGGCGCATTAGAATGTGGACCCCAGATTCACGAAAAATTGAAAAGCGGGCAAACGAGCCAGCATGAGGCACGTGCTGGCCACACTGTTGGTGCAAGTGGGGGAATTGCCGCTGGGTACCAGAAAACGCGCCGGATTCAGCTGATAAGCGAGATCGATACTCACGGGTCCCACAGGGGTATGGTAGCGAAGCTCGAAGCCCAGGGTGTGCGAGAAATAGCTCAGTTGGTTGGTGCAATTGGTGAGGCAGATATTCGGCGAAGAAGCGGAAAACCCGGGCGCCAGCGGGGCCACGCGCAGGGAAACCTGGCTCCAACTGCTGAAGATGTTGCCAGCGTCGTAGAAAACCGCTCCGCCGGCCCGGTTGCCGATCCAAGGCAACGTCATGGGAAATTGTAACTGCTGGTTGAAGATCAACATCGCTTGGCCGCCCACCGGAAACCCGGTAGCAGGATCGCGAGGGCCGGCTTGGTTCAGGCCAAATCCGCGCAAAGTCGTGCCACCGCCCGCGAAGAACCGTTCCGGAAGCGGAATGTCGATGGGCGCGCTGCCGTCAACGGGTTGTTCGATTCCCAGGCGGGCGGACCGCGCGAAGACCAGCCGTGGTCCGATATGCGAATAGGTGGCGTTCTGGAATGTAGATCGGGCGAAGCTGGCGCTGGACCCGATCTGCTTAGCCGCGAAATCGACATCCAAGGTATTGAAACTTCCACGAGAGGGATCTACCGGGCTATCGCGGCGGTCGCGCAGCCAGGTAACGCTGAAGAACGAGACCTGAGTCGGCTGGCTAAAGAGCGGGATTTCTTCCGGCGTGATGGTGCTGTTGAGATTGCTGGCCTGTACGTGCCGGTAGACGTAGCGGAATAAAAGCGACGTGGAGCGTGTGGCCTGGTCGGTCAATTGCACGGAGCCTTCGGAGCGGGTGGAAGTGAACGTCAGCACGTCGCGAGTTTTGTCATACAACGCGGTCAGCTGCAAACTCAACTTAGGCTTCCCGAAATAATTCGTGGCGTTGTAGCTCAACAGCGCCCGCCCCTGCAGCGTGCTGGCGCGCACCTTGAAAGAGAGCGTGTCCGCACGGCCGGTAAGATTCAACTTCGTCAACTCGATGGTCGCCCGCGGACTGAAGCGGAGAGGCTGCGCGGTGGGCCCGGTTCCCGCGCTCCCGAGACGCTGCGCCTCGAGCCCCAGGCCGTAAGCAAAAGTGTAACGCATGGCTTCCTCGACCAGGAGATCGATGGTTTTCAGGGAATCGGTGCCGGTGGGGTTTTGCGGTGCGATGGAAACGCGGTTGAAAATGCCCAGGTTGTAAAGTCGTCGCTGCGTTTCGACGATAGAACCTTCGCTGAGCGGCTCGCCGGGCCGCAGCTGGATTTCGCGCTCGATCACATAAGGCCGCGTATGGTCGTAGCCGGCCATCAGCACGCGCGCCACGCGAATTTGCTGCCCTTCATCGATGGTATAAGTCAGCTGGACGCGCGGACCAGAATTGGAGGAGGCGTCGGGAACCGGTTCAATCGAGGAACGAAACGCTGCATTTGGGAAACCCTGGTTATAGTAAAGCGCCAGCACGTTGTTGCGATCACCTGCGACGTTGAAATCAGAATAGGGCTGGCCCGCCGTGGAGCCGATCACCCGAGACAATTCGTCCAGGCTCAGCGCGTGGTTGCCCTCTATTTTTAGCTCGGCGATTCGCGTCTGGGGGCCCTCATCGACGTGAAAGCGCACGAACAAATCGCCGGCTTTGCCGCGATAATTCTCGACCAGCTCGCTTTTCACCTGCACGGCATTAAAACCGTTGGCCTGGTAGAGTTGGGCAAGCGATGCGGTGTCGGTTGTAAGTTGCTGCGAACTGAAGCGGCCGCGCGAGGCAAATGACGCAGGCTGCAAGCGCACGCGGCTGCGCAGAATTTCATCATTGAAGTAGCGATTGCCAACGAAGGCGATGCCCGCCAGCCTGCGGCGAGCGCCGCGCTCTATGCGGTAAGTAATGACCTCCGAAGGGGGCGCGTCGGCGGGGCTGGCACCGAGTGCGGAGTTTGGGGCGCCGACCGGCTGGGCGGCCGCGGCGGGTTGACTGCCAGGCTGTGTGGACGTTACGTAACTCACATCTGCGTCGAAGTATCCCTGGCGTTCCACGTAGTCGCGAAGGTTGCGTCTGCCTTCCTGCAACAGATCTTCGTCAACCGCGCCTTCTTCGTAGATTGGGAGCAATTTGTGGAGCGTCCCCGAGGAGATCCTTTCCCCTTTGACCTCCACTTTGACGTTGAGCCCCGCGGAGGCCTCTACCCGAAGGGGCACGACGTTATTTGCGGGATCGTATGAACCGCGGGTTATGGAAACTCGGGCGCCCAAATAGCCGCGCTTAACCAGCCACTGGCGCTCGCGTTCAATGCTGCTGTTGAGCCATTCGGAGGTGATCTGGGTCTTCGTCTTGAGTTTCAGACGGCCTTGCAGCGTGCTTTCCGGAAACGGCGTCTGATTTACAATCGTGACCATACCGGCCCGAGCGCGTGGCCCAGGGGCGACGCTGACGCCAATATCTATCTGGCGCGTATCGGGATGCCGCGACAGTTTGTAGGTGATCTTGGCGAGATACAGGCCTTCGCCTGCCAGCGTCTGGCGAAGCCGCTCAATGGCCGGCGGCAGATCGGATTCGTGGAAGACTTCGCCTAAACCCAGGCGCATCGCGGATACGGCGACCGCGTCATTCGGCGGCTCCTGAAGTCCCTCGATCGTGACCGCATTTACATAAAAATTCTGTTGCACGACGAAATCCAGGCGCAGCCCGTCCTCTTGGGGCGCGACCTCGGCAACAATATCGGCGTAGCGGCCGGTTCGGAATAGCTGGCGCAGGCTATCGCGCTCGGCCTCGAGGGTAAACGGTTGTCCTGGCTTAAGAGGCAAATCGGCTGGATTTTCTTCCAGAACTTGCCTGGATTCGTCCACGACGCGAAGGGCTACCAGGCGCTTTCCTTCCATTTGGAGCGCGGCTTGAGGAGAAACCGACTGGGCCGCTGCAGCAAATCCAGACAGAGACAGGAGCACAAGCCCTGCCAGGACGGAAAGCAGAGAACGCACACGATTCGCCATCATTCAATGTGAGAGCAAGGTTAGCATAGGCGCGTTGCACACTCGGGGTAAAGTTCCGGTGCGATTGCAAAGCGCGCAATCGAATGGCTTATGATGGCAATGATCGGGCTGGCCTGCAAGGCTGTCGACACGTTTGTCAAGTAACATCGCCGACGACCCAGGAAGGGGGCACCCGGCAGCTTATGGATGCCCAGCGAAACGAACGATATTCGCGGCAAATTCTGTTTGCCGAAATTGGGGCGGCCGGCCAGGAACGCCTGGGCGCGTCCTCGGCAGTGATCATCGGCTGCGGCGCGCTGGGGACGGCATTGGCAAACTTGCTGGTCCGCGCAGGCTTGGGAAAACTGCGCATTGTAGATCGAGACTTCGTCGAAGCGTCTAACCTGCAGCGCCAGACATTGTTCGAAGAGGCCGATGCCCGTGAGGCGCTACCGAAAGCGGTGGCCGCGGAGCGGCGGCTGGCCGCGATCAACTCCGAGGCAACAATCGAGGGGGTGGTGGATGACGTTACCCCTGCCAATGTGCACGAACTGCTGGGAGGATTCCCGCTGTTGCTTGATGGGACCGACAATTTCGAGACCCGCCTGCTCATCAATGACTACTCCGTGAGCGGTGGCATCCCCTGGATTTATGCTGCCGTCGTAGCGAGTTACGGGGTCACCATGACGATTCGCCCCGGGGAGACGGCGTGCCTGGCTTGCCTGATTGAGCTCGATAGCGAGCCGGGAGCAAGCGAAGAAAGTGTAGCTGCCGGCACTGAGCCCACTTGCGACACGGCTGGCGTTCTCGGGCCCGCGGCCGGGGTCATCGCCTCCATGGAGGCTATCTCGGCCATCAAACTTCTGATTGGCAAGTTCGAGGCGCGGGATGACCGCCTGATCTCTTACGACGTTTGGACTGGCCAATACCAGGCCATACAAGTGCCGCGCCGCGCGAATTGCCGGGCTTGCGCGCGCCATAACTTTCGGTATTTAAATGGCGAAGCCCAGCCGCACGTGACTATGTGCGGGCGGGATTCAGTCCAAATTCACGAGCGCAGGAGACGATTGGACCTGCCGGCCTTGGCGCGCAGTCTCGTGGCGGCCGGGAGCGAAGTGCGGCACAACGAGTTCCTGCTGCGATTTCACGTGCCTCCCTATGAGCTGACGGTCTTTAGCGATGGAAGAACCATCGTCAAGGGGACCCGCAATCCGGCGGTGGCTCGCTCGCTTTATGCACGTTACCTAGGGGCATAGGCGATGCACGGCGCCGCAACAATTTTGGAAGAAATCTACTACTTGCTTCCCGTGCGGCCGATGGGCTGACGCAACGCCGCTCGATCAAGGTTTTCCCGCAGGTTCATCAGCGTGAGGAAGGTATTCAGGATGCGCGCTTTGGTTTCGTCGGACAAGTGAAGCCCCGCCGTCGCCACACGGGCCAATAACTCTCCGCGTTCGGCAATAAAATGGATAATTTCAAGCTGCCGTTCGTGCGGGGTGTGGGAGACGACGGTCTCGCGGCGCATTTCGGCGCAGGACTGCTCCACAGCCAAAGTGAAATGCAGGACGCAGAGTTTCTCGGACTCAAGTGCGGCCGGTACCGAAGCCTTGCAATCTAATGTGCTGCAAAGTACAGCCATTCAGCCCCTATACCTCCGTGCCAAATTCTTTCATTGACTGGGCTTAAAAGCCAGTGCCACGGAAAGATGCGCGCGCAGTAAGACAACAAAGGCTGGCGGCATGAGGCCGTGGGCTTGGCGTCACTTTCACGCCGTGCGGATGAGGGCTGCTGTGCTAGACTGGCGGAGCAAAAAACAGGTATCGCCGCCCAGCGAACGTCTTCGGGAGCGGCGGCGCGGACAATCTTCTGACTAATCAAGGCGAGGGAAGAGCATGTCTGGTCACTCTAAGTGGGCCACGATCAAACACAAAAAAGCAGCGACCGACGCCAAGCGGGGTCGCGTATTCACCAAGTTAATCCGAGAAATCACCATTGCGGCGCGGGTGGGCGGCGGCGACCCGGATTCGAATCCACGGCTGCGTTCGGCGATTCTAGCGGCCAAAAACGAGAACATGCCCAACGATAATATCGAGCGCGCGCTGCAGCGCGGTACCGGGCAACTGGAAGGCGAGCAGTATGACGAAGTAAATTTCGAGGGTTACGGGCCTGGCGGCGTGGGAATGATCGTACAGGTGGTTACGACGAACCGGAATCGCGTCGTCAGTGAAATCCGCCACTTGATGGGCCGGCACGGAGGGAACATGGCGGAAGCCGGCGCGGTGGGCTGGATGTTCAGCCGCAAAGCCCAGATTGTAGTGCCGAAAGAACTGGCGAGCGAAGATAAAATGCTTTCCATCGTGCTGGATGCGGGCGCGGATGATCTTCGCGACGATGGCTCGGCCTGGGAGGTGATCGCTCCCCCGGAAGCTTTCGAGCCTGTACGCGAAGCGCTTAGCAAAGCCGGCGTTACGCCCGCCACCGCGGAGATCGCCTGGGTTCCGCAAAACTACGTAAAGCTCAGCGGCTCGGCGGCACAACAGATGTTGCGGCTTTTTGAGGCGCTCGAAGAGCACGACGATGTGCAACACGTTTACGCCAACTTCGATATTGACGAGAAAGAATTGGCGGCCATCGCGGCTGAATAGGGGCGATGGGCTGAATAGGCGGGCTGCGGCTGTTGCGCCCGATGCCGGGAGCACGAAAAATCTCCTAGTCAGATGTTTTCTTGCGGCCGTACACTCTGTGCGGTGTCCGATTCTCCTCATATCCCCGAGCGAGTGTCAATTCCGGCATCCAACCAGCCATTATGCGTGCTCGGAATCGACCCGGCTTTTGCGGGCGCGACAGGCTACGGCGTTGTCGAAAGCGATGGCCGGCGCTGCCGCATGCTGCGTTTTGGCGCGTTGCGTCCGCCGCGCGGCCCTAGCGGGCCTCTGCACCCGCATTTGCGGCAACTTCACGCGCTGGTGGCCGCTCTTATCGTGGAATATATGCCTGACGGCATCGCGGTCGAATCGGTGTTCACCGCTCTCAACATAAAAACTGCATTGCGCCTCGCTGAAGTAAGAGGGGTAGTGCTGCTGGCCGCGGCGCAGGCCGGCATTCCGAGCTTCAGCTATTCCCCGCGCGAGGTTAAAGCCAGCGTTGCAGGTTACGGCCATGCCGGAAAAGAGCAGGTACAGCGGATGGTTCGCGCGCTGCTCGGATTGAGCGAGACGCCGGAGCCGGCTGACGCCGCCGACGCACTGGCGGTCGCGCTTTGTCACGTGCAGATGGCCGAATCTAAAGCGCGCCGCGAAGCCGGTGAAAGTCGCGCCCAGGCAGCCTCTCTGGCGGTGCGTGCCGGAGGCCGCAACCGGGCGCCGGCGCGCATCTCCTCTCGCTGATGCGACCCGAGATGGCAGTCCCGGCGGCATTTTTTAAGAAGGCGCTGGCGGGGGTCATTTTGCTTATCGGTTTCGCGGCGCCGGCGGCGATTCTTGTTGGCGCAACGGCTAATGGCGCAACCGCGGCACGATCTCCGGGGCCGGCGCCGCAAGGCGCCACGATTATCTATCGCCGAATCTTCAAGGGCAGCGTTCCCGAGTTCATCGAAATCAAAGTGGAAAAAGACGGCGCCGGCTCTTACGACATCCGCCAGTTGAGCGAAGATGCGGACCCGCAGCCGTTGCAAATTGGCGCCGCGGTGCGCGAAAAAATATTCGATCTGGCAGCCCAACTCCACAATTTTGCGGGCCTCGATCTGGACGTGCACCGCCGCATCGCCGACCTGGGCGAGAAAACATTCCGGTATGAAAATGACGGAGCGATACAGGAAACGCATTTCAATTACACCATCAACCACGAGGCTTCGCAGCTGCTGATGATCTTCGAAGGTTTAGCGCGGCAGCAGCAAGATCAAACGGCGATCGAGCAAAAATTGAGATATGACCGGCTAGGCGTGAATGATGCCTTAGTGCAATTCGAAGGCGACCTCTCGCAGCGCACCCTACCTGAGCCCGAGCGGCTGCTCCCCGTGCTCGATCGCGTCGCCGCGGACACGAAACTGGTAGACGTGGCCCGCCAGCGCGCCCGCGCACTGGCCGAAAGAATTCGAGCTTCGCAGCACTAGTACTTCCAATTGTCGCGGGGCGTGCCGAGTGCCGCTGATGCAAAATTGCAGATGCGAAATGCACAACCGCATAGGCTGGCAGATCATCAAACTAGCAGGGTGACAAGCAAGTCGGGTTGGGCGACGCGGGGCGCAACAATGCAAATCTTCTGGCAATCCATATCGTGGTTTCCGTTCGGACGCTTTCTTTCGAGGGCTCCGCACCATGTTCTTCGGTCGCCCATTTTTGCGAGTATCTTGATCCTTGCTGCTCCCGCCCTCTACGCGCAAAACGAGCGTGTCGTGCGTCTGGGCACAGTCGATGGAAATGCGCAAGTTCAGCACGCGGCTCCGCCCGCGGTTGCCAATGCGCCGGCAGCTCCGCAGCCTGGCTGGGAACCCGCTTTGGCCAATATGCCGCTCGAGCAGGGCGACACCTTAGGCACGGGCGACGGTGTCGCAGAAATTGAATTCGAGAATGGCGCCACTGGTTATCTTGGCGATAACTCCGCGTTGCAATTTACCGTTTTAAGCGCTGGGGATGCCGGCCTGATTACCAGGCTCACGCTACTGCAGGGCACGGCGCGCTTTTACGCGAATGTTGATGGCGGAGTTTTTGAGGTGCTCTCGGGCGGAGTAACCGTTACGCTAAGCGAGCGCGGCGACTTTCGCGTGGACTCCTATAGTGATGGAATTTCCGTGAGCGTTTTCAAGGGCGGCGTATCCGTGGTGACTCCCCTGGCGCCCGCAGCGGCCGGCTCGCAAACCACCCAGCTCACTCAAGGCCAGATGCTATCTTTTCACAACGCTAATCCGCAGGCGCTCGACATCACGCCTCTTCCCAACCAAGACCAATTGGACGCCTGGGCGGAATACAGCAGTTCGATCATTGCGGAAGGGGCGAGGAACGCGCTGAATTATATGACGCCTGCCTCGCCCTACACATACGGGTACGGCATGTCCGATCTCTACGATTATGGATCCTGGTACAACATCCCTGGCTATGGATGGGCTTGGCGGCCCTTCGGCGTAAATTCTACAAGCTGGGAGCCTTTCTCGAATGGCATCTGGAGATTAGCTCCGCATCATGGTTACGCGTGGGTGAGCTTTGAAACTTGGGGCTGGCTGCCGTACCACTTCGGCAATTGGATACATGCACCCGAGGGATGGGCGTGGGTTCCGGGCACCTCGAAGCAGTGGCAGCCCGCTACGGTGGGATGGGTTCGCTTAGGAAATCAGGTGGGCTGGGTGCCGCGCGCCCCTGGGGACCAACCCAACAAACTCCCGACGAATATGAAATATGGCGTGGTCACGAACCCGGTCGCAGACACCACGACGGTGTTGCGCGGCCCGTACCGCATCCTCCGAGAGGAGGAAGTGAAAAACGCCAGAGCTCTCGCCTCAGCGCCCAATCAGCTACCGGCCGCGCCCCCGGGCAGGAGTATGGGCAAGGCTGCGCCGCCGTTCGTCATGCAGGCGCCGTCGAATAGGACAGCGCCGTTTCCAGCCTCGGGCAGGCCAATGGCGAGGTCCTTCGATGAAGGCTCGCGGGTAATTGTTTATGATCCGGCTACGCACAGCTTCGTGAACGCAAATCCCAGCGGTGCGACTCCCGGCAGTCAGCCGACGATTTCTTTCGGTGCGAGGAATGCCGCGCGGCAGCCTTCCGTGATGCCGCGCGTCGGAGTGCCGGCCAATGGGATACCGGAAAATCGCATCGCACAGCCTCCGCTGAATCCTGGACCTAATCGAGCGGTCATTCGAAGCATGCCCCCTGTGGGTATGCGCAGCAACCCCGGAATGCCCCAACCAGGCAGCGAACCGCGCGTCGCTTCTCCGCCAAGATTTGTTCCCCCGATGGGACAGCCGGTTGGACAGCCGATGCCGCAGCCAGGGCGGCCCATGCCGATGGCCCAGCCAATGCCACAACCTGGGCGACCAATGCCGACGGCCCAGCCTATGTCGCAACCCGGCCGGCCGATGCCGCAAGCGCCGAATCCGGCGCAGCCGGCTCCCAGAGGATCAGCGAGTGGAGGCCATCCGGTTGGAAATGATTCACCCGCGGGTAATGGACACCGCTAGAAATTGTTGGGGCTTATTGGCGATTCGACTTGGTTACAAATTAGCGATGTGTAAGCGAGTGCGCCGCGGGCAGGCCCTCAATCCACGATGATCCCGGCATACCCGACCACCTGGTCCCATTCCCCATTCGCCTCGCCCGACGTAGCATAATTTACCAGCGTAGCTCGCGTGGCTCCCAACAACCGAGCAGCGGTTAGCATGCAGACCGCGGCTCCAAATCCGCACATGGTTATGGACTCGCGGCGAACTGTGTCGTACAAGTGGCGTGGATCGAGAGCTAATACGCCTGCGAGCGCCTGGTGGTCTTTCTTGCGGGTAATCTCATCGGACTCGTAGTGATTCATGTCCGAACTGGCGACGATGAGCACGGGGTCGGTCTGCCGCGCCAGGACCGTGGCGATGGCACGGCCCAGCGCTTCGAGTTCTCCGTAATTGACTGTGCCCAGCACGATGGGAACGAATTGAAATTCGCTCGCCAGGCACTGGAGAAAAGGCACCTGGACTTCCAGGGCGTGTTCGTCGCGGTGGGCCACATCATCGTCGGCCAGCGAGGGGCAGGCGAGCTTGAGCTCCGCGGCAAGTTCCCCATCGATTTCGGCGCGGCCCAGGGGAGTCTGCCACATGCCTTGCGACAGGATCGCCTGGGGCTTACCCCGCGGAAAATGGCGCGGCCCCAGCAGCAGAAATCGCCGCGGCAATTCCAGGCGCGCATAAACCGCGCCCGCGACCTGGCCTGAGAAATAATATCCGGCGTGCGGGACCATGCAGGCGATTGCGCGATGGCGTGGCGCATCGGCGGGAGTGGAGCAAAGGGACGCCACCTGGTGAACCAATTGCTCCGCATCACTGGGATAAAAGCGGCCGGAAACGGCGGGAAGACGAACCATGTGTGGCCTGCTCCCGGAAATTCGCGCGGATTCCCTTAGCGGGGCTTTGCGGTCTTGATTCGCAGAGCCACGTCGCTGCCCAGAGTGTAATCGATTTCCACGGGTTGGCCGTAAGCGAAACTCGAGGCGCTGAGATTCCCCGCATACGTGAACGTGCGGACGGCCATCAAATTAGCATCGCTGCGGACGGTAATAGACTTGGGAGTAGACGATAGCACCTGCCCGAAGAACTGGCCGCGCTTCACCTTTGGCGGGTGTGGATTCCTGACGACGATAGGCTTCGAGGTATCGACACTCGAGATCTGGGCCGCGGAGAATGCGCATGCCGACAACACCAGAACGCCCAGGAGAAACGCATGCGAAATGGCGCTATTGCGCTTCACGGCTTCTGATCGTCCATCGAGATTTTCAGCGATTTTAGAAAGCGAACATCCTGCGCCGTGATCTCCACGGCTGTTTCTCGCCGTTCTTCCTCGAGAACTTCCTGATCCACCTGAATATGCAGCGCTTCAAGAAAGCGCCGATCGTTCACGGTGATAGGCCTGGGATGCAGTTCGCGATGCGCCAGACCGATGGTAGCGTCGAGCTTGAGCACGATGTCAAAGCCGGCGGCGCGGACTTCCGCAATGGCTTCGCCGATGCGCTCAGACTCCGAAACGGTGTCGTTGATGGCGTGCCCTAACTCGCGAAGTAACCGCTTGAGCTGATCGTCTAGTTGCAAGAGGTCCCTCCCACTTTCCTAAGCCTTTTTGCATTGTAGGCCGCGGCGTCGGCGGAGACAAGTGCCCCCGTTTCGGCGTGCTCAACCTGCCTACTGTCCCTCTGGACACCTCGCCGGCATATGGCTTCCCTTCGCCGAACGGCCACTTTGCGATAGAATGCAGTTCATGGCCACCAGCTATGGCGCCGTAGGGCGACGAATGGGCTTCTTTCGCTTACTCTGGCGCGCCACCCGGCAGGTATTTCATGAAGTCACCGGCACCGTCTTCCTGCTAATGGCGCTTTCCTGGAGCGCCGCCGCCCTGCGGCTGTGGCAACACGGGTCGGCAAAATGGATGTTAGTCACCTGCGGTTCTTTTGGCTTGATGATGGCGATTTTTGGCCTGGCCTCATTCCGCTCAGCCCGCCGCGTGCGCTGACGACCGTGCCGCGCGCGTAACGGCGTTCCCGGCATGACCAAACACGAATCCAAAGAGGCCTCTTTACCTCCGAATTCATCGGGCGACTGCGAGCACGCCTCGCCCACCCAAGAAAATACATCCGATTCGCCTTCCAGATTAACACGCGGAGCGGCGCCTGCAGGCCTGGGGCGCTCAACCGGTATCACGCAGTCTGGCGTCGCTCTCCAACCCGTCTATTCCCACAAGGATTTAAATTCCTGGGATCCGCAACAAGCCCTCGGCGAGCCTGGGGAATTTCCTTTCACACGCGGCATCTATCCCACGATGTACCGCGGCAAATTTTGGACCATGCGGCAATATGCCGGGTTCGGCAGCGCGGCGCAATCGAACGCCAGATTTCGCTACCTTCTGGCCCAGGGCCAGACGGGGCTATCGGTGGCTTTCGATCTTCCCACCCAGATCGGTTTCGATTCCGACCACGCCCAGGCGCGCGGAGAAGTCGGCAAAGTCGGCGTAGCCATTTGCTCGCTGGACGATATGGAAACGCTGTTTGCGGGAATTCCGCTCGCACAGGTTTCCACTTCGATGACCATCAACGCCACCGCTGCGATTCTCCTGGCTCTATACGCCGCGACTGCCAAGCGGCAGGGCGCCGACCTGCGGAAATTATCGGGTACGGTACAAAACGACATTCTCAAGGAGTACATCGCGCGCGGGACCTATATTTATCCCCCACAGCAGGCCATGCGCGTGATTACCGATATGTTTGCCTGGGCCAACGACAACGTCCCCGACTGGAACACGATTTCGATTTCCGGCTACCACATGCGCGAGGC
>PLJR01000098.1 GCA_003140295.1 Acidobacteriota bacterium
CCTCTGCGCTCATCTGTTCTGTTTCGCGCAGCAACTGCACCGCGATGCGCGGTAGCGCCGCCGCGCTTTCCTCGGGTAAGCGATCGTTGATAAAAGTCCCGGCGCCGCTTTCGCTGCCAGCCAGGTACTTCAGCTTGGTCGCCGTCCGCAGAGGCGTGTAGAACTCGATGTGGAAATGAAAGTCATAGGCGAGCCCATCGCACGGCCGTTGGTGAATAACCATCATGTACGGCAAAGATATGTTGAACAGCCGGTCGAAAGCCACCAGCACGATTTTCAGCAGTTTCGCCAAATCCCCGCGCTCGGCCAGCGACAAATCGGTCAGCGCCTGCAAGTGACGTTTCGAGGATACGTGGACTTCGTAAGGCCAGCGCGCAAAAAAAGGCACGTAGGCCACAAAGGATTCATTTTGGGTGACCATTCGCGCCCCGAACCGTAGTTCCTCGGAAACGATGTCGCACAGCAGGCACCTCTGCGTTTTCACCCGGTACAACCGCGATTGCTCGAGCTCGCGGCCAATAACCGGGGGCACGAAAGGGTACGCGTAGATCTGCCCGTGGGGATGAGTCAGCGTAACGCCAATGGCCGCTCCCTTATTTTCGAAAATGAAGACGTATTTCACGAAGTCGAGCGCACCCAGCTCTGCAAAGCGGTCCGTCCACACGCGGATCAGCCGCTCGATGTGGAGTACCGAAGCGTCGGCAACAGTGGAGTTATGGTTGGAGGAGTAGACCACTACTTCGCATACGCCCTGCGAAGGACGGACGGGAAATAAGTCCGAGCCCGCTATGGCCGGCGCGGGCGGATGCGATTCAAGCGCCGGAAAGCGGTTTTCGAACGCCACGATATCGTAATCGGGTGCCGGAATTTCGGTCACGGGCCCGCCCGGGCGCGTAGGGCACAGCGGACAGGCGTCAGGCGGCGGAAAAAAAGTGCGATCCTGCCGCTGCGTGGCGGTCACCACCCACTCGCCCAACAGCGGATTCCAGCGCAGCTCAGACAGTTTCGCGCCCTCCGCGGCTGGTCTCGCTGGGCGCGGCATCCTCAGCCGCAAGAAATGAAAAGAAAATCAGGTAGCGTCCATCCGGCAGCGTGACTCTCCGGCGCGCCATGCTCTCTTCTTGAACGCCCATTTTTTCTGATTTGATGTTCTGCGCGCCCAAATGGTTTGCGGGATCCATCTCGCCGCCTTCGCACCTGCACTCACACACTGCTAGCACACACTATGGCGCCAATCCCTGGCTCAATATATCCGACCCAATTCATGCGGGTGCCGAGTTTCGTGAGCCGGTGCTCCATCCTCGCCGGCGCGGCTCAGCTGGTGCTCAGAGTGGTGGCCGTGTAGGCGGGTTCCGGGCTTAACTGGGGCCGCGCTATGCGGACGGTCGACTCAGCGCGATGTTTGTTCCCGCTGATCTTGGCGTAAGTGCTTAGCGCCTGGGCGGTGATCTGATCCATGTTGTAGTACTTGTACGTTGCGAGCCTACCCACGAAGTGCACGCCGGGAGTGACATCCGCGAGCTGCTTGTACTGTGCGTAGAGCGCCGCATTCTGCGGGCGGGGCACCGGATAGTAAGGGTCCCCTTCCGCGCGCGGGGTCTCGAAAACGATGCTGGTCTTGGGGTGAACCTGGCCGGTGAGGTACTTGAATTCCGTGACCCGTGTATAGGCGTGCGTGTTGGGATAGTTCACCACCGGCGCGTCCTGATAAACTTCCATTTCCTTGGTCTCGTGCCGGAATTCCAGCGAGCGATAAGGTAGCTTACCGAAGCGGTAATCGAAGAACTCGTCGACGGGCCCCGTGTAGATCATTTCGCGATACGGAATGTCGTCCTGAATTTCCCGGTAATCCGCGTTCAGCAGGACTTTGATGTTGGAATGGTCGAGCATGTTTTCAAACATGCGCGTGAATCCATGCAGCGGCATCGCCTGGTAGACATCGCCGAAATAGCGATCGTCGCGATTGGTGCGCACCGGCACGCGCGCGATTACCGAGGCATCCAGCTCCGAAGGGTCGAGGCCCCACTGTTTTCTGGTGTAATTTCGAAAGAATTTTTCGTACAGTTCGCGCCCCACCCGGTTGACCACCACATCTTCCGAATTCACGATCGCCGCTCGAGGCTCGGCCACGGAAGCAAAAAAGCGGTCCACCTCGAACGATGTGAGATTCAGGCCGTAGAGCCGGTTGATCGTGTCCAGGTTGATGGGTATCGGCAAATGCATCCCGTCCACGCTCGCGCAAACGCGGTGCTCGTAAGGCCGCCATTTCGTGAACCGCGAGAGGTACTCGAACACTTCCTGGCTGTTCGTATGAAAAATGTGGGGGCCGTACTTGTGGACCAAGATGCCGTGCTCATCATAATGGTCGTACGCATTCCCGCCGATATGCGGGCGCTTATCGCATAGCAGCACCTTTCGGTTGGAACCAGCGGCCAGGCGCTCCGCTAGCACGCTTCCGGCGAAACCCGCGCCGACAATGAGATAGTCGAACATGGCGGCATTCAACTTCCGCTTGACGCGCCGGCGGCGCTGGCGGCGCGCGCATAAGCATGACGCGGAACCGGCCAAGCGGTCTTTCGGGAGGATACGTCGTCGATCAATTCGGCCATGCGGCCCCAGGTGCGCGCCCAGGAGTTGACCGAAAGCACGGCATCGACTTCCTTCAGGCGCTTCTGCGGATCTTCGGCCAGCGCCGCTTCCACTGCGGCCGCAAACGCGGGCGCCTCGTCGGCAATGTGCGCAAGCCCAAGATCGCCGTAAGGATTCACCACATCGCGAATCGACGTGGACACCACGGGCCGCCCCGCCGCCAGATATTCCGGCGTCTTCGTAGGGCTGATGAAGCGCGTGGCCTCGTTGCGCGCGAACGGAAGAATCGCCACGTCCCAGCCGGCAATGTAGCTCGGCAGTTGCTCGTATTTTTTCATTCCGAGGAAATGAATGTTGGCGCGTTGCGGCAGGTCCACGGGATCGATTTTTACCACCGGCCCCACGATTACGAAGTGCCAATCGGGGCGGGCATCGGCAACTTTCGCGAGCAGCTCCAAATCCATGCGCTCGTCGATCACTCCGAAGTATCCGAGCCGCGGACCCGGTATGCGCGCCTGGTCATCCGGCTCAGTCCGCACGCTCCGGGCACTCGCGAAATGCGCAACATCGACGCTGGAAGGGAAACAATATACGGAAGGATGCTGATTGCGCTTGGCTTCGAAAAGGCTGCGGCCGCCCGTGAAAACGATGTCGGCCCAGGCCAGCAATTCCTTTTCGTTTTGTTTCAGTCCGGGTGGAGCTCCCTTGAACGCCGAAAGTTCGTCCATGCAATCGTATATCACCGCGCTGGGCCGCAAATGCCGCGTCCATTCCACTGCCATGGGAGTGTAAATCCACAAATAGTGCGCGCCGATCCGGTGCTCGCGGAACATGCGGTCAATTAGCGCCCGCAAAACTCCCGCCATATTCGCGGTTTTTTCCCGCGGCACATGCGGCACGACCACGGTGACGCCGCCGTCCCTCGCGGTCGTCTCGAATCGAGCCGCGCCCTCCGAAATCACCGGCTCCTCAATGTAAAAAACCCGGCCGCTTTTGGCAAACCGGCTCATCAGATGCTGCGGCCGCTGGTATACAAAATCCCAGCGCAGATGACAGAAGCACACGATGTCTACCGAGGCAGGAGGCAAACTTTTACGATTCGGTCGTCGGGCTGGCACGAAAACAATATATTCGCTGCCAATTCCCAAAGATATCGAGGTTTAGCTGTAGGCGACGATTCAGATTCGTGTAGGCGATAAAACATCGGCGATACTTTATTATCTCAAGACGTTTTCGCGTCTGCTCGCGCTCGCTCAGACTGTTGGCCACCCCACATTAAAACTCGCTCCTCGCCGCCGGCATCCGTGCACTTCCATCAACTCTCCGCCGCCGCATTCTTGGCCGCAATGCGTCCCTGCACGATGCATCTCGCGAGCCCGTGCAGGCTGAAGCCGCCCGCGGACTCGCCGCCACAATACAGGCCCGCAATCACATTTCCGCCGAGATCGACGACCTGGCACTTCGCGTTAATTCTCAGCCCGGAGCGCGTGTCGTGGATCACCGGCGTGGCCCAGGCGGCATAAAACGGTGGCGTCTGAATCTTGTATTTCGGCGCCGGCTTGCCAAAATCCGCATCTTTTCCCGCATCCACATAAGAATTGTACTTGCTCACCGTGGCCGCAAGCGCGTCCGCCGGCACCGGCCTGGCCTGATATTTGTTGGTGATGCTTCCCGCCAATTCCGCGATAGTCGGCGCGGAAAAGAAGTAGCCCCCGGCAAAATCCACGTGCGGAGACGCCACTTCCCACTGTTCCCGTTTCACCGCGTCCGCGTCGAAGATTGCCCATATCGGCCCGCCGCCATTCGAGCCATCACCGACTCCGGCCATAGCCGCGTTCAGGAAATTTGCCGGAGAAAATTTCACCTCCGCCGCATTCAAGTAACTTCCCTGCGTGTAGGGTCTGATGGAGCCGTAATTATTGGCGGTGTATTGGCCCTGCGTCTCGTCGTAAAACCTCACCCCCGCGCGGTTCACTAAAATCAAATCCTGGTAATCGCGCACCGCCAGCCCGCTGGCGCGCGCCCGCGAGAAAACGCTGCTGCCCGGCTGCCACGAGAGATTCACGTATCCGTACTGGCACCCGATCCGCCCCGCCTTCGTGACATTCTGCCCGAATTCACCCGTCTGGTTGTACGCGCCCCACAGCGATGCTCCGATGGCCATTGCCGCGAGTTC
The DNA here is from genome assembly GCA_003140295.1 of Acidobacteriota bacterium. Classification (GTDB taxonomy): domain Bacteria; phylum Acidobacteriota; class Terriglobia; order Acidiferrales; family UBA7541; genus Palsa-189. The sequence goes on from PLJR01000098.1 coordinate 4,766, forward strand.
TCCGCTGGCGTCCTGATAAGAATACGGCTCGCCGGCGACTTGATATTCCTCGGTAAGGCGCGGATCGAATATCCGCCGGAAATTTACGTTGCTGCTGTGTCCGCCGGTGCCGATGATCACGCCCTTCCGTGCGCGAATGCTCACCACCTTGCCCTGACTCGCGGCCGTAATTCCCAATACTCGGCCCGCTGCGGGACGCTCCCTCACCAGCCCCGTCATTTTGTGCTGCAGCAAAATTTGCACTCCCAGTTTTCTCGCGGCGGCTTCCAGGGGACGTATAACCCCGATCCCCGATGACCCTGTCGTCTGTCGCGCTCCCTCCACGGGCACGCCGGTCTCCACCTGCGGCCACGCCATCGGTGCTGCGTGGCTTTCGCGCGGAGCAGAATTCCCCGTCGCGTGTCCCCCGGCCGTGTCCGGAGCTTTCTCCACGAAAATAACGCCGTGCTTTAACAGCCATTCATAAGCGGGAGCGCTGTTATCGGCAAACGCGCGGATAATTTCTCTGTCGTTGTACCGGTAATCAGGAAATCCGTTGGGCTCGACGACCGACCAGTCCGTGAGATCCGCGAATAAGCGATCCGGCGAATCCTCCACGCCATATTTTTTCTGCCTGCTGGTTCCTCCGCCCAGGGCTACGTTTCCGCCGCTCAGAATCGCATGACCGCCCACATCCGAATTTGCGTCGATCAAGATCACCGACGCGCCCACTTCCACCGCCTCGATGGCCGCAGGCAGGCCCGTCGCGCCCGCACCAATCACCACCACATCAGCCTCTTTATCCCACTTCGCGGGCCGGGTTTGCGCTTGCGTGTCTTCGAAGCCCAGCACGCCCAGCGCCGCCGCGCCCGCGCCCGCCGCAGTCGTCTTGATCAAATCCCGCCGCGAAAACGTTTTTTCTTCCCGCCCATTTTTTTTCATGTCACCCATCCACTTCACGCTGTAATCGTGAATGCCCTGAAGACGACCAGACCATAAAACCCTGCGGATATGCTGTCAAGATCGTCGGCAGCCGGCCTCGCCCGGAACCAGATCTCCGGAACAGACAATGGCACCGCGCCTGGCAATGCCTACCGCTTCATTCTGACGGCAAAGGCCAGCCGGCAAGCCACTGCTTGATCTCCCTTGAAAGCGGGAATAAATTTCCAGGTGGCTGTGGCGCCCTGCAGGCCCACGTCGAACCATTTCGCGTCGTCCGCCGGCTCGGCGGAGCGAACTTTACCCGCCGAATCAATCACCAAAAGGAGGAGCACCTCCCCGAGCGCCAGACCCTGCTGCGACGGCCCCAGCGGAGGTGGTCGTCGCAATAAGATTGGCTGGGGCGGAATTAAGGCTCGCTTCCCTTTTTCCGTCTCATGGACGGCGTCGTAGATGCTCACATGATTCTTTCGGCTGGCGGCTGGCTCCGTCGAAACCCCGTCCACTTGTGAACGTATCCCCGTCGAGAGCGCGCGGAGCATGGCCGCCCGCACGCGGTCCGCATCTTCGGCGGGCCAGAATTCCGCGAGCGCACTCCAGGCCGCCTCTTCCCTGCCGCTGTAGAGGTAGGACCACACAATTTCCAGGATCTTGATTTTTATGCGTTCCAATTGGGCTCTGCGGTGCTGCACTTCCACCGTGAAGGGAACCGGCGCGGGCAATCTGCCGTCGCTACTCTTGAAATCGCGCAGGTCCTGCGGATTCAGATCCGCTCGCAGCTTCGCAATCTTATCGTCAAAGGAGGATTGGAACTCGGTGCTCACGTCCAGCAACTTGCCGTGCGTGAACCGCAACACTACGGGTGGCGCAAAGTCCATCTGGCCCACCGCCAAACCGTCAAACCCGTCGACCGCCGCCGCATCATCGGTCCAAATTTCCACCTCGCCATCGAGATCGGTGTCCGCGGCGCTGAAGAAATCGCCCCCGGTAATAGTGCGCAGCAGGCTCGGGGGTTTCTGCAGCGAATAAATCTCATACTCTACGCAACAGTCCTGGGACTTCTTTACCTGGAACGCAATTACCGGCGTTCCCAGGCCGATATTGGCGCCGAGCGCGTCCACATCCACCTGCAAAACCTGGTCGGCGATCACCAGCTTTTGGTTCTGCCAGCTCAGCACTGCGCGGCAGAGCCGCGCCGCCAGTTCCCCATTTCGCGCCGCCTCCACCCGCACGGAAACGCCACTGCGAAACTCCGCATAGAAATTTCCCGTCCCGTAATTGCACAGCACATCGCGGTTTTGCGCGTGGCATACGGTCGCCACGGCCAAAATAAATACCAGAACAACTACCAGCGCCCCCACCAATCTCCCCGAACGGAGATATCGCTGCAGCGGACTTGGCGCGCAAACACGAACGGATAAATTCAAGCGGAACGCTCCAGAAGGCACACGGGCGCACCTTCGCGTGGCGCGCCCCGGCACGGATTATGCCCCGAAATCCGGCCGGCCATCCAGAATTAAAGGGCGAGGTTATGTAATAGGCGTCGAGGAATCGACCGCTTCAAATGTGCAGCAATTTCACCAAGTTTCCGCCCAGAACCGCTTCCTTTTCCACATTGCTCAAGGAGGCATTCTGGATCAGATCCACCGCNNCTCGGCGACGAGGTGCCGGATGCCTTCGGAGGAAAAAGCCATGCAGTCGGCCATAAGCTGCGTTTTGAAATATTCGCTGGGATGCTTTTTATTGGCGCACTTCGCATTCGCACGCACGTCGCAAGCCACCTCGGTTCGCCCGAGATAACTCGGCAGGTAGCCCCCGGCGTGGGCTCCACAAATCTTCAATGCGGGAAACTTGTCGAGCGTGCCGTCGTAAATCATGTGCGACATGAACACCGTCGTTTCCAGTGGATCACCAATGATGTTCCCCAGATCGCCGCTGCCCTTGAGCGCGTCTTCCTTCAGCACATTGGTCGCCCCGCTCGGATGCATGAAGACAAACGCGTGGAGTTCCTCCGCTTTCGCCCAGAAAGGATCGTACTTGGGCGCCGACAGCGCTTCGCCCGCGACATGCCCGCCAATGGCCGCGCCGCGCAGCCCCAATTGTTTTACGGCGTGCTCGAGTTGCTGCGCCGCCAAGTCGGGAAATTGCAGCGCCACTGAAGTAAGCGCCACGAACCGGTCCGAGTGCGCATTGCACCACGCGGCCAGTTTTTCGTTGTGCAAATCGACGATCTTGCTCGCCAGATCGCGCTCCGCCGCGTACCACCAAAAGCCGTTGATATCCAACACCTGGACGTCGATCCCGCGTTCATCGAGAGCGCGCAAGCGATCCGGGCCCAGCACCTGCGGGCCTGCCCCGCGGTTATTGCCATTGCGGGCCAAGCTGGTGCCTGCAACGATGTCGGCTACCTCCGGAATCATGCAGTGCGCGTGCACGTCCACCACCTTCACGCGCTTGCCTCCTACCGAAACCTCGCGGCGCTTTCCCGCGGCGGCCGGCGCGGCCGCCTGTCCCTGCGCCACTCTCAGGCCGGGCGCCTCGCCAAAACTCCGGTTCGCAATCAGCATTCCAGCCGCCGTGCCCGCCACCGTTTTCAAAAAATCCCTGCGATTCGCCACAGTATCTCCTCGCTCCCGAAACTTAAACGCGGTAAGTAAACTCCCGCGCGCCGCTTAAGTCAAGTGATTGCAGTCATCCCACGGAATTGTGCCTAACCTTGCGGCGCGCGTGACGATCGCTGCCAAATGCCGGTATCAATGTATCGGTCAAATTTATATCCCACACTGCGCAGCACACCCACTTCCTGGAAACCCAGCGTTCGATGCAGTGCTACACTCGCAGCGTTGGGCAAAGCGATTACGCCAATCATTTCGCAAAACTCCTTTTCCGTTGCTGACGCGATCGCCGCCGAATACAGTAACTTCCCCAAACCCTTTCCAATCGCGTCTGGGGACAGGCACACGGAGGATTCGACCGTGTGGCGATATGCCGCGCGCACACGGAATGTGCCGTAATAGGCGTAACCGATAACCCGCCCCGCAATTTCACCGACGAGCCAGTCATGCGTTTCCAGCATGTGCTGAATCCTTAACCTCATTTCGCTTGGATTCACCGCCGTAATTTCAAACGTTACCGTCGTATGCAGAACGTACCAGTTGTAAATCTCGGCAACCCTTTCGGCATCGCCTCCTGCTGCCCGCCGAATATTCAGATCGCTACCCTCGACGCATTTCGTTTCGGCCGCCGGTGCACAGCGCCATTCCCCTTTTGTATTCCTGTTTCTTTTCTCAACTTTTTACACTCCGCTTTTATATCCGTTTTTAATCCATCTTATATTAATGCTGCACANNTTCCGTCTTATATTAATGCTGCAGTCCCAGGCTGTGACAGAATCGTTCCGCAGACCAACGAAATGACACGCTTTCTCCCCCATCCGTCGCCAGGCCTCGAAAGCGGCGGCCGCAATGACGCCACCGAACACCTGTTCAATTATCATCAGGCCACCAAACACACATTTGCGTCCGTTCGCACCGGCGCGCATTTCCTCGATTGGAAAAATCAGCCCAACCCTTTCCGCACCTATTACGGCGCGCCCACAATCTCGCTTCCGCCCGATCCAGGCTTTACCACCACCGGCACTTTCACAGCGATAGCCGAACTTGCTGGCGGCGATGCGCTGCACGACGGCGATAAATCTCACCTTCCCCAATCCACTCCGCTCGACGCGCTGTGGCTCAGCCGCTTGCTTTGGCACTCCATGGCCATCAGTGCCTGGAAAAAAGTCTCTGCTACCGGTTCGCGCTACAGCCTGCGCGTAAATCCTTCGTCAGGCAATTTACATCCCACGGAAACCTATCTGGCCTTACACGGTTTTGCGGATCTTGACGACGGTTTATATCACTACCGCGCGGACGTCCACGCCCTCGAACAGCGCAGCACCGGAAACTGGCCGCGCGAACTGGCACAAGCCCTCGAAATTCCCGGAGATTTGGAGCTCTCGTTGATTGTTGCGCTGACCTCCATATTTTGGCGCGAAGCCTGGAAATATCGCGACCGCGCCTATCGTTACTGCTGCCACGATCTCGGCCACGCGGCGATGAGCGTGCTCCTCGCTGCCGGCGCACTGGGACTGCGTGGTGGTGCGATCGCTCATTTCGCCGATGGCCTGTTCGCCAAAAAGCTCGGCCTGGCGGGAAGCGATGAAGCACCCCTGGCCTTTCTGGTCTTTCCATCAACTACACCTGTGGCCGCGCGATCTGCAACTCCTGCGCCGCAAATTGCAGTGCACGAAATCTTTGCGGGCCATCCGAATGAGCTCTCCACCGAAGAAGTACGCTACGAAGCCCTGCTCGATATGCACCGCTCGACCATACTTCCCGACCCCGCCGGTCCGCCGCATTCTGCTGCCGCGATCGATCTTGTTTCCATCCGCAACACTCCTGAATCCGTCTCGCGTGCTCTTGATTCCATCCCTACCGCTCGTAATTCCATCCCCGCTACTCTTGATTCCATCAATGTGCAGGAGCCTGCGGCCGCCGCTGTCGGCAGGCCGGCTGATTTCTTGGCATACGAAGCTTCGCGTGCGCCCGCTCGCGATGTACCCCTCGCAGCGATCGCGCGTCGCCGACGTTCGGCGCTCGATTTCGATCCGCAAACCGCGCTCATGGAGCGCGCGGACCTGGAACAGCTTCTCGATTTTGCCACTCGCGATTGGCCCGCCGAGTGGCGCGGAAGTTTTCCCCGCGTCTCAGGCCGCCACGAAAACGGCACCGATCTCATCACCCTCTATCTTTACGTGCATCGCGTGCGCGATTGCGAGCCCGGCATCTATCGCTGGAACGACCCGGCCGCCGGGCCGGCGGCCGGGTCATCCGCTGGTGCATCGGCGAAACTCGAGCAGCTTCATCGCGGCAACGTGCAGCGCGTCGCCGCTTACCTCAGCCTCGAACAAGCCTTGGCGGGCAATGCTTGCTTCGCCATCTCCATGATCGGCGATCTCGCCCGCGCCGCACTCCGCTTCGGCAATCGCGGCTATCGATATGCTCTGTTCGAGGCGGGCGTGATTGGAGAGCGCCTCTATCTGGGTGCGGAAGCGCTGGGATGGAACGCCACCGGCATCGGGGCGTTTTACGATGACGACGTGCACCGCTATCTGGGTTTTCTCGCGGAAGGCAGCGACGAATCCGCGGCCTTGCCGCAACAGGTGATTTACCATTTCGCGGTCGGCCGCGCCGTGCGCGATCCGCGCCTCGAAGGCTGACGCCCTGTGGTCACTGACGTGCCAACGATGACCGGCATTCTGGTGCACGGAAACAATCACTTCATCGTGCGCGGCCCACTGCCGGACCGCGCCACATCGCTGGCGCTGGCGAGACACTGGTCGCTCATTCAGATTACTCTCACTCAAGATGGACCGGCGGCGCCCGCTTCCCTGCAAGCGTGGACCATCATCACGCGCGAGTTCCGCGAAAACCTCGCGTGGGCCGTTGTCGTCCCCGGCGATGGTGAAATCTCCTCCGCCGTGCGGCAGTTGCTTGGCGAATTATCGGCGAANNGGCGCGGCATCGCGATTCACGATGCCGCTGTCACCACCTGGTGACCGAAAACGCTTGGTGACCTAATTGTGGCGTAAACAAAGGTTTTCGCGATCTCGTGCGTCGTGTACAAATTCCACGCTGCAAAATGGGAGGTTTCCTCGTGATCCGCACAATTGCCGCAGTGACTCTGGGGATTTGCTTTTTGAGCGTGGCTGCGGGAACCGCATCCGCGCAGCTGCTCGAGAAAAAAACCATCAGCCTGGCCGCCGCAAAAAAAATGGCCGCGGGCGCCGAAGCGGAAGCCGCCAAGAACAACTGGACCATGGTAATTAGCGTGCTCGACGACGGCGGAAATTTGGTCTACCTCGAGCGCATGGACGGCACCCAACTGGGCAGTATCGAGGTTTCGCAGGCGAAAGCGCGCACCGCAATTGAATTCAAGCGCCCCACCAAAGCGTTTCAGGATCTGGTCGACCAGGGGCAGCCCCACCTGGTCACGCTCGATCACATCACGGCGGTGCAGGGCGGCCTGCCGATCACGGTAGAAGGAAAAATAATCGGCGCAATCGGCGCTAGCGGCGGCACCAGTGCGCAGGACGAGCAGTGCGCGCAGGCCGGACTGAATGCGCTCGGCACGCCATAACGGCACGCCGCTCAGTCGCGCGCCAGCGTGGTCGGCGGCGGCCACGCGTCCGAGAAGGACTCGGGAAACGCGCCGATTTTATCTGCGCGACGGTTCCCTACCCGGCGCCCTGTTCGGAGCTCGACCGCGCGACACTTCCCTACCCTATGCTTCACTGCCCGGCGCTGCCCGTCATTTCCCTGCCGGGCGCTCCCTACCCTGCCCCTACGCGCCCACGGCCTTGTAGCCGGATTGGCCGGCTTTCTTCATGGCCTCGACCGCTTCCGCGGCCGAAAGCAGAGGGGTGGTTTTCACGTTGCGGCACGCTCCGCCGCCCGCAAACGCCACGGCCAGCGCGGCGGCGCTGACATTATCCGGAAGTTCCGCGATGACGATTACATCGTAATCGCCAAAAGCGAAATAGGCGGTCTCGATTTTCCCACCTAGTTTCTCGACTGCTGGACGCACCGCATCGATCCGGTTTTGCGGATTTTTGATGAGCGCCTGCCAGGCTTCCTGGGTATAGGTAATTTGTTGCAGGTAACGCGGCATAGGACCTCCTTTAACGCGCGAGAAATTTCTTTCGCTACGGCGTTATTTGCCGACACCCACCATCAGGACGGAGAACGAGCCGGGCACCATGGGGCCGCGAGCCGGACGTCCCGGGGGAGTTCCCGCGGGCGGGGTGGCGGGCGGCGGGCCGTATTCGGCGGCGATCAACAGGATGTGTCCGGTTTTGGCGTCGAGCGTCAGCGTCTTGGCACTGACCATCGTTTGCACGGTCTGCTCGAGGGCGAAACTCGTGGGGCTGTTTTCCTTAACGACGGAAAGCGTGCCGTCGCCTTGCGAGGTGAATGCTTCCATGGTATTGGGATTGAACACGGCGCCATCGGTGCCCACGCCAATCGGAATCGTGGTGATGATCTTGCCGTCATCGGAATTTAGAATCACCATGTTTGCCGGATTGCGGCAGCCGGCGAAGAGAATGTGATTCTTGACGTCGAAGGCCAGCGCGGCGCAGGTGCCACCCTTGCCGGCGAGATCGTAAGTCGTGGTCAGCATCATCGTCTTGGCATCCACGACCGCGATCTTGTCCTTATCTTCGAGGTCGATATACAGATGGCCTTTGCCGTCGGTCACGGCCTGTTCCGGCATTCCGCCGAGATCGATCGTGCCGACGATGGACCCGTCTTTAGCGTCGATTACGGTGACGTGCGGCGCGGCGTGGCTGAGATCGTAGACGCGCTCGCTGGCGGGATCGAACAAGATGCCGTCGGGATTTCCTTGCACGTCGATGGTCTTGAGCGTCGCGAAGGTCTTGGAATCGAACATGGCGATGGGCTTGCTGGTGGTGAAGCCGTGATTAGTCTTGGGATCGACCACCGCTCCGTGCCCGCTGACGTTGGCTACTTCGCCGACTTGTTCGAGCGTATCGAGATCGAACACCATGATCCGGCCCATGGGGCCACTGCGGCAAACGTACAGCCGGCGACCGTCAGAATCCGCGTTGACGTAGTCGAACCCGCCGTCGCCGCCGACTTTCGCCACCTTCAGCACTTTGTACGGGCCGCTGCCGCCGGAGCCTGACTTCATTTGGCCCGCCGGCATTTTCGCCGACATCAGTGGCGTCATGTGGGGGAGCGCTGATGCCAAAGTCACCATTCCCAGCGCTACGGCAAATACCAGATGAAATCGTCGCATATAATTTTCTCCTCAATNNTAACTAACGCGGCCAAGCACGTTGCAAAGGGCCGTTTTGCAGACAGCACAATGTCACACTAAAGAGCGGCGAGCCAGCCAATTTTTGCAAGCGTTTGACGCTTACATGAAGGCCAGCTTAAGGCGTTTTCGCCTGCCGAAGCCGCTCTGCTTGCGGCAATCGTAAAGTGCCCGAGGCTGCAGTCCCAAACTCATGAAAGCTTGAGCAGCTTGATCAAATTTCCGCCCAGAACGGCTTCCTTTTGCGCGTCCGGTATCTGCGCGCCTAGGATTGCGTCAATCGTATCCGGCCAGACCAACGGAATATCGGTGCCGTAAACCACCTGGCTCGGCCCCAGCTCAGCCACCAGGTGCCGCACTCCCTCAGGCGAAAAAACCATGGAATCGACCAGGAGCTGCTGATGGAAATATTCGTCGGGCTTCTTTTTGTTCACGCATTTGGCGTTCGCCCGCACATCGCAAGCCACCTCGGTGCGCCCGAGATACGACGGCAGGTATCCGCCGCCATGAGCGCCGCAAATCTTAAGACCCGGAAACTTGTCGAGCGTGCCATTGAAAATCAACTGCGAGAAGAACAGGGTGGTTTCGAGGGGATTGCCGATGATATTTCCCAAGTCTCCTTTGCCTTCGAGTCCGCCCATTTTTATGACGTTCTCGGCGCCACCGGGATGCATGAACACCAGGACGCCCAACTCCTCGGCCTTGGCCCAGAAGGGATCGAATTTCGGATCGGAGAGGGACACGCCTGCGACGTGGCCGCCAATCGCAGCGCCGCGCATGCCGAGATTTTTCACCGCGTGGTCGAGCTGCTGCGCCGCCAAGTCGGGAAATTGCAACGCGGGCGAGGTGAAGGCCACAAAGCGATCGGGATGAGCCTTGCACCACGCTGCAAGCCCTTCGTCTTGTACCTGGACGATCTTGGTCGCGAGGTCGCGGTCCGCCGCCGCGTACCACCAGAAGGCGTTGATGTCGAGCGCTTGGACGTCAATTCCCCGCTTGTCCATTTCGGCGATGCGGTCGGCGCCGAGAGCGCGGCCACCGCCCCCAGCGTTGCGCTCGAGCGGAGTGCCTTTGACGATGTTGGCGACTTCAGGAACGGTGGCGTGCGCGTGCACGTCGACGACTTTGACGCGCTTGCCGCCGACGCGAACTTCGCGGCGCGCCGTCTGCGCGGTTTGCGCTGGAGCGGCGGCTTGCGGCTCGGCCGCGCCGCGCGCAACGGAATCAACAAACCGGTTTCCGGTGGCGAATATTCCCGCGGTCGCGCCTACTACCGCCTTCACGAACTGCCTACGATTACGCATGGCGTGCTCCTTGGGCGTGGCGATAAGCGCTCGACATTGCTGCCTGCGAGTTTGCCTCTTCTCCGGCCGCGACGCGTGTGAGGCTTTCGGCGGTAGAGGATACTCCATCTGCAACTTTCCGGCGTAGATGAAATGAGGGCGGGCGAGGTGCAACATAATACGATGCGGCCCCCCCCGTGTTTTTTTGTAAGCATGTCAAAGGAAAGAATTTGTGGACTATTTTGTTGTAAGGATATCAAAACACGGTAGATGCGGCGCTTGAATTGGCGCGAAATGATGATCGGAGGGGCCGGCAGCGGCTCAAAGTGCGAACGAGGATCGGCGGAAGCGCCAGTGAGGGGCCGGTGAGGAGGGAAAAACCGGACGGAGTGCGCGACGGTCACACTGGATCATAGCAGAAATTGACACAGTTGTAAACCATATAGTAACTAGATACTAGTTTCGAATAGACGGGCGTGTTTCGAATGCAGAAGGGCTGCGAAGCGATTCATAGAGCCGGTAACGGGGCTTCCGGAGCGCGACAGGCTTCCGGGCGCGCAGCGGAAGCGATAACAAAAAGGTCAGACGCGCGTGGTTGTGAAGGCAGATCGTGGGTAACGCGGCCTGCAATGAAGGAGAATACAGGACAAAGCCCCACTTTTGCGTCGTTTTTGTAGCGCCCTCGCCGGGCGCATACGCAAAAATGGGCCACCCCCCGAAGCCGCGGAGCGGGTGCTTCCGGTGGAATCGCTTCGAGCCATTACTCCACGTTAGAAGCGATGCTGGAACGAGAGGTTAGTAAGCATATCAAAAGGCCGTGTTTCGAATGCAGAAGGGCCGCGAAGCGGTGGCCGAGGAACGTTCGGCGGACCCCGGTGTGGTACGCTGGCGAGCCACGGCCGGGAAAGCGTTCGGCAACTTGTGCTCAGCCGCCCACGCAGCATATCGAGGAGGACAGGGTGCAGAAACACATACGTTCCGCGGTTTTCGCCGTAGTGCCCGCTGCTATAGGCGTCGTCATGATCGTCGCCATCGTTATTATCATCGCCACTTGGGCGCCGGGGGCGGCCCGCGCGCAGCAGCAGCAGCCGCAGGGCGTGGAGCGCAAGATACTCAAGCGGCAGGATCTGTCCATGCCGGGATGGGAGGCGGTGATGATCCAGACCACCATGCAACCCGGCGGAACCGAAGGATGGCACACGCACCCCGGCACGCTGGTGGAATACGTAATGCAGGGCCCCTGGACGATGGAGCGCCGGGGCAAGCCCACGGCTACCTACCAAACCGGCGAGACCTTCTCGATAGTTGAGGGGGAAGTCCACCAAGCGATCAATCCTGGCAAGACCGCCGTACGAGGTTTGGCCATACTTATCGTCGACAAGAGCAAACCGATGACGACCCAGGTGCAGTAAGGCCCCAGGCTAGAAGTCCAGTAGTGAAGCCAGTGGGTCGAACTCCTGAGAATTGGAATTATCGTCAACTGGAATCTGGCAAATCCCACATGACGATAAGGCGACTTATCAGGCTGTGGCCAATGAGGACGTGGTAAAGTCCGAGCAGGAAGTTGCAAATGACTTGGGAAAGTGGATTCAATCACGGCGCACCCGAGGATACTGAAAGCTGGGATGCATGGATAAACGATAGGCATTTCACTTTCAGGAAAACTCGGCAAAAGGGTGGGGTCTTTCTCTACAGTTGCGAGAGGAAGACCGGAGACACCAAGTCAGTAACTAGTTTCTTCAGCGACAGGAATCTGAGTCCGGAGGATCTGGAGTCGCTGCCCCAATTCATCGCTTTTGTCTCTGCGACCATGTGAGCCGACCCCTGCTAACCCAGATTCCGATAAGGCGACTTTCCAGGACTTGGCAAGTTCGGCACATGCGGCATATCATCGCAGTAACCGACTGATTTACGCCGGAATGCACATACTCCGCACAATCGCGATTCCGTGTCTTTGCCTTGTGACGCTGAGCGGCGCGAGTCAGATGATGAGCACTGCCTATGCTCAACAGAGTGGGCGCGAGTATTCTGGCGTCGTAATGTTCGACCGTTGGGATTCTTGTTACTTGATAAGCGGAAACCACGTCATCTATATCTCTAAATACGCTAAGGACGCCCTACGGCCTTATAAGGGAAAGACAATTCAGGTCAATGCTGATGACTTCTATGAGCAGCCGATTTCAAATAGTGCGATAGTGCCCGGCAACGGTGTGCACGATACATTAATAAGAGCCTACAAGATAATTGGACCAATGCCGGATACTCGGCCGTATGTGCTCGCCGGACTGCAACTAATCGCGGAACCCGATTTTGAAGGAATCGGCCCCCATTTTTTCGTTGAAATCCGCAATGTTGGTACACGCACGAATACACTCATGAGCGAATATATCGGGCCTCTACTTTTGGGGCCGAGCCCCAAGTCGTTATGCAGGCCCCCTAGCGAGGAACTCGACGAGGACGTTTCAACCGCGATAATTACGCGTGCCGATCTGCTAAGCCCTTGGTACTGGGGAGGCAGAACCTTTACAGTAACCTACACAGTTGATCCCCGCCCCTCTGGACGCGTTGAGCTTTCCCCAGGCAAGTCTATGAAAAACCGCATCGGTCTTACCATTCCACCCGGTCAGTATCAGTTTCTGTTCAGTTACGGCGTCAATCAGGAAAAGTGATTGATAAGCAATGCATTCTCATTCGACGTGAGTGCTACCGGTCGCGCCACGCTAGTCAACCCTCAAATTTACCCGTGAGATTTCCATAGGTCGGATAGTGCCAGTTTCCGGAAAGCCGACTTGTCGGGGACTGGGCCGGGTCGGCAATCATCTTGGTTTACTCGGCAAAGTGTTGGGTGTATAAGAGGCAACCTCTGGAGACCGTGAATTTTTCCGATGACGCGGACGATAGTCGCTATCTCTGAGATTTTCGTGTGCGAGGCCAAGTGAGGCAAATAAGATGAGATCTGAGGGTAACGATATGCGATGCTTCGGCTTGATACTGGTCCTCGTGGCGGCGTCATGCGTGTCCTTGGGCTGTTCCCGACCCAAGACGCCCACTGTCACCGCCATAGGCACGGACGGTGAAGAAGATGTCCCCAGCCTCACATTATCCAATGTCACTCTAAAGGCTGGGGAGACGCTGCTGGTCTCTTGTAATGACGAAGGCGGCGACGTCAAGGTGACATGGAACGGCGTGTCCCTGCATCTGGACGTGGGCCCGGGCAAGGGCAGCAGTGGCTTTTACACGAGCATCTTCTCCCTCTACAGCGCCACTAGCGGCACCGGCAACATAGTCGCCAGCCATGCGTCAGGGGGCGACCTGTCCTTTAACGCATCCTCCGTGACAAACCTCGCCGCTTCCGCCCTCGACAAGACATCCGCCGCAGAAGGCACCGGCACAAGTCCGTCATCGGGAGCAACCCCAATCACGACCAAGGGCAACGAGTTCCTGTGGGCAGCGATCGGTTACTCGAACAACAGTACCGCGTCCGGTGCATGGAGCGACGGGTTCACGGCCGGCGCACAGTTCACAGGCACGGGAGGAGGGATCGGCGGGGGCGATGACGCCTACAAAACGGTTTCCTCGACCGGCGCATACGCAGCGGCGAAGACCGGCGTTAACAAGGACTTCTGGAATGCGGTCATTGCTACCTACGCCATAGCACCCTAGGGCGGCGGGCAACGCTGACGTGCCTCGAAGACAAACAAGCGCACGCCCATCTTTCCCGGCTGATCCTGGATGAGAAACTTCATCGGCTTCGATCGCTTCTGGGACCTTCGCCTACCGCGACGCGTCCTGTCTACGAACTCTCGATAAACGGGATTCTCGGCAACTGGCTTTTTGCGGCAGAGGTAATTTAGAAATTCCGTATCCTTCGAGAACTCTGGACAGCACACCAACATCCGTCGCATAGCTACAACGGCGAGACTACACGCGAATCATGTTCTATCGCGTTAGTTGCGGATCATGCAGTCGGTCACTCGCCACCCCGCCGACACGTCCTGACAAACGGTGCGGTCTTCATAAGTTGATGCAATGCTAGCGCGAAGTCTACTTGCCGGAGTCTCAAAACAAGGAATACAGGACAAAGCCCCACTTTTGCGGAGAGCGCAAAAATGGGCCACCCCCGGAGACGCGTGATTGGCGCGGTTAGTGGGTGCGGCAGGCGGCTATGTTGTGTTTTTCGAAATAGCGCTGGTGGTAGTCCTCGGCCTNNTATGTTGTGCTTTTCGAAGTAGCGCTGGTGGTATTCTTCGCCGCGATAGAACTGCGGGGCGGGCTCGATCTGGGTGACGATTTTGCGGGGAAAACGCTTGGCGCGCTCGAGCTCGTCCTTCATGGCGCGCGCGGCGGCCTCCTGCTGGGGGTCGTGGAAGAAGATGACCGAACGGTATTGCTTGCCGTAGTCGGGGCCCTGGCGATTGAGCTGGGTGGGATCGTGAATTTCGAAGAAGACGCGCAGCAGGTCTTCGTAGGAGACCTGGGCGGGATCGTAATCGACTTCAACCACCTCGGCATGGCCGGTGCGGTCGGTGCAAACGTCCTGATAGGTGGGATTGGGCAGCGTGCCACCCGCGTAGCCGACGGCCACGTCGGTGACTCCTTTCACCTGGCGGAAGGCGCTTTCAATTCCCCAGAAGCATCCGGCACCGAAGGTGGCTTTGGCCATGTGCGTTTTTCTCCCGTTAAATTTGAGACGTGCAAGTGATGTGGAGCGCGGCGGTCATTTTTGCGAGTTTACAATTTTTTCGAGCTGCTTGAGATGGTTCAGATCGTGGCCGGCCATCATGCGCGCGATGCGTTCGATGGATTCTTCGCCGCGCTCGGCGTGGCGGCCGTATTGCTTCCACTGTTCGGGGGAGAGCGATTTCAGAAGTGCGACGTTCGCCTCGCGCAGGGTACGAATGAGCTGGAGAGATTTTTGCGGATCGCGTGTTTCGTAATGCCCGGCCGCGGCCCAGGAGTCCTGATCGTAGGCCTGGATGGGGGTGCCGGGAGCGCCGAGGATTTGGCGCATACGCCAGGCGGTGACGAGTTCCGCGTCGGCCAGGTGCGCGAGAATTTCCGCGGCCGACCATTTGTCCGGGGCGGGCCGCTCGCGGAGGCGCGAGCTGGGGAGACCCTTGACCAAGCGCTCGAGTTTGGCGGGCGTTTCAGCTTGAACGGTTAGCGGATCTAGGCCGCCAACGTTGGCGAGTATGCGGCGCGTGTATTCCTGGGGAGTTTCCTGCATGGCTTCATCTTCCTAATGTTTCGAATCGGCTTCCTACCGTAGCTAGTTCACCTGTCAGTTTAGATGTTGCCATAACTGGCCGAGATTCGAAATCGACGAGAGCGAAACAGGAAAAAAACAGCTTTAAACTGGTTTCCGCAAGGCGAATGTTTGCACCTTTGTTTCCATGTGGGAGTCATAGATAAAAACTCGAGCGTAACGCAACATTTCTATTCATAGCTATGACGGCGATATGGAGCTATGACAAAAAGCGCACAGCCAGGAATGACTGTGCTACTGGAGGCGAGGCGCGAAGGTGGCGCTGGTTTGAGCGGTGACGTCGATATCGACCAGTGACCACAATATTAAGACCAAAGACAAAAGCGCACAGACTTACTGTTATTGCTGGCTACTCTAATCGCTGATTTTGAGAACGAGGGTTGGTATGACGAAAAAGAAAAGGTCCCGGACTCGTATTGTCGATGAGATGACGCAAATCATCGTCGGACATCTCGAGAATATGCCCTTAAAAGAGCGCAAGCAGAGGCTTTCTGCTTTTGGCGAAGTGCTTAACCGTGGCGCGAAGCGCGGGTCTGCTCGTCCTAAAGCTGTATCATCCGCTTTACCGTAATGATTCGTTGCCCCTGGGACGAAGGGTCGCGCGCAATGTGCGTACCATGCCCGGGACGCTTGTCATAGAAAAATGAACACAGGGCAGAATGCCTGCGCTACCAAATGCGCGTCGCGGCGATGTTGGATGGCCGATCGGGAGATCGGCGTGCCCGGCGGCCGGATGGCCGCTAAGCGCACAGACAGGAATGAGTCTGTGTGGCAAT
>PLJR01000171.1 GCA_003140295.1 Acidobacteriota bacterium
AATCCGATCTCCATCAGCGGCTACCACATCCGCGAAGCGGGCTCGACGGCGATCCAAGAGCTGGCATTCACTCTGCGGGACGGGGGCGAGTATGTGGAGCATGCCGTACGCCGAGGCTTGGAGGTGGACGAGTTCGCCCCGCGGCTGTCGTTTTTTTTCAACGCGCACAACGATTTTTTCGAGGAGATCGCCAAGTATCGCGCGGCTCGGCGCATCTGGTACCGCATCATGCGCGAGCGCTTCGGTGCGAGGAATGCGCGCTCCTGCACGCTGCGCTTCCACGCGCAAACGGCGGGCTGCTCCCTTACAGCTCAGCAGCCATACAACAATGTAGTGCGCACGGCTGTCCAAGCACTGGCGGCCGTCATGGGCGGCACACAATCGTTGCACACCAACTCGCTCGACGAGGCGTGGGCGCTGCCTACCGAGCATGCCGCGACGCTGGCATTGCGCACGCAGCAGATCATCGCTTATGAAACCGGCGTCGCGAATACCGCCGACCCGCTGGGAGGATCGTACTTTGTGGAATCGCTAACCGATGAAATCGAACGCGGCGCGTGCGATTACATTTCAAAAATCGACGCGCTGGGCGGCATGGTAGCGGCCATTGAACGTGGGTACCCGCAGCGCGAAATCGCCGAGGCGTCCTACCAATATCAGCTAGCTGTAGATCGCCGTGACAAGGTCATCGTCGGGGTAAATGAATATGCCGGCGAGGAGGCGCCGATCGAGGTGCTCCAAATCGACGAAGGGGTGGCGCGACTCCAGGAGGAGGGCCTGCGAAAATTGCGGGCAGAGCGCTCCGGCGAAGAAGTCCGCCGGCGCCTCGACGCGCTGGTTCACGCCGCCGAAGGCGACACCAACCTGATGCCCCTGCTATGCGACGCTGTGAAAGCGTATGCCACTCTTGGCGAAATCTGCGACGCGCTTCGCGGTGTGTTTGGCGTGTACCAGGAAATTGCCGTTACTTAGGCGTATGGCGCAACTGAATCGCACGATGCGAGGCATTCTCAGGCGAGGAACTCCCGTATCCCGTCGTGCGGGATTGCAGTATTCTGTGTCGCATGTCGCAGCGAAAAATCCGCGTATTGATTGCCAAGCCGGGACTTGACGGGCACGATCGCGGCGCCAAAATAATCGCGCGGGCTCTGCGCGATGCGGGCATGGAAGTCATTTATACCGGGCTGCGCCAAACGCCGGAAATGATCGCCTCGGCCGCCGAACAGGAAGACGTGGATGTGATTGGGCTTTCGATACTTTCCGGCGCGCACAACACCATATGCCCCGAACTAATGGCATTGCTCCGGCAAAAAGGAATGACCGATGTGGCCGTACTGGTGGGCGGCATCATCCCGGCGCCGGATATCCCGGCGCTTAAGGCTGCGGGCATCGCCGGCATCTTTCTGCCGGGCACGGCTACGCAGGAAATCGTGGAGTTCGTGCGTGCGCATGTCCGCCCTCGAGGATGACGCGCGCAGGAGTAGAAGTCCGCACACAATTTGGCTTGCTGTTCATTTACGGGGTCGCTTACCGGCGTGGGGACAAGTTAAACTACCTGGCTTTGTGCCGCGCTACGCCGCGACCGCCTACTTTCTGAGAGGATTCCACCTTGCCAACTTCCCGGCTGGACAGCCGCGTCAACCAAACCTCCGCGGATTATGCGAAAAACTTGCGTCACATGGTGGATTTGCTCGGCAAAATAAAGAACCAGGAGGCCATGCTGCACGAGGGCGGCGGTGCTAAAGCCGTCGAGTCCCAGCACAAGAAAGGACGCCTGACGGCGCGCGAACGAATCGCCCTGCTGGTCGATTCAAAAACGGATTTTTTCGAGTTGGGAGTGTTCGCAGCCTATGAAATGTATCAGGAATTTGGCGGAGCTCCGGCAGCGGGCGTAGTTACGGGGCTGGGGCACGTCGCGGGGCGCCAGGTGATGATTGTAGCCAATGACGCCACCGTTAAGGCCGGAGCGTTTTTTCCGTTAACCGCCAAAAAAGTGATTCGCGCCCAGAATATCGCCATCGAAAATCATATTCCGACGATCTACCTGGTGGATTCGGCCGGCATATTTCTGCCGCTGCAGGAAGACGTCTTCCCCGACACCGATGATTTCGGGCGCGTCTTCCGCAACAATGCCGTGATGAGCTCGATGGGTATCCCACAGATCACGGCCATTATGGGGATGTGCGTGGCGGGCGGCGCCTACTTGCCGGTGATGTGCGATCACATCCTGATGACCGAAGGTTCGGGCTTATTTCTGGCCGGGCCGGCGCTGGTGCAGGCGGCGATTGGACAGCGCGTATCGGCCGAAGCGTTGGGCGGCGCACGAGTGCATGCCCAGGTGAGCGGCACGGTAGATTTCCGTGAGGTCGACGACAAATCCTGTATCGAAAGGATTCGCGCCCTCATCGCCGTAATGGGCCATCCGCGGCCGCCGCGTTTCGATCGCATCGAGCCGGTGGCGCCCGCGTATCCCGCCGAGGAAATTTACGGAGTTTTCTCCGCCGCTCCCGGAAAGCAATACGACATGCACGAAGTGCTTGCGCGCATCGTGGACGGCAGCCGTTTTGAGGAGTATCGGGCGGAGTACGGGCAAACACTTCTGTGCGGGTACGCGCGCATCGGGGGCTGGGCCGTAGGCATTGTGGCCAATCAAAAGATGCAAGTGCCCACGATCGATCCGGCCTCCGGCGAACGCCGCATGGAATTCGGCGGCGTCATCTATACGGAATCGGCCGACAAAGCCGCGCGCTTTATTCTCGACTGCAATCAGAATCTGGTGCCGCTTATTTTCCTGCATGACGTCAACGGCTTCATGGTGGGCAAGGAAGCCGAATGGAGCGGCATCATCCGGGCGGGTGCGAAAATGGTGAACGCCGTGGCCAATAGCGTGGTGCCCAAGATCACTGTAATACTGGGCGGCAGCTTTGGCGCCGGCAACTACGCCATGTGCGGCAAGGCGTACGATCCCAGATTCATGTTTGCCTGGCCGACCGCGCGCTTCGCGGTGATGAGCGGCGACTCAGCCGCGAGCACGCTGGTGGAAATTAAGGCGAAGCAGCTCGAGCGCCAGGGCCAGAAACTTTCCGCGAAGGAATTGGCCGCGCTGCGCGAGTCGGTAATGGAGACGTATGAACAGCAATCGGATCCCCGTTATGCCGCCGCGCGGCTATGGGTGGACGCCATTCTCGATCCGGCGCAAACTCGCGAAGCGCTGATTACGTCGCTCGATGCCGCGGCGCTCAATCCCGACGTGCGCGAATTCAAGACGGGTGTCTTGCAAACGTGAGGGGCTGCGCCTGACGCAGCGCGTGACGCAACGACAAAGGCTTCTCTTCTTCCCATGAACAACGGCAAAGGCGGCGGTGTGAAGGGCCAGGGAAAGAACAACGTCAAAATCGTGGAATGCCCCCGCGACGCGTGGCAAGGCTTGCCGGGCCAAATACCCGCCGAGGTAAAAGCGTCCTATTTGCGCTTGTTGGTTGACGCGGGATTTCGCCATATCGATGCCGTAAGCTTTGTCTCGCCCCAGCACGTTCGGCAAAGCTCCGATAGCGAGGTGGTGCTCGAGTCGTTTTTTTCCTCGCTCCCTGCGAATAGCGCCTCGCCAGAAATTATTGGCATTGTCGTAAACGAAAAGGGCGCTGAACGGGCTCTCGCGTCGCGCGGCGTTACCACGCTCGGATACCCGTACTCCATCTCCGCATATTTTCGCCGCGCCAATGCCAACATGTCGCGCTCGGAGTCGCGCGAACTGGTCGAGCAATTGCGCAAAGCCACCGTCACCGCGCATCGCGACATGGTCGTGTACATTTCCATGGCTTTTGGCAATCCGTACGAGGAACCGTGGGGTGTTGAAATCGTGGAAGACGCGCTGCTCTGGCTTGCGAGCGTGGGGATAGGGACGGTCTCGTTGGCGGATACCGTCGGAACGGCGACCCCCGAAGAAGTGGGTTCCCTCTATAGCGCCGTGAAAGGATGTGCAGAAGGCCTGGAATTGGGCGTGCATCTGCACAGCCGCCCGGAAGGCGCCGCAGAAAAAGTAATGTCCGCATATAATGCCGGCTGTCGCCGATTCGATTCGGCTCTCACCGGATTGGGCGGCTGCCCGTTTGCCGGCGACGACCTGGTGGGCAACATTGCCACCGAAACCGTCATCCGCGTGTTATCTGAAAACGGAATCGACACCGAATTGGGGTTAGCGGACTTGGCGCCGGCTATGATCCAGATGCATGAGATTCGCGACAAATATTCGGTGGCAGGCTGACGATGTCTTCTCCCTATAACACAATAAAGCTTACCTACGATGAGGGCTTGTCCGGCAACCTTGCGACCATCACGCTGAGTCGGCCGGAAAAGCGCAACGCCATCTCCAAAGAGATGATCGAGGAGCTGCTTTCCGTGCTGGGCGCGCTCGAGACCGGGCCGGCTCGGGTGGTGATGATTACCGGCGAGGGCCGGGCGTTTTGCTCGGGCATGGACTTAGACTCCTTAAAGGCGCTGGCCGGGCAACCAGCGGACGAAAATTTCGCGGACGCACGGCGCACGGCGAGCCTGTTTCGGCGTTTGTGGAGCTATCCAAAGCCGTTGATTGCCGCCGTGAATGGGGCGGCACTCGCCGGGGGATGCGGCATCGCGACGCTCTGCGACTTCACGCTGGCTGCGCCGGAGGCCGTGTTCGGTTACACGGAAGTGCGCGTGGGATTCATTCCTGCTCTGGTGGCGCTGTATCTCGAGCGGCAGGTGGGAGAAAAGATCGCTCGCGATCTGCTGCTTACGGGCCGAGTGCTGAGCCCCGATGAGTCCCGCGCCCTCGGCTTGGTGACGCGCGTCGTCCCGGCTGGCGAACTGCTTTCCACGGCGCGAGATGTGGCGGCGACCCTCATAGCCAATAGTCCCGGCGCTATTACCGCGACCAAACGGCTGCTGGTGCGCTCGAGCGAAGCGGAAATCGACCGGCGCATCGAGATGGCCATCGCCGCAAGCGTCGCAATCCGGGCGACGCCGGATTTCGCGGAAGGTCTGGCGGCATTTTTAGAAAAACGCCAGCCGCGCTGGTCGGGCCGATGAGTTTCTCCGAAATCACCGCACGCGTGCGTTACGCGGAGACCGACCAGATGGGCGTGGTCTATCATGCCCACTACTATGTTTATTTCGAGATTGGGCGCGTGGAATTGATGCGCACCCGCGGCGTAGCCTACAAGGAGATGGAAGAGCGCGATGACGCCTACATCGTCGTGGCCGAATCACACTGCCGGCACCTTCAACCGGCGCGTTATGATGACTTACTTCGCATCCGAACCCGCGTCGCGGAGGCGCGCCGGCGCACCATACGCTTTGCCTACGAAATCCTGAACGATAGCAATGGCGAGTTGCTCGCAACGGGTGAAACTCTGCATGTGATCTGCAATCGCGAGGGACGCCCGAAAGCTCTTCCAGATAAATATCGCGAGCTATTCCCAGTGTCTGAACATGGAGGCGCCGAGCCTGAGCGGTAGGCTACTGTTCACTTCTTAGGTTCACGCCAACCGGGTTCGCGCCGGGCGTTCACGCCCAGGCGTTCAAGCCCAGCATTCAAGCTAAGTTACGAAACAAGAACAACCCCATGCGTAAAGCTGCGGCGTAGCTGAAGGGCGCGAGTTCCAGCGAGTAGTGCCCGCACGGCAGAAACAATACTTCGTTCTCAATGCCCTCTCTGCGAATCTCCCGGATAATGTCCATAGAAAACTCCGGCCAGAATGTTTGGTCATAGGCGGCTGTGACCATGAACATTTTCTGCGTACCACCACGCATAAGCCGCAGATACGGAAACGGGCTGATGGGCGCCCAGAACCGCCGCAACTCGTCTGCGGTAACCTGCGCGCGCAGCGCTTCCCACACATGCGAGGTGTTCATGCCCGTCCGCACGACGTCGGCGAAATACGTGGACACGTGCAGAAACGCTCCCGCGCGCACCAGAGTATCGTGGGCCATGGCGATCGAGCCCACCGCCGACCCGATGCTGGTGCCCACAATGCCGAGCTTCCCGTAGCCCTGTTGCGCCAGCCATAAAAGGCAGCGGCGAACGTCCAGCACCGCCTGCCGGTTGGCCTGTAAGGTGAGCCCGATGTTCGGCCCTACGAGATAATCGGCACGCTCATGTCCCGGAATCATTCGCCGGTCGTGATAAGGCAGCGAAATTCGCAGCGCGGAAATTCCCATGTGGTTCAGCCAGCGGCAAATGTTTACCTGCGAATCCCATTGGGCATTCCATTGCGGCAGGACCACGACCGCGGGCCCACCATTGCGAACCGCAAAAAAACGCGCATGCACCAGGTTATTTTCCGGCCAGGGAGATTGCAACTGGCTGGTAAACGTGAGCACCCGCGCGCTGCCGGCAGTTTCCGCGGAATGCAGATGGTAGTCATTGGCGGGCGAGGCCGCGTACCAATCTCTACTATCCGCGAGTGTCCGCGCTACCCAGGCGTTGAGAAACCCGCGTGGGTCAGCGGCACCGGCGGAACCTCCGATGTGCTCCAACCCCCATTCAAACGGCAGCACGCGGCGGTTGCTGTCCGTCGTCCAGCGCTGGTGTTCATATCGGCGAATCGCTTGTTCCAGCGGCCAAGGCATGCTCTCGAATTATCGCATAACGGGAAGACCGCTCCGACGGTGAGGTCAGCGTAGGGCGGTCTGCACGAGCGTTAGGAATCGGGCACGTTTCGAGGCAACGCAGATTGAGGTCGCCCGCCCGTTGTGGCACAGTTCATGTCGTGATTGTCGCTGGCGTCTTTCTGCTGGGCCTGATTATTGGCAGCTTTCTGAACGTCTGCATCTTGCGCATTCCACGTGCGGAATCGGTGGTGCTGCCGGCATCGCACTGCACTGCCTGCAACTCGGAAATCAAGCCTTACGACAATATCCCCGTACTGAGCTGGCTGATACTGGGCGGGCGCTGTCGCAAATGCAAGGCGCGCATTTCCGCGCTTTATCCCACCGTAGAGCTGGTTACCGGGCTGCTCTTCGTCGCTTGCTATCTAGTCTTTGGCATCACCGCGGAGGGGCTTAAATGGGCGGTGTTCGCGGCGCTTATGGTCGTTCTGACCGTTACCGATTTTCGCGAGCGCATTTTGCCTGACAAGGTGAATTTCGTGGGCTTAGGACTAGGGCTTCTGCTCAGCTTGTTCACACGCCCCATCGATGGTACCGCACTATGGTTATCGAGCCACCTGTTCGCGTTTCCGCCGCCGCAGCCGGTGATTTCCATTCTTGATTCCTTGCTTGGCGCTATTGGAGCAAGCGGTCTGCTTTGGCTGGTCGCGGAGGGATACTTTCGCGCTCGCGGCCGCGAAGGTATGGGGCTGGGCGATGTGAAGATGATGGCCATGGCTGGCGCGTTTTTGGGATTGCAACGCGCGCTTCTGACGATCTTGCTGGGGTCGCTGCTCGGAAGTTTTATCGGCGTGGCGGTTATTGCCCTGTGGCGAAAAGGGCGGGATTTTGAACTCCCCTTCGGAACTTTCCTCGGTGCGGGAGCCTTGCTCGTGGTTTTTTTTGGTTCAGCAACCCTCGCGTGGTACCGTTCCTTCTTGACGGTGCGCTAGAAGGGCATGCTCGATATCGTTTCAGACATGTCGGTTGAGCTGATCAGGGGCCGCGTGACGGTCGCCGGCTTTCTGGCCGACCCCCGGCCACCACAGATTGGCATGATGTGGCTCCTCGGCGGAGTGGTGCTCATCGTAATGGTTCTCGGGGGGACGTATTTGTTCTCCTACCTGCTTCGCCGCGTGCTTGGCGGTAAGCCGGCGCCCACCGAAGATCTTTTTTCCGCCAAACCCTCTACCGATAACCCCACCGCATTTATGGCCGCCTCGATGCAGGCCGTCATCCAGAAGCTGCGCGACCAGGAAAAAGAGTTGGCCGCGCTGCACCGCCGCGATCGCGAGCGCGCCCAGCAGACCGAGCGGCTTAGTGAAGCGGTTACTCGCAACATGCCCGCCGGCTTGCTGCTGGTCAGTTCCGCGGGCCTGGTTACCAGCGCCAACCCGGCCGCGGAAGTCGCTCTCGGCATTCGCGCCTTGTCCTACCGCCGCTATACCGAAGTGCTGGGCCGCGATACGCCCCTGGCAAAATTGCTGGACGCCTGTCTACGGGAAGGCCGCACGTTCCGGCGCGAAGAAATCGAATACACCACTCCCGAAGGCGAAACCCGGCGCCTCGGGGTGACCATTTCTCCAATCTTGAATATTAGCCGGCGCATTGCCGGTGCACAGGCGGCGCCGCGAAAAGTTACCGGCGCTCTGTGCCTGCTCGCGGACCTGAGCGAGCTGGCCGCGCTCCAGAAGCAAGTGCTGATGAAGGAAAGCCTTGCGGCCCTCGGCGAGCTGTCGGCAGGCATCGCGCATGAATTCAAGAATTCGCTGGCGACGATTTCCGGTTACGCGCAGCTTATCCGTGGCGAATCCGACGGTGACATTGCGGATAACGCCAAGCGCATCCTGGAACAGACCCGCGCACTGGCCCACGTGGTTACGGAGTTTCTGAAGTTTGCGCGACCTATGGATCTGATGGATGAAGAGATTGCCGTCGGCTCGTTGATCGACCGCGTCATCGCGGAAGTGTGTGATGTGGTGGCGGATGTGGAGCTGTCCCGTTCGGGCGATTTCGAGAATATTTCAGGTGATGAGGCGCTGCTGCGGCAAGCCCTGCTCAACCTGACGCGCAATGCCGCGGAGGCCGCCGCCGGCGTGAGCCAACGCGGGCGGGTAAGCCTTCAAGGCTCCATCGAGCATACCGCCGCGCAGTCGGTGCAACGTATTTCGGTTATCGATAATGGGCCGGGGATTCCCATCGCCGACCTGTCCCGTATTTTCGTGCCTTTCTACACCACTAAGGCCAATGGGACAGGCCTGGGCCTGGCCATCGTGCAGAAGATCATTGTGCAACATGGCGGCACCGTGGAAGCGCGCAACCAGCCCCAAGGAGGCGCCGAGTTTATCATTTGGCTACCGCTCAGCAGGAGGACATCCGCGGGCGTTGATTCTGTCGCCAGCAGCGTCTAAAATACGTCGAGCGAATGTTCTTCGCGCCCCCCGAAAGGCGGCTCCGCTATGCATTCATATTTGCTGGATACAATCATGAAGCCGGCTCGCAAACACGGTCCGTGTGTCCTGGGATTCGCCCTGCTGATGATTCCGGGAATTTTCGCCCATACCGCGGAGGCGACCGCGCGGCCGCAGGACTCGGTGGTAGACGCCGCCCGAAAAGCCCGCGAACAGCAGAAGACGGGCCAAAAGGCGGCTAAGGTATATACCAACGACGATCTAAGCCATCTGAAAGGTGACGTTTCCGTCGTTGGGCAAGCTCCTGCCGCGCCTTCCACTGCAGCCGCGCCCGGCGAAAAGACCCCTGCCGCCACTGCGCCTGAATCCGGACCCCAGGATGAGCTTTATTGGCGGCACAAATTTGCTGACGCTCGCAAGAAGCTCGCAGATGACTCCAAAGAGCTGGATATCATGCAACGGGAGTACAACCTGAAGCTGCAGCAATTCTACGCTGATCCTAACGCGGCGTTGCGCGAACAGTACGATCGCAAGGACCTCGACGACACCAACGTCAAGATCAACGAAAAGAAAGCGGATGTGGAGAAGGACAAGCAAGCCGTCTCCGACCTGCAAGACGCTCTACGCAAGTCCGGCGGCGACCCAGGCTGGTCAATCGAACCTCCGGCCAACAGCAGTTCGGCGCCGCTGGTCCCACAAGGTTAGGCTTAAGTAGGATTCGCCGTCATTCCTGTGCCACTCTCCACACATCTGCGCGTGGATGCCCGCGCCACCCCGCCGGTCCATGATAGAACCTCACGCATGGAACCTCTGCTTCTCGTCGAAGATAAGACCGAATTGCGCGCCATGTTGCGTAAGGCCCTCGAGCGTGCCGGATATGAGGTCGATGAAGCGGCCGATGGCACCGCGGCCGTGTCCAAAGTTCGCGCGCGTCGCTATCTGCTGGTGCTAACGGATTTGAAACTTCCCGGTTGTTCCGGCCTGGAAGTGCTTCGAGAATCTAAGCTTGCCGACCCCAGCATTGCTGTGATTCTGATCACGGCATTTGGATCGGTCGAAGAAGCCGTGACGGCGATGAAAGAGGGCGCCTTCGATTTCGTTCAAAAGCCTGTCGATCTCGACCATTTGAACCTGCTGGTCGCCCGTGCGGCGCGCGAACAGGAGTTGCTGCGGGAAAATTTGCTGCTTCGCGAGGAATACACCGCGCGTTACGGTTTTCCCCGCATCGTCGGCGAGGATCCCACGATGCAGGCCACGACGCAGCAGGTGCAGCGCGTTGCGGGTACCGATTCCACCGTACTGCTGCTCGGCGAGAGCGGCACCGGCAAGGAGCTTTTCGCACGCGCCACGCATCATCTTTCCCGCCGGCACGACCAGCCCTTCGTCGCCTTGAACTGCGCTGCCATCCCGGAAGGTCTGGTAGAAAATGAGCTGTTCGGCCACGAGCGCGGCGCCTATACGGGCGCCGGAGCGCGCAAAATCGGCAAAATGGAATTGGCGCACCGCGGCACGATTTTCCTGGATGAAATCGGGGAACTGCCCCTGGCCATTCAATCAAAACTGCTGCGGGTTCTCGAGGAGCGCCGTTTTGATCGCGTGGGAGGCACGCAAGCCATCGATGTGGACGTCCGTATTGTGACGGCCACGAATAAGGATTTGCGTGCGGCCGTTGCCGCGAAAACATTTCGTGAGGACCTGTACTTCCGCATCGCGGCCGTGCCTATCACCATCCCGCCTCTCCGGGACCGTGGCGACGACGTGCAATTGCTGGCCGATACCTTTTTAGAGCGCTTCCGCCGCGAATTTCGTAAGCCCGGCTTGACGCTCACGCCCAAAGCTCGCGCGGCCCTTCGTTCCTACACGTGGCCGGGCAACGTCCGCGAGCTGCAAAACACCATTGAGCGCGCGGCGATTCTGTGCGATGGCGATGCCATTGATACCCAGGCGCTGCAACTTCCCGCTCCTCGTCCATCGGACGGGCAGATACCCGACGGAATGCTCGCCGAGGCGTTCGAATGGGAAGGTACGATGCAAGAAGTGACCTTGCGCGCCATCGAGCATATCGAACGCTTCAAGATTGAAGCTGCTCTGCGCGCCTCGAAGTGGAACAAAACGCGTGCCGCAGAACTGCTGGGCGTTTCCTACAAAACCTTGCTCAACAAGATCCGTGGGCTGGGATTAGAAGAGTAAGAGTTTGGCAGAGCGCTTGGGTAGACTGTAAACGTGCCGGCTAACGGCGGGCGACATGCAAGACAACGATTCCGCCCGTCCAACGCTCGAAGGCCACTTCCGCAAAACCGGCATCTCGTAGCAGCTGCGCCAGTTCCGCCGGATGCGGAAATCGCGCCACTGAATTCGGCAGGTACCCGTAGGCCTGCGAGTTTCGCGATATGAGCCCGCCAATTTTTGGCAGCACCCGACGAAAATAAAATCGGAACAACCTGCCAAAGAGAGCGCCTTGCGGCTCTGCAAATTCAAGAATGGCCAGCGATCCGCCCGGCCGCAAAACACGCCGCAACTCCGTAATTCCAGCCGCATAGTTCGCAAGATTGCGAAAACCGAAAGCAGTGGTTATCAGGTCGAAGCTCTCCGATGCAAACGGCAGATGGAGTGCATCGGCTTCGAGAAATTCAACTGTACCCTGGCGCCCGTTTGCGGCGGCTTTTTCACGGGCACGGATTAGCATCGGATGCGCAAAATCTGCGCCAAGAAATTGCTTACCCTGCCTGCTCGTTTCTCCCGCACCGCCGCTGTTTTGTGGCACACGAAAGCGTGCCTGGGACGCCAGCGCAAACGTCAAATCTCCCGTGCCGCAACAGAGATCGAGCACGCGAATCCCAGGTTGCGCCAGCAGATCGGCGAAGCGCCGGGCCACCCGGCGACGCCAAGCCGTGTCGAACCGCAAGGAAAGCAGGTGATTCAGCAGGTCGTAACGGGGCGCGATACGGCTGAACATCTCCCGTACTTGCCGCGCCGCTGCGGCATCATCCAGCGCCCCGGCAGGCCGAGTTCCAGGCAAGGAGGCCTGCGCCCGGTCCTCAGGAGGCATTGCGCTCACTGGGCCTTCCCAAATCCGCCAAAACGGCGTGGACCGCATCCGGAGGAACGTCCGCAACGGTTTTGACCTTTCCGATTTGCAGCGGCAGAACAAATCGAAATTTGCCGCCTCGAGTCTTTTTGTCGGCGCCCATAATTTCCAGCAGGCGCTTTCCACTGACGCGCGGCGGGGACGGCAACGGTCCAACATGCCTAACCAATCGCTCAATGCGCGCGGATTCGTCCGATGAAAAACCAGCTGTCCGGACGCCCAGGCGGGACGCCGCGATCATTCCCCAGCCCACGGCCTCACCATGCAGGTAGCGGCGATATGCGGTGGCTGTTTCGAAGGCGTGCGCAAACGTGTGGCCGAAATTCAAAATCTCGCGGAGTCCCGCCTCGCGCTCGTCCTGCTCCACTATGCGAGCCTTCGCGCGAATGCACCTGGGGATCACGAAATCAAGTGCGGCTTGGTCGCGACTGGCCAGTCGCTCGACATTCTGCTCGAGATAGGAGAAAAGCCGCGCGTCGCCGATCACTCCGTACTTGATAACTTCGTAGATGCCGGAGCGAAATTCGCGATTCGGCAGAGTCGCGAGCGTATCCGGATCGGCGATCACCAGTTTCGGCGGATAGAACGCGCCTACCAGGTTCTTTCCCTCCGGAAGATTTACCCCTGTTTTGCCGCCGATGGCGCTATCGACTTGCCCAACCAGTGTCGTCGGAATATGCACCGCGCGCACGCCTCGAAGGTAGCTGGCCGCGGTGTACCCGCATACGTCTCCGACCACGCCCCCACCAACGGCAACGAGCACCGCGCGGCGGTCGGCACCCGCCCACACCAACTGCCGGCAGAGGCGCTCAACAGTGGCCATGCTTTTGCGCGCCTCCCGATCGTCAAACAGAATGGGACGCCGCACCGCCGTCCGGTCGAGCCCGAACATTATTTTGCGTCCCACATGACGCCATACGCGAGGTGAAGAAAGTAGGAAAACACCGGTATTTTCTGCGAGCGCGAGCCCACCCGCGCCCGCTTTCGTGCGCTCGAGCAGCTCTGAAACGCCTTGAGACAGGCCCCTACCATAAAGGATGTTGTAGGCACCTGAGGAGGAGCGCACGCCAATGCAAATAAGAGCAGGTAAATCGGTTTCCTTGCTAGCGGCGCGGCGGTGGGTGTTCATGTGAAGCTGATTCCAGGCCGGTGAAGGCAACTCTGGCTGCTACGGGCGTGCCGCGGAATGAAATTTCTGCTCGAGTTCTGGGAGCGTTGCGATCAACACATGCCCCACTATGGCCAAGCTTCTGGGGCTGATTTTATCGAGCGTATCCGCGGGAGTATGCCAATAGGGGACATCGTTTGAAGTGTCGAGATCGATGATGTCCACGGCAGCCACGTTGCGATGCAGAAACGGCAAGTGATCGTCTTCCATTGCTACGCGATCGTTCAGGAAAATATCTTTGTAACCCAGCCGCGCCGCAGTCGACCACACCATATCCGTCAGCCATCCTGTCGAGTTTGAATCGCGTTTGACGTGCAGATTGCGGCCGCCTACGAGGTCCGCGAGCAGCATCGCCTTTACATGGCCCAGGTCACCCGAGAGCGCCAGGCGCGCAGCGAGTTCCCTGCTGCCGTACGTGTTGTCGGGATCCTGCCACACGTCGGGGTTGAACGCCTCTTCCCCGTCGAAGAAGGCGACCCACACGGTAAGGGCATTTTTACGCGCGCAGACTAGGCGCGCCAATTCCAACATTACCCCTGTGGATGATCCGCCATCGTCCGCGCCCACGAAATTGGGCAGTCTTTTGGTGTCGTAGTGCGTGGTGAAAAGCACGATGTCCGGACTCGCGCCCGGGACCTTGGCCACGATGTTCTTCATCGCCACGCTGCCAATTGGCGTAGAAGCGTGAAAGTCCTCTTGATCCACGGGGCAGCCGAAGCTTTGCAGCTTGCCCACAATATATTGTTGCGCCCTCGTGTCTCCCTCGGTTCCGGCGCCTCGCGGTCCAATGGCCACCTGATCGGCCACATACTGGTAAGCTTGCTGCCCGTCGAAACCACCCGTGGACTCCGCCGCCGGCGCCGCGGCCGCCGGCGTGGTTTGTCCCGCATCGGCGGAGCTCGCCGCCTCGCTGGCCGCGCCTTGTTTCCCACCGCAGGCCACCAGCAAGAGAGCGCACGAGAGCGGCGCCACCGCTCGCAGTGTGGAGCGAAGAAATCTTGAAAATCTCATCTTCATCTACGCCCTTTCATCTACGGCGTCCTTTCCCGCGCCAGCGCTTCCGCGGCGCGCCGCTTGCTGCGCACCACCAGCGCCGCCACGCCGATGCTCAGCACGTACAACATGATCATCGGCGCCATAAAAATCAGCATGGTCATCGCATCCGGCGTGGGCGTAACGATAGCGGCCACCACCGAGATTATCAATATCGCGTAGCGGAAGTTCTTCCACAGAAATTTCGGCGTGACGATTCCGAAGAGCGCCAGCACCAAGATCACCATGGGCATCTCGAAAATTAAGCCAACGCCAAGCAGGACAATCAGCACCAAACTGAAATACTCCTCAATGCTGATCAGCGGCGTAAACGGGCCATTACCCTGGAACCCCACGAGAAATTTCAGCAGGTACGGCAAGATCACGTAGTAGGCAAACGCGATACCAATGAAAAAAAGCGCCACGGTAGGCGCGATGAATCCAACCACAGCCTTTTTTTCGTGCTTGTACAATCCCGGCGCCACGAAGAGCCAGACTTGGTACAGCACGTACGGGAATGCGATCACGATCCCAAGGTAGAGCCCCAGCGTAATGACCAGGTTCAAATAGCCAGCAGGATGCGTGAAGATCAGCTTATCGTCCAGGTGGGCGCTGCGCAGGGCCGCCACCATCGGCCGCGCCACGAACGCAAGCACCCGCTTGGCTACCGCAAATCCGACGAACGCACCCAGCAGAATTGCCGCCGCGGAGTGAATAATGCGCGCGCGCAATTCGCCCAGATGCTCGAAGAACGACATCTTACCGCCCTCTTCGGAGTCTCCGAATCGGCTGGCGGAGTCAGGCGGGATCGAAGTCGCCATCGGCAAGTTTTTCGTGGTGTGCTGTTTCGGTCGGAGGCACTTCGGGCGTGGGCAATTCGGAAGTAACCGGACCGCTGCCTATTTGATTGGGAGTTTTTTCAACTGAAGCTGCGTGATCTGCCGCATTTGCGTGAGCGGAGAAGTCGTTTTCGCTTCCCGTGGATGGCTCGGCCGGGCCTTCCGGAGAGAAGGGCTGCTCGGCCGAAGGCGGAGCGTCGGAAGGTGTCGCCGCGGGAGGTGACGTGGCCTCGGCGGCCGCCGCCTCTTTCTTCAGGCGGGTCTGGCGCTCCATTTCCTGCATTTCGTCCTCGATCTGCACGCGGAAATCGGTGGTGATCCGGCGAAAATCCGCCATGGCCTTACCCAGCATTCGGGCGACTTGCGGTAATTTCTCGGGGCCCAGAACCACCAGCGCCACCAGGAAAATCACAACCAGATGAGGAATGCTCAGCATTTATTGGCGTGTCTGTGCCGCGCTCCGCGAATCTGCATCCGGAACCGGCTTACCGCCTGCGCACGGTGGTCACCCTGCGGTTCTCTTCGCGGACGGGTTTTAAGTGACAAATGACGTGCCACCCGCATCATAGAGGAGGCGTCTGGGGGTGTCAAATAGGCTCGAAATCCGTGCTATACTTCTTCCGCCGACTGAAAGCGAGGCTGTGATGAAACCCGAGCGACGTGGGGCTCTCCTGGTCCTTGGAGTATTGATTCTTTCTGCTGTTCTCGGAGGGCTTTACGGCCCCTCGGTGCGCGCCACTGCTGCCGGAACCTCCGACATGCAGGACTCCATAAAAAATTTCACGCGCGTCCTCTCCATCGTTCAGCAGGATTATGCCATCCCGGTCGATACCGACCACGCGCTCTACGATGGCGCGATTCCTGGAATGCTGCGCGTGCTTGACCCGCACTCGACTTTTTTTGATCCGCGCCAGTACGCGCTCCTTCGTGAAGATCAGCGCGGTAAATACTACGGCGTCGGTATGACGGTCGGCCCGCAGGAAAACCACACGGTGGTGCTCGCCCCCATGCCGGGGTCCCCAGCGTCCAAGGCCGGCATTCGCCCGGGCGACATTATCCAGAATGTTGAGGGTAAGGCGACCGATGGCCTCACCACTTCTGAAGTCGCGGACCTGCTCAAGGGCCCCAAGGGCACGGTCGTGCATATCGCCGTTTTGCGCGAGGGTTATACAGACCCGCTCGCGTTCAGTATCACGCGCGATGAAATTCCCAAACATTCGGTGGACGTTGCGTTCGTAGTCCGTCCCGGCATCGGATACGTGCGACTTTCCGGCTTCAACGAAGAAACTGATACGGAGTTGGCAGCCGCCCTTAAACAGCTCGACGTGTCCAACCTCGAGGGCTTGATCCTCGACCTCCGCGGCAATCCCGGCGGTTTACTGAACGAGGCTGTATCAATTTCCGATATGTTTCTGGACAAGAACCAGCTTATCGTTTCCCATCACGGCCGTGCATCACAGGAGCGCCGCTATTACGCGGTGCGCGGCAATCGCGGCCTGCAGGAGCCTATTGTAGTATTGGTAAACGGCGGCTCGGCATCGGCTTCAGAGATCGTTACCGGCGCGATACAGGATCATGACCGCGGTCTGGTGGTAGGCGAACAGACCTTCGGGAAGGGTTTGGTACAAACCGTTTCCCCGCTCAGTGAGAATACCGGCTTGGCGCTGACCACGGCGCGCTATTACACCCCCAGTGGGCGTCTGATACAGCGTGATTACAAAGACGTCTCGCTTTACGACTATTTGTATAATCACAAAAATCCGCAGCCGACCGAGGTAAAGCTGACCGATGGTGGCCGGCAAGTGTTTGGCGGAGGCGGCATCACCCCGGATGTAACGGTGAGCGAGCCCACGCCGAATCCGTTCCAGGAACTGCTGCTGCGGCGGGATGTCTTCTTTCCGTATCGGGGAGGCGTCGGCAGTTTCACCACTTCTTTCCTGGGAACGAAGCCCGAAATTACTCGCGATTTCACCGTGACCGAGGCGGTGATAGCCCAGTTCCGTCGCCATCTCGATAAAGAAAACATTAAGTACACCGACGCGGACCTTACCGACAATCTCGATTGGGTAAAGCGCGAGATCAAGAAGGAAGTCTTTATTTCCGCCTTTGGTTTGCCCGCGGGTTACGAAGTTGAGCTGCAAAACGACCCGCAAGTGCTGCAGGCTATCGAGTCTCTGCCCCAGGCGCGGGCGTTGTATGAAAACGTGCGGAAAATCACTGCTCAGCGTGCCAGCGCACAAGCCAGTCAGCCGCTTGGCAACTTCCAGAGCCGTCCGTAACTGTGGCCCCAATTTTGTATAGCGGCAACGCCAATTTCGCGTTGCGGCCGTACTTCTGTCCCGTCATCTCGCTTGGAATCCGGGCGATACAACGTGCCGATCTTGCAGGTCGCGAATCACGGCGACACGTGAGCAATGTGTTTGTTCGGAGGCCTCTTGATCAAAACTAAATGCGCCACGTCCTTGCCCGTCGCCTTGGCTGCACTCATTCTATCGAGCACAGCGTTCGCCCACCACAGCATGTCCGCTTATGACCGGCGTCGCACCGCGACGATGAAGGGCACGGTGACCGAATTCAGCTTCTCTAACCCGCATGCCGAACTTTATTTCGACGTGCGGGACGACAAGGGCACGATACAAAAATGGACTGCCGAAAGCCCCAATCCCTATCGTCTGGCGAAGAGCGGCTGGGTCAAAGATTCGCTCAAGCCCGGGGATGAGATCACGGTTGTCGGCAATCCCGCGAAAAATGGTTCGCCCATTATGCGTCTGAATAAAATCATCCTGGCCAACGGCCAAAGCTTGCCCGCCTACAGTTATTGAGAATGCGCTAAACACGTGACGCACGCGTTGCAGATTAGCAGCCGCTCGCCACACACGTGCCCAACTTGAGTTGCAGTACCAGTCGAGTCTCTGTACGATTAAGACCTCGCATTTTTATTGCGAGGTCGTGTCCATGGGCGGCTAGTTCAGCTGGCAGAACGCCTCGTTCGCAACGAGGAGGTCGGGGGTTCGAATCCCCCGCCGTCCACCAACTTAAAGTCCACAAACACCCAAGTCGGAAAGGTTCGTTTATCGCCGACGCCTTTAGCGGCACAATTCTGATTGATAACTGCAAATCGCTTGACGCCGCAAATTCAGGTGCGGCAGAGTTTGCCTGCAATTTGCGCTACGGCTCAACGACACGCGCGTCGAGGCTGACGGCGTGGTAGCAGATGCCCAAGACGTAGGTATCTAAGGTGAAGCAGGGACACAAGCACCGGACCCATTTGTTTATGGTCATTTTCATAGTGACCAATGTTTTAGGAAATGTCGCCTTGAGCCAAGGCTTACATCACTCAGCCGCGACGATGTCAGCGTCTTTTTTTGATTACATCCACGCTGTTAATCCATGGACTTTAACAGGTGTATGTCTTTTGATTGTGTGGATGGCCTGCGACTTGGCGCTACTCAGTCGCGCAGACCTCAGTTACATTCTGCCGTTCACGGCCAGTTCCAACGTGCTTATTGCTTTTGCCGGTCATTTTTGGCTGCATGAGCATATTTCGATGGCGAGAGGAATAGGAATTTTAATGATTTCATTGGCGGTACTTTTAGCAGAAACAACGCCGGACCGCACGACAAAAAAAACCAAGGATAGCTTCCGATGATTGGAATGAAGTGGCCTCTTGTGGTGATTATCGCTGGTTGCAATACCGTAGGCGATGTTCTTAATGCTGCTGGAATGAAGCGCCAGCCTGAAGTAGAAGATTTCACCCCACATTCTTTGGCTGGCATGTCTAAGAGAATCATTTCCAATCCATTGGTGTTGGGTGGCTTTGTAGCACTCGCAGCAGCTTTCTTTTCCTTGGTCTTGCTGCTTTCCATCGCCGATGTGAGCTTTGCGGTACCAGCGACGGGGGTCAGCTTCGCATTCGAAACGCTGCTGGCAAAGTACTTGCTCAAGGAAAAAGTCGGACTACGCCGTTGGACAGCAGCCACACTAGTGGCGTGTGGAGTAATGCTGCTTCAGTGGTAGAGCTAAGACCGAGTGAGGCGGGGTATGGAAATCCTGCCGATAGCCCCGGTGCCGCTGAACATCCTCCTGCCTCGGGTATCCACCCAATCTTATGGAAGCTAAACATCCGATGGCTGGGATGTACGCTTCGTCACCGTCGATGCAGTTTCCTGGTCGAGAACAAGGCCCCGTCGCTGCCATCAAACACCGCACCGAGTTTCACAGTGCGATTTTGGCGCAACTTTCGTCGACGATTATTTTGCTGGTAAATTGGGAACCTGAGCCCCCCAATAGTCCCACCGTAATTTGACAGAGAGAAGGAGGTTGCGTAACCTGTGGAAGTTCAGTGACTAAGAAGCGGGGGCGGTTAGCTCAGCGGTTAGAGCGTCCGGTTTACACCCGGAAGGTCGCGTGTTCAAATCACGCACTGCCCACCACTTACGAACACAATGCGGGGCCGTAGTTCAGTTGGTTAGAACGCCTGCCTGTCACGCAGGAGGTCGCGGGTTCGAGCCCCGTCGGCCCCGCCAGATTTTTCAATGAGTTAGAAGTGCCGTCACGCATCGGCATCAGTTCACTGTAGCGGAAATTGTAGCTACCCGCTGACCGATTTCCAGTGCTTTCAAAATCCCTTCCAGGCGGAACGTCTCCAGTTTTGCCGTGACCATCCGCTTCTGTTCTTCGGCGGGATGGACGTATCGCATCGTCATTTGGATCTTTGTGTGCCCCAGTATCGAAGCTAAAGTGGGAAGATCAGCGCCAGCGGCGACCGCTCGGGTTGCGAAGGTGTGGCGCAAATCATAGAGATGGAAATGCTCGACGATACCCGCCCGCTTCACTGCGGCATCATGGGCCTTGCGTACACTCGCTATTGGCTTATCTCGGTCTGACGAAGGAAAAACATATGAGCCTTCGGCTTCGGCCGCTCGCTTCTTTAGTAGGGCATGAACCTCAGCCGTCATAGCCACTTTGCGTCGGGCGGCTTTCGTCTTTCCGAACGGGTTGAAAATTGTACCCCCCGCAAAATCGATATTTTCTACCTGAATGCGGAATGCCTCTTCGGGCCGCAGGCCGGTATCCAGAATGATCTGAGAAATATCCTTGAGAGGCTGGCTCGCCTTGGCCAGGTATTTAATCTCTTCATCAAAACTCAGAACCCTCATTCGTCCGCTCGATTCAGGGAGAAACGCTATGCCCTTTGTAGGGTTTGACACGGCGAAGCCGCAGCGCTCGGCATAATGGTAGAAGAGCTTCAGTGTGGTGAGTGCACGATTTACGGTTGCTCCCGAAATTACCCTTCCGTCCTTTGCATTTCGGCGCGGTTCGCCGATCCGCACCGCCTTGAAATCCTCCACCATTGCCGGCGTGATATCGTCAAGCCACTGCCCGCGGAAGAAGCGCAACAGGGTGTCGCAGTTCCCCGAATGGAGCTCCCACGTTTTCGGGCGGTGTTGCTGCTTCGACCACTCGAGGAATTTCTTTGCATGCTCTTCGAACTTCGGAGCGAGCTTGGCGCGCTTGAATCCCGCCCGCCGGTCAATGAGGTCTGCCCTGCGCTTCGCTTCAACTCTCAGGGCCGCTGTCTTATTGGTGCAGCCCGACGAGCACTGAACGTGCCGTGCTTGGAATTCGAAGTGATACCACCAAACCTTGCCGCGTCGATAGACCGCCATGGCTAGTTGTTCCTCCTAGCGTTGGATGGGTCGTTCTCGACGCGCACTATACGCTCCTGTAGCCACGCATCCAAATCAGCCGAACGATAGCGCACGCAGTTCCTGCTGATCTTGATGAATGGAATGCCTCGGCGCTGACTTCGCCATTGCGCCAAAGTCTCGACCGAGAGACCGGTGATCTTCGCCAGGTCGTCGGCGGTCAAAAGTCGAGAATTGGCTGACGACACCTGGCCGCTCTGCTGTGCCGGAGATTTCACGAGTTTGGGCGCGGTTGCCATTTATCTCCGGGAGGGATTATTACCTTTGGACTGCGCGTAAGTCCCGGCAGCGATTCGACCGGCGATCTTAGCTACCTCCGCAACGCTCCCGGACGCCATGGCGTCGGCGAGTTCGTTCTTCATCACCGCAGACGTAGTGCGCCACGCTGGAGACCGGATTACTTCGCTTGTGGCCAGCATGATCGTCGAAGCCGCCGCTGCGTCGAGTCCGCCCATGGGTGTAAGCCCTCCAAGAGCCAGCCCAGCCGCCGCACCAGCAATGGGAGCGATGACGCGCGTAAGGCCGCCTTGCTG
The DNA here is from genome assembly GCA_003140295.1 of Acidobacteriota bacterium. Lineage (GTDB taxonomy): Bacteria > Acidobacteriota > Terriglobia > Acidiferrales > UBA7541 > Palsa-189. The sequence goes on from PLJR01000171.1 coordinate 21,407, forward strand.
CCCTACGCGCCGTTGATTGGTAGCGCCGATCACATCTCCCACCTGGCTCCAGAAATGAAACTCGCCGTTAATCTTGGCGATGTCCGGGCTTTGCCGTGAGAGTTCGCGGCGAATGGCGTTGGCCGCTTCCTTCTGTGCATCGAGCGCAGTGCCTTCCGCGATGGTTTTCCCCGCGTACCCGCCGCTGCGCGCCACGCCCTTATCGAGAATGTGACGGACTTTGTTGAGGCTTTGATAGGAGACGTTAGGCCCAAGTTGAGTGATCGTGTCCTGTAGTTTCTCGACGTTTTTTACCGCCGCTTCATCCACCGCGACGCCGTTAACGATGAAGCCCTGCTTGTATTTTTCGAGGCTCTTAACTACTGTGGCCGTGTCTGGCTTCACCGTTGTGGGAACTTTAGAAACCGCGTCATTGATCTTCCCGCCCAGTGTTTCCGTTTGCTGCGCCGCCTTGTTTTCAAGCCCTTGCCCGGAGAGCGCCAGTTGCCGGCGTTCCAGAAGTTCCGGCACGATCTTATCCGTCATATTCTTAGTGGTCTGTTTTGTGGGGCTCAAGAATTTCTGATACTGGTTTTCAGCCGCACGCTTCACCACGGGGGCCGCCGCCGATACGGCTTCACCCAGCGTCGCGGCACCAGCACCGATGGCCGCTGAGGGGCCGGGTTGCTGTCCATGCAATATTGCATTTCCGCCAGCGTTCGCACTCTCTGCTGCGATACGCGCCGCTGCTGCGGGGATTTTCGTCGCAGCGGAAAACGCCTCCGCACCCTCGCGCAGCGGGCCACCGGCGAGCGTCATCTCTGCCGCTTGCTCAAGTCCGCCTCCCACCTTTTGTGCGGTGTTGGTTTCTTCCAATCGCTTCGGTGCAACTGGCGGGGCGGGAATGTATTTATCTCCGTAAGGCAGCACGGCACGCAGTCCGGTATTCACTGCTCCGGCGAGATTGTAAGGTGTCGAAGCGAGGCTCTTTCCCGCGCCAGTAGCAACGTCGCCCAGCGTTTCTCCCACCTTGGCAATGTAGGGATGGCGCTGCGAAAAGGTTTGTGGCGCGGTTTTTTCAGGAGGCTCTATTTCGTACTTCGTTTGCGCCTGATCTGGCGGCTCTATTTCGTAGACGGTACTGCCGTCGGACTGACCCATGCACCACCACCTTTAGAAACTGCGATCACCTGTCCGTTGGCCCTGAGCTTGTGCCCCATGAGGGCGGGGAGTGAGTTCTGCGCATGATTCAGCACTGCCGGATCGGAGGATGATGAGAAGCAGAGCACTCTTACTTATCATTTCCCGACCACCGTCCAGTTTTGTCCGTCACACAACACGAGCGCGTACGGGAGGGCCGGCGTGCCAGTTCCGGTCATCGTGGCGCCCCAGGTCGTCGTCGCGGGATCGGTCACCATAGCCGTCCTACCTGCCATCGGAACTGAGCAGGTCTGCAGCGCCGCGAATAATTGCGGCATGTTGCCATTCACCACGATGGCGTTAGCCACGCCCGTAGCGGATTCGGTGGAAACGTAAGCCGTATCCCCGGCGTTCTTTTGGAGGGAAGTGAGCCCGGGGACTCCGTTGACCGTGAATGTGTTTGGGGCGGTAGCCGAAACGGCGCACTTCGCCGTGCCCCAACACATATCCGTCCAGTAAAAGGAACTGTCGTATCCGGGGCCGCCGATTAGCCCCAGCGTATCGGTCCCGGCGGTGGTGTTCGTCCGCTTGACAACTTCGCTCCGGTCGGTGGGGGCAATAGGATAGGTTGAACTAGCTTGCACGTTTACCACTGTGCCCGGAACCCCCACCACCATTGCGGTGCCGTTCCACACCGGGTACACGTTTGCAGGCTGGCCAATGAACATTGCTGGTGTCGTGAAATCAGAAGTGAATGCCAAGGTTCCATTCGCGTTTTGCAGGGTGTAGGCGCGATTTGCCGTATTGAAGTGGGTGATGATGCCTTGGAATCCACCCACGTTTATGTTGAGCGGCCCGAGAATGTCTGACGGCGTTAGATGGCCTGCGATCTGCAAATCTCCCGGAGCGCCACCCGCGCAGCCCTGCCGTCCAATAGCGATGCATCCGCCCACACCTAGCCATCCGCCACTTTCAGTAAGCTGATCGGTCGCGGCGACTGTGGCAGGGTCATACTCCATCTGTATGGGCAGAAAATTTCCCGCACCGGCGCCGCCCGTATCGACAAACGGCGTGCCGGGAAGCGAGGAAATGAAGGCAACCGTAGTAACCGGGCTGGCAAGGTCATCTTCAATCGGGCCGCCGATGTGCCGATAAATCAAGTAAGAAGCTGCGCCCGTAACCGTGTAGGACAGCGTCATGCTCACCGAAGAAGTTGAGCCAGTAAGCGTGGTGCAGATGTCGCCGCTGGGAAAACCGTCTTTGCCTAAACTGTCCCGAACAACCACCATGTAGCAAACCAAGCCGGCCGGGAGCGTTCCTCCCGATGACGAAGGCGTGAGAAATAGAGACGGAGGGCCGATGGGAATCTTCATGCCGCCAGCAAAGGCTGCGCTTGGAGTGTTGGCGAACGTGGTCAAACCGCCGTGCTTGTTGATGTTGAAAAAGCTGTTGCTGTATCCGTAAATTCCGAGCGGGCAGTAGGACGCGATGCAGCCGATTTCGATTGCGCCATCAAAAAGATGTGGACCTTCTTGATTCGTGCCGGGTGGCTGGCGATAGATGGGCCCGACCGGGCCTGGATTTACGATCAAGCTCGAATAGAAGGTGTGCACGCCGGGGGTGCCGGTGAGTTGCACGATGGGCGTGGGCAGGCCGCCCGCATTGTCAGCGGTAATCGGCTCGTACAAATCCCATGCGCCGTAGCCGCCGCCGGTGATGTCCAAGCAAAACATGCAATCCGATCCACCTTCATAGAGTTGCAGTTGCGAGTGAATAAAGGTCGAATCTCCTCCGTGAGCGCAAAGATGGCTATCGAAGTTGACGCCCTTTTGGTCGAGGAACGTGCGGTCCCACAAAATGATGCGCGGCGGGTCGCAGCCCGGGCTGATATCGGTGGTGATGAAATTCATACTGGGTGCGCCGGTGGGCCATGGAGAATTAGCCAAAAAGCCGCCGCGCTCGAAGTAGTAGCCGAAGCCGTTCACGCCCTTGAACGGAATCCCAGCGTCGTTATTCACCTGCGACCAGATGTCCCTAAAGATCGTGTTGCCGCTCTTGTTCACGGCAAGCTGGGTGCCAGGGCCGTAGAAGGAAAGGCCAGAGACTAAACCGTCGAAACCCGAAGCATTTTCGAGGCTCAACACCGTACTGAGAGAAGTGTTAATTGGGCAGTTCGTGGTGTTCAGGAACGGAATGAAGCCGTTAGAATGCTGAAAGGGTTCGTGGCATTGTAGGGCGTACCCGCCGGGCACGTGCATGGTAGACGTGGGGTTGAATCTGCCGCCAAACGACAGGGCAATGCCTTCGGTGGGTGAAGTGAACGTAATCGCGCCCGTGCAATTATCGGGGATGAATGGCGTGCCGCCCGTGATAAGTAGGCCATTTATCGCGTTGTTCATCTGCACAGTGTTGATGGTCACGCCATCACACGGCTGGCTTCCGTATGCCGCATTCGTAATGGCTGTGATCGGGTTGGGTCCGAGATTTGGGTAGCCGGTTCCACTCCCCCCGCCTCCTGATCCGCACCCGCCCGTGGTCACGCAGGGGTAAGTCACCTGCCGGAATGTCGTGGCGACGTTCGGGCCGTAGATTTGCAGCCAGTACGGTCCCGGGGCGATACCGAAGGCGTAATTACCCAAGCCATCGGTCAGCGTGGGATTGGAAATTGGCGTTCCCAGCGTGGTGTCGGAGTAAAGCGCAGCGAGCGATGCGCACGGGCCGCTCGTGCCGCGCTGCACCGCAGTTCCGACCGACGCGCCCGCAGCATTCGCATGAGTCAGCGGGTAGGTGATCGTGCTGGTGGAAACCGCCAGGATGGTGAAGTTGCCGTTGAAATAAGTGTCGGCGCCAGTAAAACCCGCAACCGTCAGCGTGCCGCCCACGATGAAGCCCGCCGTCACGGGATTGGACGACATGACGAGTGTGGCAAGATTGTTTGTCACCGCAGCACTGGCAATGGTAGCCGGCGAGCATACGGCCACGCTCGCGCCAGCCAGCGGCAGGCCCGCACCACTCTGCGCGGTGTTGTTTTCCTGATAGCCCTGGGCACGCGCGACGGTCGCGCATAGCAGGATGCCGAGGATGAGCAGAAAGCGTTTCATCGTTAGAAGGCTGAGTACGTCACTAAAAACACGTCACTGTCGGTCCGGGCGTGGGTTGCCGCCGCCTGCGGATGGTTCGTGTTCAGACCGGCCCGTTTTTCTCCCGGTCTTTTTCCGCTCTGCGGATACCAAACGTTTACGCGCATTAGTTAGCTTCTTAGAACCAGCATGTTTACAGGACCGTACGAGTTCCCCCCGGCACTATTGCCGGCCGTGGTGGGCGGCACGGCTCCGAGGTAGTACACGGCGAAGATGGGCGTGCCAATCGTGGCATCTCCGGTGATTGCGGCCTGATCGGCCCACTGGTCGCCGCCCGTCACAACTTCCCGCATGATCGCGTATTGCAGGTTGGCGGGGAGGGTTACCGGGCTGATCGCGGCCCACCGATAAGCGTTTATCGGCCCTTTCGACATGTCGATTACTGCCGTCGCCAGAATGGTGAGCGCTCCGGCGTTGTCTGCTGCGAGGTAAATATGCGTTGCCGGATTCGCGTTCCCGGCCACGCGCCACATGCCTAGTGCCGTGACCGTGTAATTCACTGATGCCGGCGTCCCAAAACTGAATCCCACGGCGCCGCTCGCGTCGCTTCTCAGCGAGCCAATGGATTGCGCGGTCACCAGCAGCGAGCCTGGGGGCGTAGGGAAGGCGTTCACCGGTATCGATGTTCTCGACCGCTCGCGTGTTCGTAAGAGTCCCATCTTCTAACTCCTCCCATTCAGAATCGTTGAGATTTTTGCCGCGCATGTTTTTCGCTCAGTCTGTTGCCGCGGTCCTTTCGCTTGCATTTTCCGAACTATGCCGCGCGATCGCTGGCGTCTCGAATCTCAGAGTTTCGATATTGAATGTGGCTTCTACGCGGCCGACACGTCCGTCTCGATGCTTCAGGACAATGACGCGCGCCTCCGTTTCATCGCCCTTCAGATCCCGCACAAAGGGCCTGTCCACGAAAACAACGCAGCTCGCATGCTTGGCTTTCGCACCGGACCCGTAAAGGCCCGCGAGCGTCGGGCGCCTGGCATCTTCCCCGGTGAGCGGCTTGCGGAGTTGCGAAACCAGGATGGCCACACAACTGAGCTCCATGGCCAGCGACTTCAACCCACGCACAATGTTTCGCTGCTGCTCAAATTCATCTTTCCCGGGCGCCGTAACCAACTCGTCGTAATCGACGATGAGCAGCTCCAGACCCTCGCGCCCCTTCAGCCGACGAGCGACACGGCGGATCATGGCGAGCGCGAGTTCACGATCAAGGATTTGGCAGCGCGTGCACTGGTGGCTCGCCGCAGCCACCAAAGCGTGCCAGTCCTGTTCTGTCAATCGATGAGGAAGGCGCATCTTCGAAGGTTTTACGTGTGCGTTCGCCGCCAGCTCCCGGGCGAGAAGTTGCGGAGCGAGCATTTCTCCCGAGCAAAAAAGCGAATGGTAGCCGTCAGTGCAGGCGCGTCGGCGCGTTTGTTGGACCAGCAACGTTTTCCCGTGGCCGGTGCCGCCTGTGAAAACCACAAGCTCGCCGGCACGAAACCCGCCAGTCAGTTCGTCGAGTCCTGACAGATCAGTGTGGATGCGCAGCGAGTCGGACTTTTCCAGATTACTAAGAAGTGCAGCGCTGGCGTCCCGATAACTTATGGTGTGGTCTTCGTCCGCGGCGCTTTCCCGGGCGATCGCTGAGAAGTCCTCGATCGCGCAATCCAGTAGCGTGTTTGCGTCTTCACTGGCTTCAAATGCCCGCTGCTTAATTGCGTTCGCCGCGCGGATCACGGCTCGCAACGCTGCCCGGTCTTTGAGAGCGCGAATGTGATGCTCGAGCTTGAGTCCTGCAGGTATTCCATTGCAGAGACTCGCCAGGTATCCGATACCGCCAGCGATGGTCATCTTCTCCGTGCGGCTGAGCTCCGTTTGAACCGACAACAGATCCACCGCACGCCCCTTGGAGTGAAGCTGCTGAATTGCACCGGCGATGGCCTCATGCTCCGACATGAAATAATCTTGAGGGCCCATTTGCTCAAGCAGCGCCGCGCGCGTTTTGTGTCCCTCTAAAATCGCTCCGAGGATGACCTTCTCGACCTCGGGAAGGTGCGGCATGGTCGGCTCCGTTGTCTCGATCGTCTTGTTCATGCATTCACCGTCGCCAGGGGAATTTCTTCTTTGAAGCCCGAGTCGGCCCCTACTTTTTCGGAGTGACGAAGCGAATTAAGCGCGCGGAAGAGGGGCGCCAAACCTCGTTTCCAGGTCTCGTCGCCGGCGTTCGAATCTCGCCAGCCATCCAGGCATCGGCCGATCACCGCGGAAGGCGGCTCTCCGTTTCGAGAGGCCCAGCAACTCTCTAACAGCGCTCGAAAACTGGGATGCCCGCAAGGCTCTATTTCCAGGAAGGTCCATACGGCGGCTGCAGCTGCTTTACTTCTACTGCCTTCTGCTGCTTTCTTAGGAGTGCGAATCGCCTGTGTTTTAGAGGCTATCCGAAGAGTGCTGATATCAGTGCTGGTATCAGTGCTGGGCTCGCCTGTGATTCCAGCAGATTTGCCGGTATCAATGGCGATACCAGCAGAGTTCGAGCGTTTTTGGTACTTCCGTATGCGAATTAGCGTGTATTGATGCTGGTTTCCGCGCCTTAGAACTTTTACGAAGCGCTGGCAAAGTTCGGCCATTGCACGTTTGACCTTAATTTTCGGCCAACGCATTTCCTTTGCGATTTCCGCGTACGTAGTCTCTACAGTTCCACGTTTCTGGCCGGTCCAGTACGCTACTAAGTGCAACCATAGGTATAATTTCACCCCATCACTCGACATCCGCCCGAGATGCTCACGAAGACCCCTTCGGATCGGAGCAAAACCGCGATCCTTGTAGCGAATGTTGCTCACGGCACGCTCTCAATCGAGTTTGCGAGCTTGACGGCTATACGCGAAAGATTGCGCAAATTCGCCGGGCTGGATGGAAGGTCACGTTCAGCACGAAGCAACAAAAGACGGCATTGTCCGAGGAAAATCTCGACGTCAATAATCTCGTCGCCCGTGGCAAAATCCCTGTCGCGCCTTGTCCCGGGACATAAGGAATTGGTTGTTGAGCACGTCTCGGCGCCTTCGAGTGACCCGGCCTGGGCGCGTTTGGGCATCAGCGCACCCCCGCAAAGAGCGGCATCGCTTCCGCATGAAGTTCGCGCGTGCGCTGTTCGTAAGTTGGGATTTCACGGGGGGCTTGCGGTTCCGTGTGAAGCACGAAGCGAAAGACACTGTCGCCCTCCCGCCGCGTCTCGACTGCAAAACCCTGCTTGCGTAGCTCCCAGATGCGGGCGCCGTAGCGAAAGCAGACCGTATTCAGTTCGAGATTTGTGACGCCGGCGCGGCCGCGCTCTCGGAGCAATGCTAGGATGCGGTCTCGCTGAGCGGGCGATTTGTCGGTGGGTCCACGTGACGTTTCGGATTTCACGGGCGGGCCTCCAGGGTTCCGGCCTGCACCGGCTCATCGGTGAACGGCATCAAGTCGAGAATTTCCTCACGCTGCAGCAAAACGCCGCGACGAAGTTTGCGAAAAAGCAGGTTGAAATGGGCTTGCAGGAAGAGGCGTTTCTGTTCTGTCGTTGCTTTCACACTATCAGTATTCCAGGCGGTGCAACGCCATAACCCCAGGTTGTGGCGTTGCGGCGTGGCGCGGTCGCCGCCACAACCGGGGGTTGTGGCGGCGAATCGACCGATCTACTGAGGGGGAATGGAACTAACGGTGCTAGGCCACTCCCTTTCGACTTTTGGTGATCACTCGTTCGATGGTGCGGATTGAGCCGCCGTGCTCTTCGATGAGCCAGCCCTTAACGCGTTCGGCAAGGGGCATCATATGGCGTCTGCCGGCTCTGAACTCGTCGCACACCTTGACGATTTCCCGGTGAAGCTTCGGCCACAACAGGAATGCCTTAAGATTCCCTCGACCGTGCTGCTCACACATCCATTCTCCCACTGACGCGATTGTCGGCTTCGCATCCACCTTCGCAGTCCATTCGAGTAGCAAGCGGCAGTCCGACATTAATTCCTCGTACTCACGCGGAATCGTGATCTTTTCACTTGGTAGATAGACTTCAGGGTGGCCACCTTCTCGACTTGCACCGAGTCGTTTCCATTCGGCCCTCAATAACGGCTCGGCATTTTGAACCAAGGTGCTGGCTAGTTTGTAGGAAAGTAGATAATTCGTTTGCCTACGGTTCTCACGTAACGCCAATTCGCCCCTTGCGTCCTTCACTTTCACAATTCTCAGCGGACCGCCGTTCTGCACGAGAAACTCCCTAATCCGATGGATGCCCACCCTCAGACGCCCAGCCAATTCTGTCAGCGCAGCATCTCTCGACCGAAACAGGCTCTTCCCATGTTGGAGCCCGGCAGCCCACCTTCGGAGATCTGCAGCCCTAAAGAGAACACTTCCTCCGCGCTTGAAATGCGGAATTGGCGAATTTGCTCTGTCGCGAACACGGTCATACACCCACATTACCGGAACGCCGAGGAGCTGCGCCGCTGTCTTGGGAACAAGTTCCTCCTGCTGGCCGTCCGCCAACATCGCATCTGCTGCCCAAGCCTTGCCGCCCCAGACAATCTTCATGTCCTCCCAGTGAGCGCGCAGGCGCTCTTCCGTGACAGCTTGACCGCGATCAATCAGGCACGGTTTTCCAGGTGGCAGGCCGACCGTCCGCCAGCGAGCGACCACGGCAGAGGCACTGATGGAGATGCCGTACTTCTTCGTCACTGAGACAGCAACGTCCCTTGCCTCTTCGCCGCGAAGGCGCGGCTCAACAACCGCCCAGTTCGGGATGCTTCGGCCCACCCGGTCCTTTTTTCGGAAATTGGGTCGTGGTTTCCCCTTAAGCGCCCTTGAAATATTCTGTTTTGCCTGTTGGCTGACACCCCATTGCTTCCTCGCGTTAACTCCTTTTTGTGGCTCCGGTCCCTGCTTCTGGCCGAACCTGGTCTGGAGGGGTGGCCGCCAGCGCGAGGCATTTTTCTCCTTCGCCATAGCGTTGCAAAAATTTAGAGACGCAAGCGGAGTGTTCTTATTCAGATTGTATTGGCGTCGGAAATTCTCTCCAGTTACACCGGGGTGCTCGGTGCGGAAGTGATCAGGCAATCTCTTGAACGCTCGCGGAGGGTTGCAAAGGAAGCAGGCCACGTGATCTGGGTATTTCTGACGTGCAGCTGTCCAATCCTTTTCCCAATCGGCGATCTCCTGTGCTAGGAGCACTTGGCCCGTTTTTCTGTGCGTGGTGTAGTAACTGTGAAGATAGGCCCGCTTGTCTGGCGTGGTGGCTCGCGGCCTTCCCAATTCGTTCTGTGTCTGAACTTCCATCAACAATTCCTTCCCGCCCGGTTGGCGCCGGGGCTTTCTTGATCGCCCGATTGGTTTCTTCCGCGGCTATTCTCCGAGCTTGGCCGACCTCGGGTTTGAAAGAGGAACTTCACTGCGTGCGCCCCGTCCGCCGGGGGCCTTTCGACCCCGGGGCGATCACCTCCCAACAAAGCCACGGTCCGCCTCTCTCGCATGCCTTAACGTTGGCTCGATGTCTTTCCCGCTGAGTTTGTCGCGGGCGATGTAAACCACAGAGTTGGAGCGGATGAAGGTATTCGCGGGATCAGAGTAAAGATTCGTCATCACGTCCCGAATGGCATCTGCGCTGTAGAACGTGAACGTCTGGAGTCGAAGAGCCTCCCGGCGCTCCGGCGGGAGATCGTTCGAGAGCACCGAATACGTATTGCTTTGGCCATCGACGAATCCCTGGAGATAGATGGAACGGGACACGTTCGACCACGCGTTCCACTGGCGACCGTAATTAAAGAGTTCATCCTGCGTCCAAGTCTTAATAGCAACGAGAAGAAACAATGTCACGACTGCGAACGATAGCCAGCGTCTAAGCATCAGCTTCTTCCTTTCTTGTGTCTCGGTACTGCCTAACGCCCATCCTCGCCAATTCCTGTGACTCTAACGAATGTGTTGACACGTGTCAAGACCTGTAGTACAAGTAAGAAGGCCGTGAGCGCAAAAACTTATACGACGCAGAAAGCCGCGGACGCGGTAGGGATCACGCGTGCGACGTTGCAGGCGTGGATCAAGAATGGGAAGTTCAAAGCGCCCACGACGAAGGTGCGGAACGGACGCGCCGTGAGGGTATGGACTGAATCAGACCTTGCAAAACTCAAAGCAGTGAAGAAGGAAATCTATCAGGAGAAGCGGCCCCGCAGATAAAGACGGGACGCGCCGGTGTTAGAAGCACCGACACGCCCCTAACCACAGCGTTCAATGGAGGAACGACATGGCTACACAAAGAGTACCCGCACTTCAATTCCCGTCGCAACATTCCACGCAAGCAATCCCGCAACCGGAAATCATCTCCCAAAACGAAGTCGCCATTTTGTTGTCGATGCGTGGCCGGCTTCATCAACTCGCCGATCAAGTCGAGGCGACCGAGAAATCGCTGCGCGCGCGCCTGGAAATGGGCGCACCCGTGGAGGAAGGCGATCACGTCGCCCAACTCAATGAGCATTTCCGCGCGAGTGTCGCATGGAAGGAAAAGGCCATCGATCTGGCCGAGCGCTTGGGCCTGAACGGCCCGGCCTGGGCGCAGAACGTCCTGACGCACACGACCAAAAACCGCATCGTTTCACTGTTTGTCGAATAACTCCGAAACGCGCGGGTGGGCCGATCAGGTTTGCCCGCGCGTCCGCCCGTCATTTACGCCCAGGCCTGCGGGTGCCGATGAGGCTGGCCGGGCTTTGAGGTGTCGCCGTGCCACGAAAGAAAGCTCGTCTGAAGTTGGAACCAGAAGTCCCGATAACCGACCAGCACTTTGAGTTTCCGGATTCCGATAAAGAATGGATGGCCCTGCAGCACCACATTATCGAACTCACTGGCAAGCCGATCGAGGATCTCCAGTGGCGCGAACTTAATGGCCTTCGCCAAGCCCTGACAGAGTCGGAGCAGCTAGCTTTGCGCGGGTACCAACGACGCAAGCGACTCGAAACGAGCAAAGCCTTCGACGGAATTCAAAGTTTCACGGACTGGAAAGAAAAGCATTGCGATCTGACGCTGGAGGACATCGTCGACTTCTACGACACGGCAAGAGCGGTAACAATTCGCGTAATCGGGGCGGAAAGCATTCCGGACTACCTGCCCGTCCTACAGAAGATTGAGCAGGAACTCTTTGCCGAAATGAATAAGACCCCGGGTCTCATTGCTGAAAAGGACGATTCTCAGGAAGACTGGCCCATTGGTACCAAGCTCATACGAAATTTGTGCCGACTTCTTCCGACGGAAGAAAACAACGAGAAGCTTTGGGATTGGTACAACAAATTGAAAGCCAAGCGAGAGGAATTGCTACAAAAAGCCAAGGACGCGCAATTGACGGCACCGCCCACGCCTGCGGCTCCAGGGAACGGGCGCAAACCCGACATGTGGTTTGAAGAACTCCATAAGCGCAGTCGGGACTTTGAGCGCGTGTGCAGGATCGGCATTGAGCGCGGTGTAATTGCCCAACGCGGACCATATCTCTATTTCAACGGAAAATTGCTCGGAAATGGTCTAGACGGCGCAGCATGGAAAATCGTGCGCGAGAATTATGAATTAGAGGCGGAGGTACGTCTTGCTGTAAGGGCGGCTGAGGCAAGCCCGGCACTAACAATTGCCCCCGCCACGGTCGAGGAAGCGCTTGCGTCCGGTTGGCAATATGCGCGAACGCGAGGGAAGGCCCTGACATTTGATCGCCGAAGCCTTCGCGGGTTTGTTGAACTGACCAAGGAAGGCACACCGGGAATCCTCGAAATCCCGTTCGTTGCCACGGTTAAGCACAATGCACCTCGTCGGCGGTCGTGAAATGAAGATCAGTCAGGACCTACATTGCACGCGGCAGATTCGTCGCATAGACGAGCGAGTCTGCCGCCGCAGTGTGTTCTGGATTCTTGATCTCGATAAATTGGACGCTGCGGCTAATGGTTACGCAGCAACCCTGCGAGCCACAATCCGACAGGACGTGCGCGGCGCTTCTATTCTCCCAGAACTGCTTTTCGACGAAATCGCTGCGGACGCCCTTGAGTATTCACGCGTCAACAAAGCCCCTAAGTCCCACCGGGCCGACTGCTATTTAATGGGAATCATTCTGGACTGGTTTGGCGGCCGGCCCGCCTTGGAGGTGACCTCGCAGGATATTGCCGACAGACTCGCGGAACTGGCAGGCGATGGCCGGAAGCCCGCAACCTGCCAGCAGTACCGCTCGCTCCTGAGTGCCACGTTCTCGCGGGCAATGCAGAGCGGAAAGTTGGAAAACAATCCCGTGCGTGACGTGGCACTCCAGGGCGCGATTAGCGGGCGTATCCGTTTTCTAAAACCAGACGAAGAAGCCAAGCTGCGCGCCAAAATCCGCGAGACGGCGCCCTCCCGGGAGTCTGAATTTGATCTGGCCCTCCAAACGGGTATGCGGCGCGGCGAACAGTATTCGCTTACCTGGGGCGACGTGGACCTCGATCTCGGCGTGCTTCAGATCCCGCATAGCAAGAATGGCGCGCCGCGCCGGGTCTTCCTGAATAGTACGGCACGCGCCGCCGTCGAGCGGCTACTTGAACTCAACGACCGCACTGATCTGGTGTGCCCAGCTCCGGGCCGATGGTTTGAGCGCGCCGTGCAGCTTGCGGGCATTCCGGATTTCCGCTGGCACGATTTAAGGCATACGTTCGCTTCACGATTGGTCATGGCCGGGGTTGACCTTCGAAGCGTTCAGGAACTCCTCGGTCACAAGTCTTTCGCGATTACGCTGCGATACGTGCACCTTGCGCAGAATCATCTTCACGGGGCCGTGGAGCAGCTTTGCAGGATGGACAAATCCGAAACGCCGGCGTGATTCGCACTGCGCCGGCGTCTGCCGCATTTCGCGCCTCGCCGCGGCACCGATGAGGAACGCGAGCGCTTGGGGAGGATTAGATGGCTAAACTGCATGTCGCAAGCGATCAAGAGAAGTGCCACGAAACCGATTTGCTGGAGATCGCCATTAGTGGAGCGGGTTTGCACGCTGCTCCCGGCTTGTCATTCGTCGCAGGCGCCCGCGTGGTCATCCGCGGCATTGCTGATCAAATTCAGGTCTTAACCAGCATCGGAAGTGACAACTTGGATGGAAATATCGCCAATGGATTCGCTCACGCGCTCCTCCAAGTGGATCGGGAACTTGAGAGGGCGATGGAATGGCCAAAGCGTGCGGGGGTTAACCCATCGACCCCAGCGACCCCAAGGAGAGCAGGCGCGCATTGATGGTGGAACCCATGGACAACAGCACCCGCCCCGGGCCCGCGAAGGTTCGGGGCGTCTACGAGCACCCGAAGGGCTCGGGCGTTTGGTGGATATGCTACTTCGAAAATGGGCGCCGGCATCGCGAGAAAGTCGGCGCCCGCCAACTCGCGATCAGTGCCTACGCCAAGAGAAAGATCGACATCCGCGAACACAAGTTCTTTCCTGAGCAGATTCGGCCGGTATATCTTCGGTTCGAAGAGCTTGCCGCCGACGCGCTCGAATACTGTCGCCAGTATCACGTGACCGCTGGGCACGGGCGTGACTTGCGGCAGATGAATACCCTACTCCGATGGTTCAAGGGGCACGTAGCAACCACGATCACTCCGCAGGATATTGAGCGCAAACTCGCTGCACTGTCTGACGCGGGCCGCAAACCTGCAACGCTAAACCGCTATCGCTCAATGCTCAGCTTGATTTTTTCTCTGGGCATGCGCAATGGCAAAGTGAAAGCCAATCCCGCACGCGAGGTGCGGCGGCGAACTGAAAACAACGAGCGGGTGCGGCACCTCGACGAAGAGGAGGAGCAAGCGCTGCGTGCAGTCATTCAGGCGCGGTTTCCCGACCGTGAAGCGGAACTCGATTTAGCGCTCCAAACCGGGATGCGCCGCGGCGAGCAGTATCAGTTGCGCTGGCAGGACGCGAACCTGGCAAGTGGAATTATCACCATTCCCCGAAGCAAGCACGGCGGAGTGCGGCACATCCCCATCAACTCGACCGCCCGCGCTGTGCTCGAAGGCCTACGGTCGCGCACCGGTAGCCAGCTCTACGTCTGCCCAGGTCCGCAGCAGAACCGCGAGAGCACGAACAGCCGTTGGTTTGAAAAGGCTGTACGCACTGCAGGCGTCGAAGATTTCCGCTGGCACGATCTGCGGCATACGTTTGCGAGCCGCCTCGCTATGGCAGGAGTGAATCTCCGGGCGATTCAGGAGTTGCTAGGGCACAAGTCCGTTGCGATGACGCAGCGCTACACTCACCTCTCCGATTCGCACCTTCGTCAAGCTATCGAGCAAATCACGACTCCGCCGATGCCGGCCAGTGAGCAACCGAAGATCGCTGCGAACGTGCTCCAGTTCCGCGCCTCCGGAACCAGGACCAAGTGAGGGCGGCGATCTACGCGCGGGTCAGCACCGCCAACAACGGCCAGGACCCGCGCGTTCAGACCCGCGAACTGCAGGAGTATTGCCAGCGCCGCGGCTGGGCGGTAGCTGGCGAGTACGTGGACATCGGGATATCGGGCACCAAGGAAAAGCGACCGGAGCTCGACCGGCTGATGAAAGAGGCGCACGGCCGCCGCTTTGACGCCGTGGTGGTGTGGCGCTTCGACCGGTTCGCGCGGTCTGTGTCGCATCTACTGCGCGCGCTGGAGACCTTCCAGGCGCTCGGCATCCAGTTCGTGAGCCTATCCGAGCAGCTCGACACGTCGACACCGACGGGCAAGATGGTCTTCACGGTCCTAGGCGCCGTGGCCGAGTTGGAGCGTAGCCTGGTCGCCGAGCGGGTGAAGGCTGGCCTGCGAAACGCCCGGGCGAAGGGACAACGACTTGGCCGGCCCCCGCGGGACCTGGACGCTGCGAAGATTGCCAAGCTGCGCGCACAGGGGCTCGCCTGGCGCGCCATCGCCGCTCAGCTAGGGGTTGGGCTTGCCACGCTGCATCGTGCGGCTGGAGGGCGTTCCAAAACTCAGGAAAGGGATTTTGGAACGCTAGGCCGTGGGGTTGCGCGTCAGTCGGGTCACGGTCCGAAGTAGATTATCGACGGCGCCCTGAGTATTGCAGTGCCTGAACGCCGCGATGATGCATAATGCGACCCTACCCCCGCGCGGCAGGTTGTAATGGAGTTCAGCAGTGAAGCCACTTATCGCAATGCTCTCAATTCTGTTCACGGTCAGCGTTGCCGCGCAATCACCTCCGCCGGGACCACTCTCAGTGGAAATACTGTCTGCCGAAATGACGAACTGGACGACGTACTGGAATGACTCGGGTTCGGCCGGAACGACTTCCACCAACTGCTCCGAAAGCGAGAGCGAAGTCAACTGCACGAGCAGCACCACTGGGCGAAGGTCCGCATCCAGCACGCCGATAAAACACACCCGGGTGGACATCGTTGTAAGAATGCCCGATGGGAACGAAGTAACGATGCAGTGTCACTTTCCTCCTATTTGGGCTGACTGTTTCAAGCCGGCACTCGGCATGTACCAGGCCGAAATCAACAAACACGATGTCCGACTACTTTTTGCGACTCAAGGGCGGCCCGACTACAACAAGAACGGCACGATTAAGAAGCCGGGGAAGGTGCACGAGGTCTGGGTGAAATTCAGCTTCGTATAAGGATCTCGTGGAGTTGGGCTCGAAAGACAAGTTTGCCGAGGCCAAGCGTCAGACCGCGCAAACATCTGAGAAATGTCGAGCAGCTCACGTAGCGCTAGAGATGCACCACGCAGAACACAAGTGCTGTTCAGACGAAAAATAAATTAGCCAGGCTAGGCTTAACGTTCGGTGTAACTTCAAGCCCGAGTCGCAAGCCAGTGTGAATTGGGAATCATTTCCAACCGTAAAATATTGTGTAACACTCAGTGCACCGATAAAGCCGCAGCCGGAGAAAAGCGACAAAATGCCGGCCCAAGAATCCACCACTACGTTGTGCACCAATAACATGAACGCCGGCACACTTATATTTGTGGACCATAGCAAGTGTCTCTTTTTTCAATTTCAACCCTGATCTGGGCACGGTGGGTACCTCCGTTAATCACATTCAGTGGATCAATCGTGAAGCTATGTTTTCAGACGAAAAACATCCAAATCGAACGTCGCAGTGCAGAGGTTCAGTTTACAAAGTGAGGCCGAAGTGTGGGGGCAGGTGGTTTAGCGATGAGGTTGGTTCCTCCAAGTATTCCCAGCTCGGAGCATGAATCAAGAGTTCCAAGGCGAAGTGAACTTGTGAAATAAAATACTTCCGCGACAGAGACGAACATCCTTCGGGAATCATTTCGTAATACGGCTTAGTCTCTAGCCATAGAATTGCAGCCCGGCGTTCCGCTTCACTGATGGATTTAAAGTGCCTCCTCAATTCCCGAGAAACGTCGACCAGCGATAAACCGACCACACTTGCAAAAATACTCTGGTGGGCATCTCGCAATGTCACGTTTAGCTCGGCGGGCGAGCACACCGTCGCCCATCCCTCGTGAACATAGCACCCCGTATAAGGGTCCCGAAGCGAGGCTAAAAACGCCAGTTGAGCGAAGGGGCTCGGCAGCGAGTCGAACACTCGGCTCAGGTACCGCGAAATGGCGTGTTCTTGAAGCGTACGGTTCCCCGTGCCAAAGTGAATAATTCTAGTTTCTTCGCGCTATAGTCTATCGCCTGCGTCGCCGTTCTTAAATCTAAGCCGAGGTACACAACATGACCCCTTCCCTCATTCCGACCCGTGGTGTGTACTCGTAGATTAAGCGATTTTGTGAGGAGAGTGTCACTAGTACATTAGGAAAGTATCACTAGTACACCAGTACGGTACGGCCGTACCGCATCGCTGAAAGTAATTTGGCAACTACAATGGCTGCCGTAATGGTAGCTATATATCGCACTCTCGAATTCACCGGAGTTGTGCTCTACAGGTGAAGGAGAATTGGAATCAGGCTAATCCGGCGGTCCGGGAATTTTGAACCATGATTGAACTCATACTATTTACGACCATCGGTGTAGGCCTACTCACCGGTTTTTTGGCGCTCAGTTTTCAGGGTTCTCCGCGTAAGGTGGCTAGGTCTTCCGTGATGACGGCGGTTGGCGAGATGGTCCGGCTGGAAGGACTGGCCTTTACAAACGCGGCCGGGTTGCTGGATGACGCTGAGTACCGGCTGCTTTGTTCCAATATATATCTACAGGAAGTGGCCAAGCGTTATCGTAAAGAGCGTCAGGAACTGGCCATCACGTGGATTTCGATGTTGCAAACGGATTTGCGAACACTGCTGAGGTTCCATCGCTTTCTGATCAGCCGTGGGGCTTCGTCGAAATTTCAAGAGGAGTTGGAGATCCTGGGAACTTACGTTGCGTCCGTTGTTCTGTTGAGCTTGCTGAAGACCTCGATTTACGCGGTAGGTCCTTTCGCACTGTGCCGAACTAGCCGGTGCGCCAGAGGACTGGTTGCCAGAATGTCTCACACCACTGCGCAGACGCTCGGCCGGATACCAACAGTAGGATGGCCCGAACTCGAGCGCAGTTGGGGGAGTGGTCTGGCTTAGGCGTTAAAAGCGAGAAGGTCGACTGATTGCATCACTTTCAGTCGCTGCACTCGCCGCGTTCCATGATCGTATCGAAGCCTGAATTCCAGTCGGCGGCACGTGGGCACTACGAACCAATGCACGAAGCCCGCTCATTTCGCTGTATATTCGCTATGCCGCACATCTGTACCTTACCCACGCGAAGGGAAATCCGGAGAGTAGGCTCCCCATCCCAACGAGGACGACAATATTCGAGGTGGTGACTGGCGGCCGGCTTTACAGGGTCACAGGCGGGGCCTTCCAAAAGTGGATCGAGCAGCGTCGCGAGGCCCTGGAAAGGACCGCGGGGGGCTTTTGTTCAGAAAGCGGCCGAAGCTGGAGTAAACGGCTGTTCCTAAATCCCCAAGTTTTAGCCGTCCGTAACTGATTGA
Source organism: Acidobacteriota bacterium (assembly GCA_003140295.1). GTDB lineage: Bacteria > Acidobacteriota > Terriglobia > Acidiferrales > UBA7541 > Palsa-189. Next base: position 39,571 of record PLJR01000171.1, read on the forward strand.
ATCGTGAACAATGCCCAGACGTCAATTCCCTGTTCCGAAATCAGATGATTTTGTTGCCGCCCTGCCGCCCTTGCGTGGGAGGGTTGGGTGCTCACCACGAACGACTCAGATGAAAATCGGAGCCGCGGTCCCCGCAGTGGATGCTTCCCAACCCGTCGAGCAGTCTCACAGGACGCTACGGGCGACTCAATGGCTCGACTGCTCTATTTTTGCCGGTACCCGCTTCACAGTACCCGCCTCAGTGCCGCTTACGGCCGCCTGGAGCACGGCTGCAATATCACGATGTGAAAAACGCCGGCGACCATTTGAATGCCGCGCGTCTGCGCGGGGAGCTTCAGTAAGGTAACGTGATCGCCTTGATAGCGACAACAATGAGGGTGCCGAGACTTACTGCCAAGCAAACAGCGTCGAAGATTTTGGATTTCATGGGAGCGATTCTGGCTCTTAGGAGAGAGCGGGACCATAGCCCAAAGGATGGATTTTGGCGGTACCGAACGTACCAGGACTTTCGCTCCTGTTTTGGCAGAATCGGGTGATTGTTTAGGTAGACGTACGATGGTCCAGGGTGTACGGTGCAACCCCGTTCCTGCCTGAATAAAGAGAGTTTTGACCGACTCAGAGTGGGGTCCCCATGGAATGTGCGACCGCCCAGTTGCTTCTTGTAAATTACTCCGTAGTCGCGATGGAGTACTTTGGTGCTGCCGACGATCTAGCCAATCTTGTGGGCTCGCATAGCAAATTTAAAGTCGCGCAGCAGCATGCCCAGCAACTACACGCGAAATGCCGCGAGGCGCTGTCGGCCCTGGAAGAACACCGCCTACAACACGGCTGCAATATGGCGATTTGAACCGTATCACCGCCTGGGTTCGCGCCGCCTGCGATACTGGCGGAGTATTTGAGCTTCCTTCTGCACCACGCGGGGAATCCCGCATGTCAACAGTGACAAGCTGATGTCCTGCAGCGTCAATCCCTTTTCGGCCTTGAGCTTGGCAAGAACACTGAGGACATGCTTGCGGCCTTCAGTCGCCCTGTTGAGTGAGTCGGGCTTGCGCCCGCCCGCCTTGGAATTTCGCCCGGTTCCGGCCATTCTAGAGTTTCTCCCCATTGCCGCGACGTGTCTTTGCGCTCAGCGCCCTTACCTCCATCGCCGTGGCGCGATGAACCGCACATTAACCCTCTGCTGTTCAGCCTGCATTCTGAGATGCGCGATATGAATGGCGGTGTAATCTGGAGGAGCAACGTTTGCGTTTGCCGCTCGTGTGGCTGGGGGCCTGGTAACACCCGCTACCAGACACGCCATTTGCGTAGCTGTGGGACGGCGCAGCGATCCGCGTTCCCTCTGCTTGCCGGTTTCCTCCCTGGCGCGTCTCAGATCCTCGATTGTGGCTGATCCCATTCGAGCACCATCATTTGGGTTTACCGAAAATATCCGACCGAGCTTCTGAATGTACGTGTGACTGACGCCGAGCCATCGGGCCAGCGCGCGGCCGGCGCATCTCGACTGTCCGCTCACTCCGCTTACGTACCACTGCCAGACGAGACACCGAATCAGACGGGTTTCCTGATAACTTCGCCAGGGTCGCGGCGCCCGCCAACAGGCCTTCGCTTTTGCGAGGTTTTGCATTGAAGAATATGTAGAGGGCATGCGGCGCTATTTTAGCAGAGTTGCCAACTTTCCATGATCTGATCTAAAGCACTTAGCGGCGCGCGCGGGAGTTAGTGGCAAATTAATCCCACAATCTTTTGCGCCTGCGGAAATCCATTGCGAGCAAGCGCCATTACAGTCCTCTGCTGCTGCTTCGAAAGGTTCCCAGCCTTCGCAGCCGCCTCAAGCCCCTTAAGAATCTTGGGAACCGACTCATTGAGCACGGAATCGATCATGGAGTGTAACGCAGCTCGATCATAAGCGACGGCTCGGGCCTCTTCCCAAGGGGTCAAGCAGCGATTCTCGGCCTCAGCACGGTTGCGAATGTCTTCCGCCTGTTGTTCGTATTCCTCCTTCTGCCACCTGTGTAGGCTTCGAAGGTAGAAGCTTAGGACTTGGTGCGAGGTACCCAACTCGACGGCCAGTGCGCGGAGCGAGATTCTCTGCGGCTCTGGCGTCTGCTTCCACGACACCAGCCTCGCACGGATGGCCGCGGCGCGGGATTCATCAGCAGGTCTGCCCCGTTTCACCGACCCTGGCGTTTTATTCGTCACCGCAGACTACCCTCCAATTTTGCATTGAGTTCGCCTCTTCGGCATCAAGCAACAGTTTTAGGTAATTTTCGATATGCGCTTCCCCGTGATCGTTTGATTCTTTGATTTATTTCAAACGTACTGCTCCATAAAGATTCGCGCTAGCATCCTGCTAGGGCGATTTTCTTGCTCCCAAGCTACCCCCATAGCCAACCGCCAAAATTGCGTCTGTAAGTCCTTTGTTCAGTATGGGTGTTTTCGGGTTATTTGATCGGTCTGGGACACCGGGCCGCATGCGGCAGACTTCAGAGCAAAAACGCGCACGTTTTCGCTTCGCGTTGAGGGTTGTGCCGCAGGATTCGCACGCGCCCAGTTTCCGTTCCACGCCGTCTCGACAAAACCGGGAGCACCATTCGCCCGGCTCATCTCGCCTGGTGTAGCGAACCGGCCCAAGAACTTTTCCGCACCGGTCACACGCCTCTCTCGCGAACACACTATGCCGGCACAGGAGTTGGCGGCTTTGCGCTTCACCGAGCCGCAGGGATGGCCTCGATTCGCGTGGCGGCGGATGCCCGTGATCGGTGTAGCGGCTTTTGTAGCGACCCTACGATCAGTCGCTTACATGCGGCTACATCCGCACACATGCTCAATGCCAGCCTAAGTCTTTGCGTTTGTGGGCAGTGGTTGAAAATGGAGAGGTTACTAACTCCGTTACTGCTGCCTGTCACGCAGGAGGTCGCGGGTTCGAGCCCCGTCGGCCCCGCCAGATTTTCAGTGAGTTAGCTGAGCGAGTATTCATCGCGTTCAGTTCGCTGTTGTTGAA